>JAUNCQ010000054.1 GCA_030526515.1 Coriobacteriia bacterium
TACCTGGACGTGAACATGGGCTGCCCAGCCCGCAAGATCGCCGGCAAGGGCGACGGCTCCGCCCTGATGAAGGATCCGGAGCTTGCGGCCCAGATCATCTCCGCCATCCGCAACGCCGTGCCGGGGGTCTTCGTGACCTGTAAGTTCCGCCGCGGCTACCATCAGTACGAGGAAACCGCCCCCGAGTTCGCCAAGCGCATGGAGCAGGCGGGCGCCCACGCCGTGGCGGTCCACGGCCGCTATGCCGAGCAGATGTACAGCGGCTACGCCGACTGGGGCGTCATCCGCCGTGTCCGCCAGGCCGTGAGCATTCCCGTCATCGGCAACGGAGACATCTACCGCGGCCAGGACGGTCCGCGCATGATGGAGCTGACCGGCTGCCACGCCGTCATGATCGCCCGCGCCGCCGAGGGCAACCCCTGGCTGTTCGCCCAGGTTAAGGCTGCCATTGCCGGCCAGCCCGAGCCGCCCAAGCCCACCCTGGAGGAGCGCCTGGCCATGGCTCGTCGCCATGCCGAGCTGCTGTCCGAGCGCGGCGGCAAGAGCATCGTGCGCATGCGCAAGCACGCTGCCTGGTACGTGAACGGCTTCCCCGGCGCCAGCGCCGCCCGCGGCAAGTTCAACGAGTGCCGCACCCTGGACGACTTCAACGCCGTCTTCGACGAGCTGGAGGAGTATTCCAGCAACTTCCTCCAGTCCCACGGCTCCGCCAGCTGCTCCGCTGACCTGTAACAGATAGGAACCCTCATGCCCCACGACCCTTACGGCGCGCTCTACCTGCACATCCCGTTCTGCGTGAAGCGCTGCGACTACTGCGACTTCCATACGTCGACTATCCGCCAGAACAGCCGGGAGATCGACGCCTACGTGGAGGACCTGGTCCTGCAGATCCGTCGCAAGTCCAAGGAAGGGGAGCTGGGCCAGATCCGCTCCGTCTACCTGGGCGGCGGCACGCCGAGCTTCATCGGCCAGAAGCGCCTGAGCAGCCTGCTGTACGCCCTGAGCATGAGCATGCGCCTGGAGCCGGACGTGGAGTGCACCATGGAGGCCAACCCGGACAGCCTGACCCCGGAGCTGGTCAAGGACATCTGGGCCCTGGGCGTGAACCGCCTGAGCATTGGCGTGCAGTCCTTCGACGACGCCGTCCTGCGCATCCTGGGCCGCGCCCATGACGCGCAGCAGGCCATCGACGCCGTCCGCGCCGCCCAGACTCGGTTCAGCAACATCAGCATCGACCTGATGTGCGGCATCCCGGGCCAGTCCCTGGAATCCTTTGAGGCCAGCGTCCAGCAGGCCATCGACCTGGGCGTGACCCACGTGAGCGTGTACCCGCTGACCATTGAGAAGGGCACCAAGTTCGCCAAGGCGGTCCGCAAGGGCAAGATGCCCGCCCCGGACGAGGACGTGGAGGCCGACCAGATGGAGGCCGCCGCCCGCCTGCTGACCGCTGCCGGCTTCGAGCGCTACGAGGTGGCCAGCTATGCCAAGCCCGGCTGCCACAGCCGCCACAACACCGCCTACTGGACCGGCGTTCCGTACCTGGGCCTGGGCGGGGGAGCCGCCAGCATGACCCAGAACGACGAGCGCCGCATGCGCGCCACCGACGGCTACGTCACCGATGACCTGAACCCGGCCCAGATGGCCGCCGAGGACCTGATGCTGGGCATGCGCATGGCACGGGGCGTGTCCGTGGCACGTGTTCAGGAGCTGGGCGAAAGCCAGCTGCTCCCCGACGCTCCCCAGGTTTTCGCCCAGCTGTGCGAACTGGGCCTGGTGGAGGTCCGCGAGCTGCCGGTGGAAATGCCCAGCATCTACGACAACCCGGAGGGCGCAACCGCGGACTCCATCGTGGACCTGGCTGCCCAGGCCGCCGAGCCCAACGCCGCGCCCGTCAGCGAGCCGCGCTACTGTCCCACCGAGCGGGGCTGGCTGTGCGGCAACGAGCTGTACGGACGCATCTTCGACCTGGCGGAGTAGCCGCGCCCAGTTCGCAATCGCCGCGCCGCCAGCACCCGCCGATCGTCAACCGCCAACCACCCGAACAGAAGGGAACCATCATGACCGAGCGCCAGACCGTCGCCCAGATCCGCGACCGAGAGACCCTCAACCAGGTCAGCATCCTCCAGTCCCTGAGCCAGGGCGATTTCCTGGGCTCCGTGACGGTGGGGGAGCTGCGCACCCTGGGCGACACCGGCATAGGCACCTTCGACGGCCTTGAGGGCGAGCTGGTCATGATCGGCGGCGACGTGTTCCAGTGCCGCGCCGACGGCCTGACCGTGGCCGCCACCGACGCCATGACCGTGCCCTTCGCTGACGTGACCTTCATGGACGCCGACTACATCTTCGAGCTGGAGGGCCCGCTGACCTTCGAGGGCCTGTGCGCCGAGCTCGGCAACGAGGCCCGCAGCTACAACCCGAACCTGTTCTACATGGCCACCATCGACTGCCAGCTGGCCGAAATCACGGTCCGCAGCGCCCTGCCGCGCTGGTCCGGCAGCAGCACCCTGGCCGAGCACATGGTCACGGCCCAGAAGACCTTCAGCCGCACCGAGGTGGCCGGCACAATAGTGGCGCTGTACTGCCCGCCGTTCATGAGCAGCATCAACCTGCCCGGCTGGCACCTGCACTTCATCTCCGAGGACCGCAGCTTCGGCGGCCACATCCTGGACCTGCGCCTGGACCGCGGCTTCGTGACCATGGACCAGACCCGCGGCTTCAGCATGATCCTGCCGGACGCGTCCACCACCTACGCCAACCTGGACCTGACCAAGGACCAGTCCGCCGACCTGAAGAAGGTCGAGTCCAAGTAGGGGAGCAGGGCGAAAGCGCCGCTGGCGCTCTGCCGCATTCATTCGTTGCGCAGCCCCGAGGGGCCGAATCTTTCGCCCACTGCAGTGCTATCAATCAAACCGATAACTAGCCCTCAAATCCCCGTATACAGCCAGCCGTTGGAACGGACCGCGAAGTAGCGTACCCTGTACGTTGCCTGTTTTGCGGCAGGCAGGTGTTCGTGTGCGCCAAAGGCCCCCGAAACGGGCCCGCGAGCGTGCCATTCACCTATCAAATTTACCAATGACCCCTGCGCCGGCCGACCTGGTCGGCGCACGAACCTGCGCAGGCCCCGCGCCTGCGCCAAGAAGGCAGACATGATCGAGATACAGAACGTCACCAAGGTGTACGAAACCCGCGAGGGCTCGCACACCGCGCTGAAGGGCGTCTCCATGACCATCAACGATGGCGACATCTTCGGCATCATCGGCGAATCCGGCGCCGGCAAGTCCACGCTGGTCCGCTGCATCAACATGCTGGAGGCACCCACCAGCGGCGCCATCCTGATCGACGGCGAGGATATCACCAAGCACTCCAACAAGCAGCTGAACGAAGACCGCGCCGGCATCGGCATGATCTTCCAGAACTTCAGCCTGTTCCAGCAGCGCACGGTCCTGAAGAACGTCACCTACCCGCTGGAGATCCACGGCACCGACAAGGCCACCGCGGAAGCCCGCGCCATGGAGCTTCTGAAGGTCGTGGGCCTGGAGGGCAAGGAGCAGCGCTACCCGTCCGAGCTGTCCGGCGGCCAGCAGCAGCGCGTGGCAATCGCCCGCGCCCTGGCCAACAGGCCCAAGATCATGCTGTGCGACGAAGCCACCTCCGCCCTGGACTCCCGCACCACCATCCAGATCCTGGACCTGCTCCAGCAGATCAACCGCGACCTGGGCGTGACCATGGTCGTGATCACCCATGCCCTGGCCGTTGCCGAGCAGATCTGCAACCGCATCGTGGTCTTGGACGACGGCCTGATCGTGGAGGAGGGCGAAACCGCCGACGTCTTCGCCAACCCCCAGGCTGACATCACCCGCGAGCTGCTGGGCCACAAGCGCATCAGCTCCACTCTGACCGAAGCTCCCGCCGTCGGTCCCCAGGGCAGCATGCCCCTGGGCGGCCGCGACTTCCCCGGCGAGCAGCACCGCATGCGCGCGATGGGAGGCATCTAAATGGATCTTGCAGAGTTCTTCGCAGAGTACGGCCCGCTGCTGGCCCAGGGCACCGTTGACACGCTGGTCATGTCCATCCTGTCCTGCCTGTTCGCCTACGTGATCGGCCTGCCGGTGGGCATCGCCTTCGCCCTGACCACCCCCAACGGCCTCCATCCCATGCGCACCGTCAACACGGTGCTGGGCTGGATTATCAACATCGGCCGCTCTATTCCCTTCGTCATCCTGTTGGTGGCCATCATCCCGTTCACCCGCCTGGTGGTGGGCACGTCCCTTGGCGTGCCGGGCGCCATCGTCCCGCTGACCGTGAGCACCGCGCCCTTCGTGGCCCGCATCGTGGAGCAGTCCCTGGCGGAGGTGGACGCCGGCCTGATCGAGGCCGCGCAGTCCTTCGGCTCCAGCACCTGGCAGATCGTCACCAAGGTCATGCTGCGTGAGAGCCTGCCGTCGCTGATCCGCGGCGTGGCCATCACCTTCGTGAACCTGTTCGGCTACTCCGCCATGGCAGGCACCGTCGGCGCCGGCGGCCTGGGCGACATCGCCATCCGCTACGGCTACCAGCGTTGGAACGCCACCGTCATGATGGCCGCCGTGGTCCTGTGCGTGGTCCTGGTCCAGATCTTCCAGTCCCTGGGCGACTTCATGGCCCGCAAGCTGGATCACCGCAAGTAGGCGCCGCGCACCGCATCTGCGGGTTGCGCAACTCAGCCCTCCAACAGAGCTCCGGGAATCCCCCGGAGCTCTTTCTGTATGCGGCGCCATATCGGCAGTTTCGCCCTGTTCATTTGCGGGTTCTGCATAAAGGGGACGAAATACCCGCTGCGCCCTCCCGCGCCGCGCCCCAGACCGCTAAACTGGAGGGAATGAAACGGCGCTGCCTGAGGGGCTTTTCGCCCCGCGCATCTGCATCCCGTGCATGTGCACCTCAGGCCGCGCCACCGAAAGGAGCAACCATGACCGCTACCCGCAACCTGTCTCGCTGGCTCGCCGCCGCACTGCTCGTCCTGGCGGCGCTGCTGGCGTTCCCGTTGTCCGCCTACGCGGCCGACGGTGGGGGAGGCGCCCCCGCACCGGACCCGGAGACCCCGGCGCCCTTCAACGACGACGACCTGAAGGCCTTCTATCCGATCGTTCGCGAGCTTGGTCTGTACGACACGGCCCCCGGCGACTGGCCCTTCGTCACCTGGGAGGCCATGTACACCGAAAACGGCTACGAGCAGCGCGTCACCTCCTTCACCTACGAGCACGATTGCTCCGGCGCCAGCCTGATGGTCTGCGCCACCAGCTTGGACCTGTCTGCCTGCGACCAGCTGAAGAGCTACACCATCAAGAGCGACTGCCTGAAGAAGATCAAGCTGAAGAACGCCTACGGCAACGGCCTGAAGGACTGCAAGGGGTTGCAGTCGGTCACCCTCGTGTCCGCCGACGAAACCATGATCGAGGACTACGCCTTCAAGGGCTGCACGTCCCTGACCCAGCTGGACCTGGTGAACTCCAACGTCACCGTCATCATGCTCGGTGCCTTCATGGAGTGCACCTCCCTGGAAACCGTGTATCTGCCTGCGTCCGTGGAAAACGTTGCGGACAAGGCCTTCTACGGCTGCTCCAACCTGAAGAACGTCCTGATCCAGGACAAGCCCACCATCGAGTCTGGCGCCTTCGACGGCTGCCACGAGGACCTGACCTTCTACGTGAAGCGTGACAAGTGGGCAGGAGACGAATCGCAGCTGCCGGGCAAGGCGGAATTCAAGAATGCCCTGCTGGTGAAGACCCTGCCCAGCAGGATCTACCATGTGGGCGAGTACTTCGACGTCAACGGTCTTGAGTGCTACCTGTTCGACCAGGCTCTGGACGGAGTCGAGGTGATTTCGTCCGATGAGCTGACCGCCCGTCACCTGTTCCGCACCGTCGGAATCGAGCATGTGGAGGTGAAGTACCAGGACCTGACCCTGAGCCTTCCCATCCACGTGGCGGATGGTGCCGGCAAGGGCCCCAACCACCTGACCTTCTGGCCCAGCGCCGGTGCGGCCAACCCGATTCGCACCGAGTCCAACCATCCGTACATGAACAACATGGACTTCACCTGGTGGGTGAAGCCCGCCCATGACGTGAGCTCCATCTCCATGACCTTCAGCGAGGACACGGCCTTCGAGCCCAACTACGACTTCCTGTGCATCTACGACACCAACCGCGACCTGGTGGGCCAGTACACCGGCACCCAGCTGGCCGGCAAGACCATCACCGTCCAGGGCGGCGACCTGTACATACGCCTGTACTCCGACTACTCCGGCGCCATGTACGGCTTCAAGGTCGACTCCTACAGCTTCGACGGCGGCGCGCCCACCAGCGAATGGGGCACCGAGCCCAATCCCACCCTGCCCCAGAGCCCGGCACCCGGCCCGGACCCCGGCACCAACCCTGAGCCCGATCCCGAGCCCGGCCCCGAGCCTGGCGAGGAGGTCGTCCCCGGTCCCGCTCCCGTGACCCCCGCCAAGGTCACCCTGAGCTCCGTCACCCCCGGCACCAAGAGCTTCACGGCAAAGTGGGCGAAAGCCTCCCATGCTACCAGCTACCAGCTGCGCTACAGCACCAGCTCCAAGATGACCTCCGCCAAGACCGTGACCCTGGGCAAGGTGACCAGCAAGTCCGTCACCGGCCTGTCCATGAACAAGCGCTACTACGTGCAGGTCCGCGGCGTGGCCGAGGGCAACGGCCCCACCAAGTACGGCGCCTGGTCCACCGCCAAGTCCGTGGTGACCAAGCCGGTGGCCCCGTCCAAGGGCGCCATCAGCTCCCTGACCCCGGGCAGCAAGCGCATTGCCGTCAAGTGGTCCCAGCGCACCGGCGCCACCAGCTACCAGGTCCGCTACAGCACCAGCTCCACCATGGCCAAGGCCAAGACCGTGACCGCCAGCGCCAAGGCCACCAGCAAGACCATCACCAAGCTGAAGGGCAAGAAGCGCTACTACGTCCAGGTCTGCGCCGTGAAGAAGACCAGCTACGGCGCCCTGTACGGCGCCTGGTCCACCGCAAAGCGCGCCACCACCAAGGCATAGGCTGCCGCTCGAATTACCATCGCGTAACGGGAAGGGCCCCTCGGGGCCCTTCCTTTCGTCCTACGACTACTATTACGGACGAAAGACTCCGTCCCCCAGCTGCGGCCCGGCCGCATGAACCAGAAAGCACCACCCATGAGACTGCCCCTCAGCATCGGAAAGCTCACCCGCCGTGAGACCTTCCAGGAGCACCTGAACAAGGCCACCTTCCTGGAACTCTTCTACGACCTTATCTTCATCTACTGCCTGCGACAGATCCTGCCGCTGGTCACCCATGCCGAAGGCGGCGTTGACCTGTACAGCTACTACATCTTCGGGTTCACCTTCGTCCAGCTGCTGCAGGTGTGGTTCCACTCCACGGTCATCATGAACCGCTTCGGCCGCGGCGGCACCTGCGACGCCGTGCTGCTCATCACCAACATGTTCCTGCTGGCCATCATGGTGAACGCCATCAGCATCAACTGGGAGCACTATGTGGTGTACAACACCTGCTGGGCGCTGCTGTTCATCAACATAGCCGTCCACTGGGTCATCCGCTTCCGCCGCTTCGGCTGTCCCGACGATCATGCCAAGCGCTACGCCAAGCGCATCGTCACCGTGCTGCTGGTCCAGGCAGCCATGGTGCTCATCGCCAACCCGCTGCCCAGCCTGCCCGGCCAGATCCTGTGCGCCTGTGCGCTGCTGCTGGGCTTCTTTGCCTGGGATGTTCGCGACCGCGTCCTGCTGAACGAAAACAACCAGGAGCACCTGGCCGAGCGCTGCGCCCTGTTCGTGGTCCTGACCTTCGGCGAGACCATCATCGGCCTGGGCTCCGTCACCTCCTCCGAGCACGACGGCTTCAAGGCGGCGCTGTTCTTCCTGCTGGTGGTGGGCATGTTCCTGATCTACCTGAACCAGATCGACGTGGCTCTGGACAAGGCCAAGCTGGGCAACGGCACCGGCTACATGTTCGTGGTGTCCCTGCAGGCATTCCTGATCACCAACGTCACGGCGGCCCTGGAGCTGTCCTACGAGCACGTGGAGTTCCTGGGGATGCAGCCCGGCTCCTACTTCAGCCTGTCGGTGGTGCTGTTCCTGCTGTCGTTCTTGCTGTACAAGCCCTTCAACAAGAACGAGCACCGCTTTGCGGGCCGTTGGCTGGCCAGTCGCTTGGGGCTGTCCGCCGTGGTGCTGGTGGGCAACGGCGTGGTCCAGACGGCCCTGGCCCGTTTCCTGGCGGAACTGCCCCTGGATGCCCTGGATGTGATCCATACGGGCCGCACCTCCGCCATGTACCTGACCATGTTCGTGGCCGTGGTGGCGGTCTACGGCATCGTGGCGCTGGACCACAAGCACTACCTCAAGCGCGGCCTGAAGCCTGCCGAGCAGGGGAGTGGCGACCAGCTCGCCCCGACCCAGGATGCCCCGGCTCGGGACGGCTCCGCCGCGGATGATTCTGCTCAGGACAAAACAGCCCTGCCGAAGGCCGACGAACACCCCGCGGAGCGTGGAATTTAACTATTGTTAGCGATGCGCGGAGGCCCCCATCGGGATAGTATTTGGGTAGATAAGTCTGTCCCCATACCCAAAGGAGGCTTCCATGCGAACGTTCGCGAAGAAGCTCACCGCATCGGTCGCCGGCTTCCTGCTGGCCGCGGCCCTGATTCCCGCGGCAGCGTTGCCGGTTATCACCGCACCGGACATCGCGGCGGCCGCCACGCCGCCGACCCTGGCGCTGTCCCGCGTCAACACCGGCAAGGTCACCATCAAGAAGGGGACTTCCTACAAGATCGGGGCTAAGGTCACCTCTGGCTCCACTCTGACCTACAGCTCCTCCAAGAAGAGCGTGGCGACCGTCAGCTCCAAGGGCACCGTCACCGCCAAGAGGTACGGCAAGGCCACCATCACCGTGAAGGCCAAGAAGAACGGTGCTACCAGCACCAAGAAGGTCTACGTGACCGTCACCTCCGCGGGCAAGTACAAGGCCGTCAAGAAGGTCTACGGCCACCTGGCAGCAACCAGCCTGACCGTGGGCGAATCCACCAAGGCGTCCGCCACCTTCAGCCCCACCAGCCCCAGCAACCGCAACACCACCTTCAAGTCCAGCAACACCGACGTGGCCACGGTCACCTCCTACGGCACCGTGAAGGCCAAGAAGGCCGGCACCGCCTACATCACCCTGACCAGCTGCTACAGCTCCGCCAAGTACGCCAAGGTGAAGCTGACCGTCAAGGCAAAGCCTGCGCCGCTGCCGCGTCCCAATGCCCGCTGGGACGTTGAGGACTACTCCTGGGCTGAGCTGGAGCAGATATCGGCTCTGATCTCCGCCACCGACTCCCAGGAGGAGGCCCGCGAAGTGGCCCAGTTCTACAACCTCATGACCGCCACCGGCCGTCTGTACGGCCAGCAGACCAAGACCTTTGAGATGCTCTGCGACGCTGGCGGTGACCCCTACGTCGCCACCGTCACGGCCGTGATCATCGGCTTCCGCCATGACCCCATAGCCAACGGCAACGGCAAGCTGGCGGGCATCACCTTCGGAATCAAGGAGATCGTCTCCCTCCAGCCCTTCAACGCCACTAGCAGCAACAAGGGCGGCTACTCCAGCTCGTCCCTGCGCAAGTGGCTGGACTCCAGTGAAGGCCTGTACGGCCGCATGCCCCTGGACATCCAGTCCAAGGTCTATCGCGTTAATAAGCCCACCAACAACCACGGTTTCGTCGATCTGGAGTTCGCCCCGGAAAGCTACATCAGCAACACCAGCTGCTATTTCTTCCTGCCCAGTCACGCTGAGGTCTTCGGCTCCTGCACTACCCATGGCGGATCCAAGATCCTGGGCTGTGAGGGCACCCAGTACCAGATGTACGAGGATCTGGGAGTCACCGACACGTGGGAGCGCACGGATCTGGTGAAGCCGCTGGCCGGCACCACCACGCCCTACGCCTATTGGCTTCGCGGTCCGGAGTCCAACAAGTCCGACAGCTTCGGCCTGGTGGACAGTACGTACGGCAAGTACATGGTCGGCAATGCTGACTATAAGTTCGGCGTTTCGCCCTGCTTCTGCATCTAACCCGGTCCCCGTAACGGAAAGGAGTCCGAACCATGCGCATTACCATGAAGCTCACCGCGGCCTCGGCCGGCCTGCTGCTGGCGGCATCGCTGCTGCCTGCCGCAGCCCTGACGGCGCTGTGCCAGGTCGAGCCTGCCATGGCGGCTACGGCGCCGACCCTGGCGCTGACCCGCGTCAACACCGGCATGCTCTGCACCATCAAGGGGCATACCTATGAGATCGGGGCTAAGGCCACCTCTGGTTCCTCCATCAGGTACTACACCTCCAACAGCAAGGTGGCTACCGTCAGCACCAAGGGCACCATCCGTGCGAAGGCCTATGGCGGCGCCGTCATCACCGTGGAGGCCAAGAAGTCCGGCAAGGTCACCACGAAGAAGATCCGCCTGTCGGTGACCTCCGTCCGCAAGTACGTGAACGTCAAGAGCGTGTACGCGAAGATGAAGAGCCAGAACCTGACCGTGGGCCAGACCACCAAGGTCGTCACCACCTTCAGGCCGACCAAGCCCAGCAACCGCAATGTGACCTTCAAGTCCCTGAACCCCGATATCGCCACGGTCACCTCCTACGGCACCGTGAAGGCCAAGAAGGTCGGCAAGGCCACCATCAGGGTCACCAGCTGCGCCAACAAGGACAAGACCCGTACCGTGAACGTGTACGTGAAATCCGGCTCCCAGACCACCCCGACTCCCACGCCGCCCGAGGATCCCGAGCCCGGCGTTCCGCCCGTCCGCAGCCAGCTGGACGACTACTCCTGGGCTGAGCTCTCGGACATCTCCGAAATGATCTCCCAGGCACCCGACCTTGATGCCGCCAGGGAGATCGGCATCAGGTACCACCTGCTCAGCAGCGCAGGCAAGATCCTGCCCAACAGCTACAAGAGGGTCACCGTGACCTGCCTTGACGCCAACGGCCGCAACTTCCGCGCAACCTGCCACGTGCGCATTATCGGCCTGCGCGATGACATCGTCGATTCCGCTGACTACAAGCTGGCCGGTCTCACCTTCGAGTTCAAGCAGATCATCGCCTGCAAGCGCATGAACCCTGACGGTGTCTTCAGCGGCGGCTGGGCCAGTTCTGAGCTTCGAGCCTGGCTGAATGCCGACAACGGCCTTCTGCCGCGCTTGCCAGCTGACCTGGTTCAGGCCGTGGTGAAGGCCCGCAAGTGCACCAACAACACGGGCGCACTGGAAAACTACTTCCAGAAGGACTTCTCGGGCGGATCGATCGTCTCCCGCAAGGGCGACTACTTCTTCCTGCCCGCCTTCACCGAGCTCTACAGCTGGTGTCCCGGCACCAGCAACCGCGCGAAGGCCTTCAATGCCGAAAGCGACCAGTACACCCTCTACAAGGAGCTGGGCGTGAACTATGACGATAACTGCACGCTGCTCTGCAAGTACCTCGTCGGGCAAAGCAGCCAGAACATGGAATACTGGCTCCGCACCCCGGAGGCATGCTTCAGGAACTGCTTCTCCTCCGTTTTGGAAGATAGCGGTTACTGGGGCACCTGCATCATCGACGAGGTCATAGGCGTTTCGCCCTGCTTCTGCATCTAGCCCTCAGCCCTGGCCAGGCGCATGGCATCTGGCCAGGGGACGAAACATACGTATCCCCTCTGAAAGGAGGCCCCATGCGAACGTCAACCCATAAGCTCACCGCGACGGCAGCCGGCATCCTGCTGGCAGCGTCCCTGCTTCCCGCCGCGGCCCTGACGGCCCTGAGCCAGCCCGAGCCGGCGCTGGCAGTTACGGCGCCGACCCTGTCGCTGACCCGTGCCAACACCGGCAAGGTCACCATCAAGAAGGGGACTAC
Organism: Coriobacteriia bacterium; assembly: GCA_030526515.1. Lineage (GTDB taxonomy): Bacteria > Actinomycetota > Coriobacteriia > Coriobacteriales > Eggerthellaceae > SUG1186. The sequence goes on from JAUNCQ010000054.1 coordinate 11,910, forward strand.
GTACAAGATCGGGGCTAAGGCCACCTCCGGCTCTTCCTTGACCTACAGCTCCTCCAAGAAGAGCGTGGCGACCGTCAGCTCCAAGGGCACCATCACCGCCAAGGGCTACGGTAGCGCCACCATCACCGTGAAGGCCAAGAAGTCCGGCAAGGTCACCACCAAGAAGGTTGCCCTGACCGTCACCTCTTCCGGCAAGTACAAGCCTGTCAGCAAGGTCTACGCTCAGCTGGATGACGCGACCCTGACCGTGGGCGGCTCCACCAAGGCGTCCGCCACCTTCAGCCCCACCAGCCCCAGCAACCGCAACGTGACCTTCAAGTCCAGCAACACCGACGTGGCCACCGTCAGCTCTTACGGCACCGTGAAGGCCAAGAAGGCCGGCACCGCCTACATCACCCTGACCAGCTGCTACAGCTCTACCAAGTACGCCAAGGTGAAGCTGACCGTCAAGGCCAAGCCTGCGCCCCAGCCCCAGCCCGTCGTCCCCACGGAGGTCCCGGTGCGCTCCTGCATGAACGACTACTCGTGGGGCGAGCTGAAGGCAATCGCCAATGAGATCAGCCAGGCCGATACCGGCAAGTTGGCCATGTACACCGCCCAGTGGTACAACCTGATCTCCAGCACCGGCAAGCTCACCGGCGACGAGTGCAAGACCGTCACCATGACCTGCCGCAACAGCTCAGGTGCCACCTTCACCGCAAAGGTGCGCATTCAGCTCCTGGGTATCTACCATGACACCATGACCGGCACCAACGGCAAGAAGGCCGGCCTCACCTTCGGGTTCAAGGACATCGTGGACTACCAGCCCGCCAACCCCGAAGGCACCAACAGCGGCGGCTTCGCAGCTTCCAAGACCAGCGCCTGGCTGGAGGACACCAGCTCCGATGGCTTCTTCAACCGCCTGCCCCAGGACCTCAGGACCCACATCGTGGCCGTGGACAAGATCTGCAACATCACGGGCGCCTTCGACTACAACGATTCCCCGGTCAAGCACTTCGCCAACAGGTCCTTCCGCGTCTGGCTTCCCTCCGTGGTGGAGGTCAGGGGCACCATGGGCAGCACCTTCGCCTACCGGAACCACTACAACAGCGAGGGCGACCAGTACAAGCTCTACAGGGACAACGCCGTCCCCTATAACACCCTTGCGTCCTCTGACGTCATCCCGTTCATTGCCAAGAGCGCTCCCGGCCACACCAGCCCCGAGCACTGGTGGACCCGTTCCTGCTCTCCGAACCACGACTACGTCTTCGACCAGATCAGGTTCGACCGCGGTGACTGGGGCTTCTGGCCGGCCGATTCCCAGGATTACACGGGCATCGCCCCGTGCTTCTGCTTCTAGCTAGCAGCCTCCGGCCGGGCCCGTGATGCCTGGCCAGGGGACGAAACATACGCCAACACAAGGGGAGGACGCCTACGGGGCGTCCTCCCTCACTTCTGCCATGTCCGCGCGGTTGCCCTCCGCCGCCCGCATCAGCTCCCTGAACTTCGGGTCCATCCGCAGGCGCCGCAGCGCCCGCACCGAGCGCACCCGCAGGGCAAAGTCCACGTCCGCCAGGCTCCTATGGGTCAGCGTCAGCACGTCGGCGGTGTAGACGTCGTTGCTCTCGCGCCCGCAGCTGATCACCTTGAGCGTACGGTTGCCCTGGCTCACGAAGAACTCCACGTGCCCGCGGCCGTAGCTGCCGGTCTTCAGGTACACCAGCAGGTCGCCCTTGCGGATGGAGCCCACCTTGCTCTTTCCTCCCCGGCGCGCATCCCGTACATACACCAGCTTGAAGCAGGCAGAAAGCGCCGCCAGCTCGGCATCGCTCAGCCGGTTGGTGGGTCGTCCCAGGGGCAGCCAGGGCCCGCGCTTCAGGCGGCCGCACATGTTGGCGAAGTCCCAGCTCTTCAGCTGGAGCCGGGGGAGCAGGCCCTCCAGCCCCGCCTGGCGCAGATACTGCCACAGCACCCAGCTGGCGAAGTGGGTGCAGTCCGTGCGGCCGGATCCGTCCGGCAGCAGGGGACGGCGCAGGCCGTGGGCGTTGTCGTACACGTAGCCCTGCCGGAAGAACGTCCTATGGGTCTGCTTGGCCAGCGCGATCACCGACTTGTCCCGCGTCCGCACCGCCTTCCTCACGGTGGCCAGGGCCTTTCGTGCCTCCATGCTTTGTCCCTCCCTTGATCAACTCCAGGCGCCAGAGGCGCCGCATGTCCATTATGCCCGCACTCAGGCAGCGTAGCGGCGGGGGAGCGTGCAGCGGGCCCAAAACCGTCCGCTATCTCCTGTTATCGACCACGCAAAAAACAATCTGCCCAAACGCTATCAGCAGAACCGATAACCAACTGCCAGAATCCGCTATTGCCCCACGGCAAAAACCTGCCGAATCCCGCACAAAATTGCATTTTAGGCGCGTATTATAACGACCCGTTGAAGGAAAGGACCCGTTGGCAACCCGCTCAGCGCGCAAGGCGCTCCTCGGGAAGCCAACACCAACAAAGAGGGAGAAACCAACATGAAGAAGACCTTCAAGAACCTGGTCGCCGGCGCCTCTGCCGTCACCCTGGTCGCAGCTCTTGGCCTGGCATCCTGCGGTGGCGGCAACGCAGCCTCCTCCGAGGACAAGACCATCACCGTGGCAGCCAGCCCCACGCCCCATGCCCAGATCCTGAACGAGGCCGTGGCCCCGGTTCTGGAGAAGGACGGCTGGACCCTGGAAGTCAAGGAGTTCAACGACTACGTCCAGCCCAACACCGTGGTTGACGAAAAGGAAATCGACGCCAACTACTTCCAGCACATCACCTACCTGGATCAGTTCTGCGAGGAGAACGGCACTAACCTGGTCTCCGCTGGCGCCGTCCACTACGAGCCCTTCGCCATCTACGCTGGCAAGGTCAGCTCCATTGACGACCTGAAGAAGGGCGACCTGGTTGCCGTCCCGAACGACACCACCAACGAGGCTCGCGCACTGCTGCTGCTGGAGCAGGCCGGCCTGATCAAGCTGAAGGAGGGCGCTGGCCTGACCGCCACCCCGAAGGACATCGCTGAGAACCCGAAGGAGCTGAAGTTCAAGGAGCTCGAGGCTGCTCAGCTGCCCAAGTCCCTGGAGGACGTCACTGTTGCCTGCATCAACGCCAACTACGCTCTTGAGGCTGGCCTGAACGCTCAGAAGGACGGCCTGGTCGTCGAGGCTTCTGACGGTGCCGCTGCTGTCGCATACGCAAACATCATCGCCGTCCATGCTGACAACGAGAACTCCGAGAAGACCAAGGCCCTGGTTAAGGCTTGCGGTTCCCAGGAAGTCAAGGACTACATCGCCAAGACCTTCGACGGCGCAGTCGTGGCCCTGTAGTAGCAACTGCTACACCAAATAGATAGCGCATAGCGCAATCTGAACTAACCGAAGGCCCCGGAAACGGGGCCTTCGTCGTGCTATCAGGGTGAATTTTGGAGAAATTCCCGCTCAGACGGCAAATTTTCCAAAATTTCACACCCTATGGGGCGTGTAATGCGTTATTGTACGTAAGGCGAAAAACGCGGCGTCTATTGTCCAGGTGACACCCGCATGACCTGCGTTAACGCCACGCGCGAACGCCCTGGGCCCCGGCCGGCGTTGCGCCATCAAATGCACCAACTAACGAAGGAGATACCATGGCACTTCCTACCATGACCCCCGAGCAGCGCGCAGCTGCACTGGAGAAGGCAGCAGCAGCTCGTAAGGCCCGCGCAGAGCTCAAGGCCAACATCAAGGACGGCAAGATCACCATCGCCGAGATCCTGGAGTCTCAGGACGAAATCGTCAAGAAGACCAAGGTCTCCGCTGTCCTGGGCGCCCTGCCCGGCTTCGGCAAGGCTCGCGTCGCCAAGCTGATGGAGGAGTGCGGCATCCAGGAGACCCGTCGCGTCGGCGGCCTGGGCACCAACCAGAAGGCAGCCCTGCTGGAGAAGCTGGCTTAATCAGCTCACCTTCATCTACTCCTGAAAGCCTCCGCTACGGGGGCTTTCTTCATTTAGGGAGCAATTCCCGCCCCTGGTTGGGGTACCATTATTAGCAGCAATTGACCGCCGCAATCACACCTAAGGAGCACGTGAATGCAGAACCTGGAAGATATCCTGCTCGGCGGCAGGGCCTTCTACACCCGCAAGGGCAACAACTTCATCACCAAGGACGAGCTGGCACCGGTTCAGGAGCGCATCGACGCCGCCCTGGCCATGGGTGCCTCCCATGAGATCGGCTACTACCCGTTCCTGCGCAAGGCAGCCCAGACCGACCCGGACGCTGACGTCCGCGCCGCCGTCAAGAAGGCCTCCCTGCAGCTGGAGGAGGAGTTTGGCGAAGATGCCTGCCTGCAGGTCAACGAAGATCATATCGGCCCCCGTCGTGCCCAGGGCACGTCCGAGGAAGCTCACGTGGTGGGCGACTTCTTCGGCGGCGACCTGAACGACTTCCGCTAAGGAGCAGCAGTGGCCAAGAAATACGAACACTGGGATTTCGAACGACTCATCGACGAGCTGGATGAAGGGGTCGAAGACCAGGCCAAGCTCATCCGCGACGTCCTGCGCTCCGGCCTGACCCTGGAGCCCGATGAGGCCATCGAGCTCATCTACTACGATACGGATGCCGAAAAGGAGATCCTGGACGCCGTTGAGGGCAGCTTCGAGCCCGAGCAGGTGGCTGAGCTGCGCGACTACATCGGCATGGACCGCCTGGAGGAGCTCTTCGTCCCCAAGAAGAGCAAGGCCACCTGGGTCCGCCAGCAGCAGGCCCGTCCCGGCCGCAACAGCTCCGGCGTCCGCAACGGCCGTGACGGCCGCCAGAAGCCCGGCAAGTTCAGGGACAACGATCGTGCCCGAAGTGGCAGCGGCAACAAGTCCAATGCACGCGGCAATCGCCGCGGCAGCCGCAACAAGCCCAACCGCAGCTTCTAGTTGCTGTTACAATATTCGAATCTAAGAATAACTTTCTGACGAAAGGACCAACATGGCTATTGGCATCAGCCCCCTGGAGATCATCAACCTCCAGATCGTCCAGTCCAACTTCGAGATGCTGGCGCTGGATGACGAAACCGCCGAGCGTCCCGAAGACATCACCTTCGGCTTCGAGTGCTCCGACCCGCAGGTCCAGGAGGAGGGCGCTCTGCTCATCGGCAAGCTCACCGTGGAGATGACTCCCGGTGACGAGCAGGAGAACGTGGCCTTCCAGGTGTCCATGACCGCTCGCGGCATCATCAACATGGACGACGACGCTCCGATCTTCGATCCGGACTTCGTCGCCGAGTCCAAGACCGAGGTCTTCCAGATCCTGTTGGCCTTCATCCGCGCCCAGGTTCAGTCCATCACGGCACAGTGCCCGACGGGTCAGATAAATTTGCCAATAATGACTCTAGACAACGTCGAAGAAGACATGTAATATATATCTCACCGACACACCTACGGAATATTAGGTGTGCAAGGTTCCTCGAAAAATTCCCGGGCTTGCCCGGGAATTTTTTCTTTTCGGCTCAAATCCTTTCTAGTCACTCGTTACCGTACTGTAAGGTTA
>JAUNCQ010000055.1 GCA_030526515.1 Coriobacteriia bacterium
GAAGGGAAGGAACGGCGAGGCCAGAAGAATTTACACACTAATCGGGACTTGACTGAGAACCTTGGCATCCGAGCTGAAGAGCGTCAGAATCGTGCGCCCCTGCCAAACGACCAGCACAATCACGATGACGGTGATAATTGCGTCTTCGATAAGGGCGACCTTGAGCGCCTTTTTGCAACGCCCCAGATTGCACGCGCCACTGTTTTGCCCCACGAACGTGGTGCATGCCTGGCTAAATGAGTTGAATAGACAATAACAGACAAACTCGAGCGACAGTGCGGCAGAAGATGCAGCCACGACCTGAGCGCCCAGGCTGTTAATGCAGGTTTGGATGAGAATGTTTGCCAGCGAAAATACGCTGCCCTGGATGCCTGCGGGGAGTCCGATGCGAACGATTTTGGTGACCGATTCGCGGTCGATGCGCAGGCGTCTGGGGTCGATGCGAATGGCCTCGTCCGCTTTGAGAAGGCGCGTGAAGAGAAATCCGGAGTTTACGATGTAACACAGCGCAGTGGCCAGCGCCACGCCGGCAGCGCCCCAGCCCAAGAATGCTACGAAGATGCTGTCGAGCACGACGTTGAGGGCCGTCGAGATGGCAAGTGCCATGAGCGGCATGCGCGTTACGCCAACGCTTCGAAATATGGCGGCTTCAAAGTTGAATAGCAGGATTGCCGGGATGCCCAACAGATACACGCGCAGGTAGACAAGGGCATCGTTAAAGATCTCGGGCGGCACGCTCAGGCATTGCATAACCGGTCGGCTCGCGATCTCCATCGGGATGGTCACAACGACGCCAAGAAGCGCAAGAACCACGGCGGTGTGCGCACAGCGATTCGCGCGATCTCGATTGCCGGCACCTACGGCATGCGCAATCGTGACGTTCGCGCCCAAAGAGAGGCCGACAAACAGCATGATGAGCAGGGTCGTAATGGGTGTGGTCGAGCCTATGGCAGCCATGCCCAACGTTCCGCCGTCGGGTGAGAAGTGTCCAACCATCAAGGTGTTGATGAGATTCGAAAGCTGCTCGAGGATGCCGGTGATGGCGACAGGTAATGCGAACTACGGGATATCGCGCCACAGCGAACCGTGAAGAATGTCGATGTTGGTGCTCGATTGTGCCATAAGAGTTTGCTTCTAGCCCACAACTTGGTCTCGAGGAAGATCTGATTGCGGGTGCGGCTAGAGTCGCGCATGCCGCGGCCCACAGCCCGCTCGTTGACGTAGGCGTTGGCGGTGTCGATGAGCTCGTAGCCGTTGTCCAGGCGTAGGTGACGGACGGCTGTGCGTCGTCGGGTGAAAGTAGATACGTGCCCAAGCCCACCTGCGGCATCTTGACATCATTGTTGAGTGTCACGTAATTCATGTTGGTTCCTTTCTAGTTATTGCCGAGCGCGCTGTAGGCTTTGTCGTCCACGGGTTCGAGCCATTCATTGCTGGTATCCTCGCCCGGGTATTCAAAGGCCAGGTGGCTGAACCAGCTGTTCGCGGCGGCGCCATGCCAGTGCTTGACGTTGGCGGGAATCTCGACGATATCGCCAGGCTTCAGGCGCTGCGCGGGCTTGCCCTCTTCCTGGTACCACCCCTCGCCATCGACGCAGATCAGCACCTGCCCGCCGCCCTTGCTTGCGTGGTGGATATGCCAGTTGTTGCGGCAGCCCTGCTCAAAGGTGACGTTGTGGATGGGCAGGTAATCGCCCGGGGCGGTCAGCGAGTTGAGATAGCTCTGCCCGATAAAGTACGGCGCGAATGCGTCGTTGGGCTCGCCGAGGCCAAACATTCCGCCGTGGGTCCTTAGTGGTGCGTTTGCGTTTTCGTTATCCATGCTGTTTCTTCCGTCTATTCTCGATCTTTGCTGTGCTAGAGGTACCTTGCTGCAAACTTTTCGAGTTCGGCGTCGCTTTTGTTGTTGAGAATGCCGCCGTCGACGATTTTTGCATCCGGTGCGCATGCTCTGAGTATCGACGCCGTCTTGCCCATTCCGCTTCCGCCCGAGGTGGCAAACAGGATGATCGTTTTGCCTGCCAGGTCGTAAGACTCAAGGAACGTGTTGATAATCGCAGGCGCCACGTACCACCAGATGGGGAATCCCAGAAAGACGGTGTCGTAGTCCTCGATGCGTTCGACTCTGGAGGCTATGGCGGGGCGGCAGGAGGGGTCGGCCGCTCCGAGCGTGCTGCGGCTCTGCTTGTCGCGCCAGTCAAGGTCGGCGCTCGTGTACGGAACGGCGGGCACAATGGCGAACAGATCGCTGTACGTAACGCGTGCCAGTCGACTCGCAACGTTCATGGTGGTGCCCGTTGCGCTGAAATATGCCACAAGCGTTTTGGCCATCGGGGATCCTTTCGTTGCTGCGGTTCGGGTTTATGCTGTGTTATTCCTTGGTGCGGCATCGTCGGCATACACTTCCTTGGCCATGTTGAAGGCCGCCCAGGCGTTGGGCCATCCGGCGTAGAAGGCGATATGGGTGAGGATCTCTGCCATCTCTTCGCGCGTGACTCCGTTTGCGCGGGCGCTGGCCAGGTGGTACTTGAGCGAGCTATCGGTAATGCCTTTGCCGATGAGCGCGCTCACGGTGACGATGCTGCGCAGTTTGAGCGGCAGCTTGTCCTCGCGGTTCCACACCTCGCCAAAGAGAACGTCGTCGTTGAGGTGCGCGAACTCCGGGGCGAATTCGCCCAGTGCGTCGTGGCCCGCGGTCTGTTTGATGGTCATGATGGTTGCTCCTTTGATGTATGCGGGCAGCACCCGGTTGAGACGCTGCGCAGCTGGTAGATGAGATAGTCAAGGCACTCGAGCTTCTTTTGCTCCGAGTGGATGCTCTCGAGCAATTCGCGGCGATACTGTTTGAGCAGGCAGATACGTGCGCAGCCGCTGGCAGCCGAGGTGTACTGCTCGATGAGCTCCTCGCTGCAGCCGGCGTCGCGAAGGTTGTCGACGATGTTGCCGTCCATGGTCCTACCTTGAGGTTTTTATGTTAGTGGTGCCGGCAAGCGGCTTTTCGCCCGGGCGACCCTTGGGTCCCACGAGCGCGTGCGGCTGATAGAGCTCCTCGAGGAAATCGACCTCGGCGGTGGAGAGCGTTAAATCGAGCGCGGCCACGGCATCATCGACACGCTCGGGTTTGGAACAGCCCACGATGGGGGCCTCGACCCCGCGCGCCCAGTGCCATGCCAGCGCAACTTGCGACATGGGAACGCCGTGATCGGCGGCAACCTTGGCCACGCGCTCGACGATGGGCATGTCGATGGCGCGGTCGTGGTCGTATTTATTGACCATGGTCTTGTCGGTGGTGCCGCGGGTGCTGGCGCTCTCCCATGTGGGGCGGCAGAGGTGACCGGAGGCCATGGGACTATACGGCGTGATGGCCATGTCGAACTGGCGGCACACGGGGATCATCTCGCGCTCGTCCTCGCGGTAGAGCAGGTTGTAATGGCACTGCATGCTCGTAAAGGGCGTCCAGTCGTTGTCGCGTGCGACAATCTGCAGGTTATGCAGCTGGTAGGTGTACATGGCGCTGGCGCCGAGTGCGCGCACTTTGCCCTCGCGCACCAGGTCGTCGAGCGCTTCCATGGCCTCGTCCATGGGTACGTCGTAATCGAAGCGGTGGATGATGTAGAGGTCCAAGTAATCGGTGCCGAGGCGTTTGAGCGAACCCTCGATCTCGCGTTTGATCGCTGCGGAGGAAAGGCCGCCTTCGTTGAAGTGAACCTTGCTGGCCAGCACGACGTCTTCGCGTGCGATCCCTAGGTCGCGCAGCGCGGCGCCGATGTATTCCTCGCTCGTGCCGAAGCTGTAGCAATTGGCGGTGTCGATGAAGTTGACGCCGAGGTCGAGCGCGCGCTTGATGACGGCGCGGGTGTCGTCGGACCCGATGGTCCATTGATGGAAGTCGGGGCTGGCCTCGCCGAAGCTCATGCCTCCCAGGCAGAGTTTGGAAACATTGATGCCGGAGTGTCCGAGGGTTGTGTATTGCATGGTGTCCTCCTTGTTCTTGAGGGGATGGCTATAGCGTATGTTGATGTGCCGATGATGTATACTGCTTATGGCGACTATCTAGATATACGAAGACCGAATGGCTAGTCGAAGGACGGATTTAGCCGGATTGGGGGCGCCATGGAGCTGCGAACGTTGCGTTATTTTCTGGCGGTTGCGCGCGAGGAAAACATGACCGAGGCGGCAAACGTGCTCCACGTGACGCAGCCCACGCTGTCGCGCCAGATCGCCGACTTGGAGCGCGAGCTGGGCGTCGAGCTGTTTGAGCGCACCAATCGGTCGTGCGTGCTCACAAGCGACGGCATGCGCCTGCGCCAGCGTGCCGAGGAGATCGTCTCGCTGGTGGAGCAGACCGAGTCGGAGCTGGCGGATCGGGAGCTTGGCATTGCGGGCAATATCCGCATTGGCGCTGGCGAGACCCAGTCGATGCGGCTGGTGCTCGATGCTTTTGCGGAGCTGCGTCGTGACCATCCCGGCGTGACGATCGAGCTCTACACTGGCAATGCCGACGCGGTGGAGGAGCGACTGGAGCGCGGCCTGCTCGACTTTGCCCTGCTGTTGGAGCCCGTTAACGTCGAGAAATACGAGTGGATCCGTATGCCCGAGGCTGACCGGGCCGGTATGGTCGTTGCGGCAAGCGGCCCCTGGGGCGACTTGGACGTGCTGGAGCCCGCGGACGTTGCGAAGATGCCGTTGCTGTTGAGTTCGCGCACGTCGAACCGGGCGCTTGATCTAACGGCGTGGTCTGGCGGCACCCTTAACATCGATGACCTCAACGTTGTGGGGCATTTCGACTTGATCGGCAACGCATCGCATCTGGTGCGCTCGGGCACTGCGTGCGCCGTTGGCATTGGCAGCCTGCTGCAGGTGGACGAAAGCAGCGACCTTCGGTTTATCCCGTTTGAGCCGCCGCTTACCATCGCCTCGTTTTTGGTGTGGAAAAAATATCGCCTGCGCTCCCGCGCCTGCGAAGAGTTCCTGAACCGTTTGAATGGAATATGACAAAGAGGCAACCCCTTGGTCACATTCGTTGATATGAGAGAAGGATAAATCCTTACTCCCATTCCTCCGAACACCGCACCGTGCCTTGTTGTCTTGAAACACGGGGGAGTAAATAGCGAAAACGCAGGTGAAAGGGAGTAAAAAGGCAAAGAAAAAGCCTCCGTCTCGGCACTGGAACGGAGGCTAGATTATCGTATTTACCCACCGCCATCGCTGGCGGCTTTGCCATGACTTTCGTACGAAACGAAACTCAGCGGCACAGTGCGGCACTCAAAAGCGCAGGTCAGAACCCTATCAGCCTACTCCCACTCAATAATCGCATGGATGGTTTTCGTGGTCTGTGGTTGCTCTGGGTATCCTCCCGTTATCCCTCGTTATCAGGATTGTCGGGGGCGTTAAACTCATTTTAAACTCACTCGGATTCCCACGGTTTTCGGCGGGTTCCGGGGGATCAAACTCAACCGGTTGGAAACACGCTGGTCAGCACGGCGATCGAATCATTCTCCTATACGCAAAAGCAAGGTTTCAAGGCCGTCTGGCCTGGTTCGTGGCATTTCGTCACCCGTGACGAAATGCCACCCCTTCTCGCGCATCATTGCAATGATAAACTCAGATAATTCAAAACTCCGCATCTGAGCTGGGAAAACGTCATTATTCATTTTTAAACTCAGTAACATTCGTTAAACTCGCTTTTCGGGCGGTTTCGCTACGACTGCAGAAGGGTCCGCTTCGATAGGACCAGTTTGCGATCTCGAAAACGTGCAGACGAAGCCCCATCATTATTTCTAAACTCAGAATTTTGCGAATTCGCAGGTAGATGTCTACTTCTGATTATTATTTCTAAACTCGGCCCTTTCCGTAACGTTCCATGGGATTGCACGGATCAAACTCAGTTTCTGCAGCATTGATGATATCGGCAATGCTTCGCGGAAATGGATCCAGCCATCGAACAAATTCGGCCGGGCTCCAATAGGATGCCCGGCCCTCGTGGGTTAAAGATGATTGACCTGGTCTGTAGGCTACTGAGTTAGATGTCCAGAGTGTTCTTCTCGCCGATCATGAAATTATCGAACCTGGATAGAACCGACTCTTCTGACCCTTCGTCTTCTCCTGAAGACATGTAGTAGATGCAGGGTTCCATGTCCTCGGGGTAGTCAAAAGTGGCATAGATTCCCTCGATTTCCTCTAAGAGTTCGTGGCCGGCACTCTGCAGGTTAGAAAGCAGGACGTAGCGAAGATATCGGGCGGAGTTGTCGGATTCTCGAAATCCGTGTTCTTCTAGGCATCGGAGCGCCTCCTTGTCACCGCCTTTGAAGATTAGCATCTCGACGAGCTCGTCGCTGCAACCCTCGCCGTCCTGGTCGTTCATCAGCCACTCGGCATATTCGCAGACGATGCTCGGATAGACGAGCCCCATTCGGATGCCGCATGCGATTGCGCCAGCGTCTGGTCTTGTGTTGCTGTTGCGGAAGATTTCGATGCCGTGCACTTTGCTCTCCAAATGGGTGAGGCCTTTACGGGTGTCGCTTGCTATAAGGTCTGGTAGTGGGTCCACATGCTGAGGACCTTCACCACGCCCTCGTAGATTGCTTCGTCGTCACGAGCTTCGCCCTCGACAACCTCGTAGACGAAGCGATGTTGCCTGTTGATTCGCCGCGAGTACATGCCCTGGAGGCTTCCCACGAGAGGTTCGTAGGAGGACGGGTAGGCGAATGGGTCGCGCTCGACGACCGCAACAAGCTCCTTCGCCTTCTTGTCGAGGCCCGCCGCCTTAAGGTTCTTGGCGTCCTTCGCGGCCTGCTTGGTGAACTTGACCAAATACATCGTTACCAGCCCAGCGCGTCGGCGCCGACGCAGTCGTCCAGGCTCTCGTCGCGCGCGGAGACGAGCTTCTCGGCCATGCCGGGAACGCCCATGAGGTAGAGCGTCTCTTCGATGGCGGCCCAGTCGTCTTCTCCCACCAGGACGGCGCCCTTTCCCTTGGTGCTGGTAATCGCGATGGGCTTGCAGTCCTCGTTGACGCGTGCGATCAGGTTGTAGATGTCATTGCGTGCTGCAGTGGCGGTGATACTGGTCATAGTTGCCTCCTTCGTCTTTGTAAATAATACCGTACGGAACTACGTACGTAAATTGAAAGGATGAAGTGGGCTCTGCAATTACGGCGGAGAAGCTATGGCGAAAAACGAGCGCCCCCGGAATCGAGGGCGCTCAAGTTAAACCTCACGATAATGTGCGGTGTTACTCCCACTCGATAGTCGCGGGCGGCTTGGGGGTGATGTCGTAGCAGACGCGGTTGGCACCAGGGACCTCGGCCACGATGCGGCTGGAGATCTTGCCCAGCACGTCGTAGGGGAGCTTGGCCCAGTCGGCGGTCATGGCGTCGGAGGACTCCACAGCGCGCAGGATGACGGGGCGCTGGTAGGTGCGCTCGTCGCCCATGACGCCCACGGACTTGATGTCCGGCAGGACGGCGAAGTACTGCCAGCAGGAGTGCTCGGAGTTCCTTTCGCCCGTTTCCTGGAAAAGGCGCTCGTTGTAGGCGTCCAGCTCCTCACGGACGATGGCGTCGGCGTTCTTCAGGATCTCCAGCTTCTCCAGGGTCACCGCGCCGATGATGCGGATGGCCAGGCCGGGGCCGGGGAAGGGCTGGCGATGCACGATGTGGTCGGGCAGGCCCAGGGCGGTGCCCAGAGCGCGGACCTCGTCCTTGAAGAAGTGGTCCAGGGGCTCGATCAGGTCGAAGTGCACGCCGTCCGGGAACGGGATCAGGTTGTGGTGGCTCTTGATGGTGGAAGCCTTGCCGCCGGTCTTGCGGGCGCCGGACTCGATGATGTCCGGGTAGATGGTGCCTTGTGCCATGAACTGCACGGGCTTGCCGTCCTCGGCCAGGTCGTTTGCCACGGCGAAGAACTCGTTCCAGAACTGGGTGCCGATGATGCGGCGCTTCTGCTCGGGCTCGGTGACCTCAGCCAGCAGGGCGGCGTAGCGGTCCTCGGCGTGGACATGGATGAACTCGCAGTCGAACTGCTTGCTGAACACGGCCTCGACTTCCTCGGGCTCGTTCTTGCGCAGCAGGCCGTGGTTCACGAACACGCAGACCAGCTGCTTGCCGATTGCCTTGGAGCACAGGGCGGCGACCACGGAGGAGTCAACGCCGCCGGACAGGCCCAGGATGACGCGGTTTTCGCCCACCTGAGCGCGGATGGCAGCCACGGAGTCCTCGATGATGCCGTCCATGGTCCAGTTCTTTTCCAGGCCGCAGATGTTGAACAGGAAGTTGCTCAGCATGTCGTTGCCGTAGGGGGTATGCTTGACCTCCGGGTGGAACTGGGTGGTGTAGATGCGGCGCTCGGCGCACTCCATGGCGGCCACGGGGCACACGTCGGTGGATGCGGTGACCACGAAGCCCTCCGGGACCTGCTTGACGGCGTCGCGATGGCTCATCCACACGGTCTGGGTTTCCGGGGTGCCGTCGAACAGGGCGCCGCCGGCCACGTGCAGCTCAGCGGGGCCGTACTCGCCCTTTTCGGTGTGGCCCACGGTGCCGCCGCAGTTCACGGCCACGGTCTGGTGGCCGTAGCAGAAGCCCAGGACGGGAATGCCCAGCTCCAGGACCTGCGGGTCGATCTTGGGGGCGTCGTCGGCATAGACGCTGGCCGGACCGCCGGACAGGATGATGGCAGCCGGTGCCATTTCGCGGACCTCGTCGGCGGTGATGTCGCAGGGGACGATCTCAGAGTAGACGTTCAAGTCGCGCACGCGGCGGGCGATGAGCTGGCCGTACTGGGCGCCGAAGTCGAAGACCGCAACCGTCTGCTGCGGCTTGGCGTTAGAAGCGGACATGTTCCCTCTTTCCCTTCACATATATATAAGTACACGGCAGCGAGTGCCAGATTTCGATGATGTTTCATCATACCTAAAAATTCAGGGCGAAATATTTCGCGTGTGTTGCGTTTTTGGAGGAGCGCGGCGGCTTCGGGTGCGGTGCGGGGGGACGTGGTATCATTTCGTAGTTTTGCGTACGCATTTACCCGCTGACCTGAAGGACCGCTTACATGGACTTTGCCGTTGAAATGATCAAAGCAGTGCTGTTCGGCGTGGTGGAGGGCATTTCCGAATGGCTGCCCATTTCGTCCACCGGCCATATGATGCTGCTGAACCAGTTCCTGCCGCTGAACGTTTCGCCCGAATTCTACGCGACGTTCCTGGTGGTCATCCAGCTGGGCGCCATCCTGGCCGTGCTGCTGCTGTTCTTCCACAAGCTGAACCCGTTCAGCCCCAAGAAGGACGCCGCCCAGAAGAAGGAGACTTGGGGCATCTGGGCCAAGGTCGTGGTGGGCTCCATCCCCGCGGCCGTGGTGGGCTTTGCCCTGGACGACTTCTTCGAGGAGCACATTGCCAACTCCGACTTCGGCTACATTGTGGTGTCCGCGGCGCTGATCGTGTACGGCGTGATCTTCATTGTCATGGAGGCCGTGAACCGCAAGCGCATTGCCGCGGCGACGGCGGGCGAGGACCGGGCCTATGCCGGCAAGCACGCCCGTACCGACCGCCCCGTTACCTCTGAACAGGACGAAAGCGACGGCGACGCCTCCGAGGCCATTGCCAAGGTCACCACCTTCGAGGAGCTCTCTTTCGCCCGCGCCTTCGGCATTGGCTGCTTCCAGGCCCTGGCCATTGTGCCGGGCACGTCTCGCAGCGGTTCCATCATCATCGGCTCCATGCTGCTGGGCTGCAGCCGCACCATCGCCACCGAGTTCGCCTTCTTCCTGGCCATTCCCATCATGGCCGGCTGGTCGCTGATCAAGTTCATCAAGCACGGCTTTGCCTACACGGGCCTGGAGTGGGCCGTGCTGGGCGTGGGCCTGGTGGTGGCGTTCCTGGTTTCCGTGGTGGCCATCAAGTTCCTGGTGGGCTTCGTCAAGAAGAACGACTTCACGGCATTCGGCGTGTACCGCATCGTGATCGCCGTGGTGGTTCTGGTCATTTTCGGCGTGATGGTCTAGGGCCTGCGCTATAATCGTACAACTGTTCTTATTTTGCGTTACCCCGCGGGACTGACCGGTCCCGCGGCTTGTTCTGAAGGGGGAGTGCCATGTCCGTGGACATCAATACGCTCAACGGTCCTCAGCAGGAGGCCGTGCTCACCACCGAGGGACCGCTGCTGGTCCTGGCGGGCGCCGGCTCCGGCAAGACCCGCGTGCTGACCTATCGCATTGCCCGCATGATCGACGAGCTGGGCGTGCATCCGTGGCAGATCCTGGCCATCACCTTCACCAACAAGGCCGCGGCCGAGATGCGCGAGCGCCTTGGCCAGCTGGTGGGCGCCTACTCCCGCGGCATGTGGGTTTCCACCTTCCACAGCATGTGCGTGCGCATGCTCCGCGCGGACGCCGACCGCCTGGGCTTCACCAAGAGCTTCACCATCTACGACGTGGATGACCAGAAGCGCCTGTACAAGGAAATCATGGCCGATTTGAAGATCGACCCGAAGCGCTACCCGGTGAACGCCCTCATGAACCGCATCAGCTCCGCCAAGAACGAGCTGCTGACCCCGAGCGCTTTCGCCCAGAAGCAGATCGACCCGGTGGGCAAGATTGCCGCCCAGGTCTACGAGCGCTTGCAGCAGCGCCTGAAGGCCGCCAACGCCTTCGACTTCGACGACCTGCTGCTGTACGCGTACCTGTTGCTGAAGAACAACCCGGACGTGCTGGACGCCTACCAGGAGCGCTTTCGCTACCTGCTGGTGGACGAGTACCAGGACACCAACAAGGCCCAGTACGAGATCACCCGTCTGCTGGCGGCCAAGTACCGCAACATCATGGTGGTGGGCGACGATGACCAGTCCATCTACTCCTGGCGTGGCGCCGACCTGCGCAACATCCTGGAGTTCGAGATGGACTACCCGGACGCCCGCGTGGTCAAGCTGGAGCAGAACTATCGCAGCGTGGGCAACGTGCTGAAGGCGGCTAACGCGGTCATTGCCAACAACCGCAACCGCAAGCAGAAGAAGCTGTTCACCGCGTCCGAGGACGGAGACAAGATCCAGGTCTACCAGGCGGCGGAGGGTCGAGACGAGGGCCGTTGGATCGCCGGCGAGATCGAGAAGCTCCACGGCCGCGGCGTGAACTACACCCAGATGGCGGTGTTCTACCGTACCAACGCCCAGTCCCGTACGCTGGAAGACATGATGCTGCGCGCCGGCGTGCCGTACCGCATCGTGGGCGGCGTGCGCTTCTTCGAGCGCGCCGAGATCAAGGACGTCATGGCCTACCTGACACTGGTGGTGAACCCTGCTGACGACGTGGCTGCCAAGCGCGTGATCAACGTGCCCCGCCGCGGCATCGGCAAGTCCACCATCGAGCTGATCGAGCACATTGCCATCCGCGAGAACGTGACCTTCATGGATGCTTGCGAGATGGCCGTGGTCGACCCGGACCTGCGCGCCGCCGCCCAGCGCCATGTGGCCGAGTTCGTGGCCCTGGTGAAGGAGGCCCGCACCTACGAGGGCAACCTGCGCAAGGTGATCGAGGCCATTGTGGACAAGTCCGGCCTGATCCGCGCCCTGGAGCTGGAGAACACGGACGAGGCCCAGACCCGCGTTGAGAACATCAAGGAATTCATGGGCGTTGTTGACGAGTTCATGGAAACCCATGACGAAGAGGAGGCCATGTTCGAGGCTCCCACCGTGGGCGGCGCTGCTGCGGCCCCGGCTGCCGGCTCATTCGACGCGCTGCAGGCCAGCCTGTTCGACCCGGCTCCTGCTGCGGTGGTCGAGCCGACGGCGGACGCGGAGCCCGTGCGCGTGCTGCGTGGCAACTCCCTGCCGGACTTCCTGGAGTGGGTGCGCCTGCGTACCGACCTGGACAGCGCTTCTGAGGACGGTTCGGCGGTCACCCTCATGACCGTGCACTCCTCCAAGGGCCTGGAGTTCGACGTGGTCTTCGTTGCCGGCATGGAGGAGTCCCTGTTCCCGCACATGAACTCCATGAACGACGTCATCGGCATCGAGGAGGAGCGCCGTCTGGCCTACGTGGCCATCACCCGCGCCCGTAAGAAGCTGTACCTGACCCACGCCCAGTCCCGCCAGATCTTCGGCCAGACCCAGTCCAACCCGACCTCCCGCTTCATAGCGGAGATCCCGCTGGAGCTGAAGGAAACCAGCGGCATAGGCTCCATGGGCTTCGCGGGCACCGGTTGGGAGAAGCGCGGCAGCCGTCGCGGCATTGCCGGCTCTGGCTCCGAGGCGGGGGAGGGCCGCGTGTTCGGTCGCTCCAGCGCCACCGGCTCCTCCGGCCGTGCCGACCGGGCCACCCGCGGCACCTCTGGCGCAACCTTCCGGGCCAATCCCAACGCAGGCAAGAAGAGCGCTGCCAACGCCACCTTCGCCAAGGGCGACACGGTGGATCACAAGACCTTCGGCCGCGGCACCGTGGTCAAGGTCGACGGCGATACCCTGCACATCCGCTTCAAGAAGACCGGACAGGTCAAGAAGCTGCTGAAGGATTATGCGCCTATCGTGAAGATAGGCGGGTAGCGTCCCGCGGCGCCGCCCGTTTTGCCGCGGGTGGCGCCGGGTGATGCTATAGTGTCACCCGTGCAAAGAGCTCCCTTCGTAACGAATAGGAACACCATGTGCTTCAGACCAGCCGATACCAGCACCAGTAACTCCAGCACGAACAAGTGCCAGTCCTGCGGCAAGACCATCCAGTCCATGGGCGGCTCCGTGCTGAAGGACTGCCCGTTCTGCAAGCAGCCCCTGGCGCTGGACATTGAGCCGTCCACCATCGACATCGTGGACGCCGTACGCCGGGAGACCCCGGGCGTGCCCCAGCCCCCTTCGGCCTAGCGCCGCAGAATTGCTATACTTACAGGGTTATTCCAACCAAGGAGGATTTTCCATGAGCGAAACCGTTTTCGTAGTGGGTCATCGCAACCCCGACAACGACTCCATTTCCGCGGCCGTTGCCTACGCCAACCTGAAGAACGTGCTGGCTGAGCGCGCCTGCGCCGAGGGCGAGGAGCCCGCGCTGGTCTACAAGCCGGTGCGCCTGGGTCCGCTGCCCGCCGAGTCCGAGTGGGTGCTGGAGACCTTCGGCTTCGAGGTTCCCGAGCTGGTCGAGGGCGCCGAGGCCGGCCAGAAGCTGGTGCTGGTGGACCACAACGAGGTGCGTCAGGCCATCCCCGGCATCGAGGACGCCGAGGTCGTGGAGATCATCGACCATCACCGCATCGCTGACGTGATGACCGCCAACCCCATCATGTACCTGAACCTGCCCTGGGGCTCCACCGCCTCCATCGTGACCCGCCTGTACAAGGACTACGGCGTGGAGATCACCCCGGAGGTCGCCCGCGTGCTGCTGTCCGCCATCCTGACGGACACCGTCATCCTGAAGTCCCCCACGGCTACCGCCGTTGACGAGGGCCTGGTGGCAGAGCTGGCCGAAATCGCCGGCGTCGACGCTGTGAAGTACGGCGTGGAGCTGTTCAAGAAGCGCGGCGGCGAAGAGGCCATCGAGATCGAGAAGTTCGTGGGCGCTGACGCCAAGGAGTTCCAGGTGGGCGACAAGGTCGTGCTGATTGCCCAGCACGAGACCGTCGACCTGGAGGGCGCCATGGCTCGCGAGGCCGAGGCCCGCGCTCACATGAACGACCTGCTGCAGAAGAACGACTACGACTTCGTCCTGCTGCTGGTGACCGACATCGTCGCCGAGGGCAGTCAGTTCCTGGTCGAGGGCAACACCGAGCTGGTCAACCGCGTGTTCGAGATCGAGTGCAATGCCGAGGGCGGCAACTGGATGCCCGGCGTGCTCAGCCGCAAGAAGCAGGTCGCTGCTCCCATCCTGGCTGGCTAGTCCAACAGCTGCATAGCAAGGCAAGGCCCTGGTCGCAACGGTGCGGCCAGGGCCTTCTTGGTTTTCGGGACGAAGCAGGCGCGCGTCCCGGCGCGCTGGGGCTAGCGGGCGTTCCAGCTGATGAACGCCCAGCCGATCTGGCGCGGGTGGCGCAGGGTCAGGGCGCATTGAGTTTCGCCGTGGCTGTTCACGGTGCCTGCCTCGGGGTTTTCCACCAGCTCTGCCTCGAGCCAGGCGGGCAGCTTGGCCATGGCCTGCTGGAGGCGGTCTTCGCCCAGGGGCATGGCAGCGGACTCCACCATACGGGTCATGGACGCCAGAGCCTCGTCGTAGGTGGCCCAGCTGTCGTTTCGCTCGCTGACTATGTAGGCGATCTCCGGCTCGAAGCCCTTCACGGCCAGGATGTTGAATGCGTACAGCCAGTCACGGCCGATGGCGTCTTCCAGTCCCAGCTCGCAGAGCATGCGGGAGTCGGAGCGCGGGGAGGCGCCGGTGCTCAGGGTGCAGAAGCAGCGCTTGCGGGCGGCGCGGTTGAGCTTCATCAGGGCTGCCTCCAGGTCGCGGGTGGCGATGCTGCGGGAGGCGAAGGCGTAGTCGACGCAGTTTTCGCCCACGTCATGGGCATCCCAGTCGTCGGACCAGCTCATGTGCACGGGGGACACGCGGTCCTGCAGGCCCTTGGCCTGGACCGTCTGCTCGAGCACGTTCAGCATGCCGCGGCTGAAGTCGGCGGCGATCACGGAGTGGCCGGCCTGGGCCAGGGGCACCGCCAGGCCGCCGTTGCCGCAGCCCATGTCCAGGAAGGTGCTGCCGGGCTCGGCGTCCATGAGCTCGATGAATCGCAGGATGTAGGGGCTGGGCGCATCCTTGCTGCCGAAGCTGGGGGCGCGCTTGTCCCAGAACTCGACGCTGTCCGCCATGCGGCGGAAGTCCTGGAGCCTGATCCACTCGGCGTTCCAGTCGGTGCTCGTCAGCAGGGGGGTGAAGGGGTCGGGGGCCTGGGCGTTTGCCTCTTCTTGTGCAATCTTGTTGCTTTCGTCCATATTCGCTTCGGTCCTTTCCGCAGCACACGTACAATGGCATGAAACTGTGGTTATTATATCTGCTAATTTATACGCAACCAAGAAGAATGCGAGACCCCATGCACGTTGAACTGCTGTATCACACGCCCGACCCGGAGCGTGCCATCGCCACCGCCGCGCGCCTGTGCTATGCGCCGGTGGGTGCCGCGGAACTCATGGAGACCCTTTCGGACGATAAGGTCCGCAGCGTCCTGAGCACCGTTATCGGCTCCGGTCACCTGTCCACGCTGGAGCATGCCAGCTACACCTTTGCCATTGACGGCGTGTCCCGCGCGCTGACCCATCAGCTGGTGCGCCACAGGCTGGCCAGCTACAACCAGCAGAGCCAGCGCTACGTGAAGTTCGCCGACGGCCTGGACGTGGTCAAACCGGACACCGTGAAGGCCGACCCCGAGCTGGAGCGCGTGTTCGACGAGGCCGTCGAGGCCGCGGTGGCCGGCTATCAGAAGCTGCTGGCCGCCGGCGTGCCTGCCGAGGATGCCCGCTACCTGCTGCCCAATGCCGCCGAGTCCAAGATCGTGGTGACCATGAACGTCCGCGAGCTGCTGCACTTCTTCAGCCTGCGCTGCTGCAAGCGCGCCCAGTGGGAGATTCGCGAGATGGCCCTGCGCATGCTGGAGCTGGCAAAGCCCACCGCGCCGTTCATCTTCGTGGATGCCGGCGCGCCCTGCGTGCGCGGCAACTGCCCGGAGGGCAAGATGTGCTGCGGAAATCCGTACGAAGGGGTCGCCCGTGACTAGCGCAGACAAGCCTACCCTGGAGGAATGCCAGGGCGCCTGCCTGGCGCCTGCCGACCAGGCGGGGGCGAAGCAGGCCAGCGACCTGTCACGTGCGTTCTCCGAAGACGGCGCCCGCAAGACCCACGTGGGCGGCCAGGCGCTGCTGGAGGGCATCATGATGCGCGGCAAGTACAACTGGGCCGTGGCTGTGCGCGCCGCCGACGGATCCGTGTACCTGGAGGAGCACGACCTGGCTTCCGGCCGCCCGAAGAACTCCTGGATGAACAAGCCCCTGATCCGCGGCTGCCGCGCCATGGTGGAATCCCTGGCCCTGGGCTTCAAGGCACTGGAGGTGGCGTCGAGCCACGCCTTCGACGAGTTCGACATGACCTACCAGGCGTATCGCGAGGCAGGCGTGGACCCGTCCACCGCCACCCGCGCCGAGCGCGCCCGCGCGGCCGAGGTGGAGCTGGAGGAGTCGGACAAGCCCGCGGCCCCGGCGCCGGAGGGCGCGGAGGCGGCTTCGCCCGCTGAACCCCCGGCTCCCGAGTCCGAGTCAGTGGGGGAGGGCGGCCTGGGCAAGGTCGCCATGACCCTTTCCATGGTGGGCGGCGTGGCCCTGGCGGTTGCCCTGTTCATGGCCGCCCCGCTGTTCCTGACCAACCTGCTGGTGGGCGAGATCGACTCCAGCCCCACGGTGGGCGGCGTGCCGCTGCTGTGGAACGTGGTCAACGGCGCCCTGCGCGTGGTCATCTTCGTCCTGTACCTGTGGCTGATTGGCCGCATGAAGGACATCAAGCGCATGTACGGCTACCATGGTGCGGAGCATAAGACCATCCACTGCTTCGAGCACGGCCTTGAGCTGACGCCGGAAAACGCCCGCCAGTTCCCGTGCCTGCACGTGCGCTGCGGCACGGCGTTCCTGATCATGGTGCTGATCATCGCCATCCTGGTGTATACGGTCATTCCCATCAACCCGCTGCTGGCCAGCCTGGGCGTGCCCGCCGGCCTGCCCAAGAGCCTGATGGTGCTGGGAATCCACCTGCTGTTCCTGCCGGTGATCGCCGGCGTGTCCTATGAGATCACCGTGCGTTGGGCGGGTTCCCATCCGGAAAGCCCGCTGGTCAAGGTGATCCTGTGGCCGGGCATGCAGATGCAGTACCTGACCACCAGCGAGCCTGACGACGAGCAGCTGGAGTGCGCCATCGCCGCCATGAAGCTGGTGCTGGAGCGCGAGGAGCGGGAGGCTGCCGCCGCTGAGGCTGCGGAGGCCGCCGCCGCGAAGGGAGCCGAGCCGGCCGCCTAGCCTGCGCCGAACAAGGGAAGAGCCGCGTTGCCGATTGCGGCGCGCGTTGGGAGGAGGGTCCGTCGGGGCCCTCCTCCTGCTTTGGGAGGGCGTTTTCGCCCTCTGGCGGTGGCTTCGGGGCGTTTTCTCGAGTTTAGAGAGGGCCCCTGGACAGAACTGCGCGTTTAGGGAGGATCTCTGGTCCTTTCGCGGGCGTGGTGGTCGTTGCGGTGAAGGTGTATTCATTGAAATGAGTACAGCATGACAAATATGCGTAATTTCTGCATAACAAGTTAGGCTCCCAAAGACGCTTGAGTCAAGTCCCGATTAGTGTGTAAATTCTTCTGGCCTCGCCGTTCCTTCCCTT
>JAUNCQ010000056.1:0-9274 GCA_030526515.1 Coriobacteriia bacterium
GGACTGCGTAGATGGCAACGTTGCCGGAGCCGTGGACGACGACCTTCTTGCCCTCCATGGTGTCACCGGTGCACTTCAGGTGCTCGCTGACCATGTAGACCAGGCCGTAGCCAGTGGCCTCGGTACGGGCCAGGGAGCCGCCGAACTGCAGGCCCTTGCCGGTCAGGACGCCGGTCCACTCGTTGCGGATGCGCTTGTACTGGCCGAACATGTAGGCAACCTCGCGGCCGCCCACGCCCAGGTCGCCGGCGGGGACGTCGGTGTTGGGGCCGATGTGACGGCACAGCTCGGTCATGAAGGACTGGCAGAAGCGCATGATCTCGTTGTTGGACTTGCCCTTGGGGTCGAAGTCGGAACCGCCCTTGCCGCCGCCCATGGGCAGGGTGGTCAGGGAGTTCTTCAGGATCTGCTCGAAGCCCAGGAACTTCAGCATGCCCAGGTTGACGGTGGGGTTGAAGCGCAGGCCGCCCTTGTAGGGGCCGATTGCGGAGTTGTACTCGACGCGATAGCCGCGGTTGACCTGAGCCTTGCCCTGGTCGTCGATCCACGGGACGCGGAACATGATGACGCGCTCGGGCTCGACCAGGCGCTCCAGGATCTGATTCTCCTCATACTCGGGATGAGCATCCAGCACGGGCTGAAGGGTGTTCAGAACCTCGGTTGCTGCCTGCAGGAACAGGGTCTGCTCGGGATCCTTGGCCTTGAGCTCCTCAAGGACGCGCTCTGCGTAAGTCATTGGTAAACCTCCTGTGAAATGTTGTGTGGCCGCATTGGTAACGTACCATTTTGCGTCTGCTGTGATTATAGGAGGGCTGGTTTACGCGTTATTTCGCGGCGGGGGACTTTTAACAGCGGGGAAACAAAGGCGGAAATAGGCCGAAACAAACGGTTCACGCTATTTCCGCTCGGCGTTGATTTGGCCCCGCTTGCGACCGTTGACTCGGCGGGCGAAAGCAACGTGGCCCGCCAGGGGCGGCGGGCCACGGGATCGGCCTTGGTTGCGCACCGGGCCATTGAGGCGGTCCCGGAATCAGCGCGCGGTGACTGCGCGCTAGGCGGTGGGCAGTCCCGGGGGCGGGGTGATCAGGAACTCCCGCTCTAGCAGCTGCGGCAGCTCGGCCCAGGTGGCGGTGCTCTGCTCCACGGCGTCCCCGCTGCGGCGGGTGAACTGGTTCTCTCGCAGGGAAACGTTGCCATCCGCCGTGCGGCGGTTCAGCAGCAGGGTGGTGCGGAACACCGACTCGGGGTGGGTTTCCGTGTACCAGGACAAGGGTAGGAAGTCGCTGGGCAGGCAGGGCTCGTCGCGGAACAGGCACACGTCCACCCAGTCCGCGTCGCCGCCAGCCCGACGGTAGCTGATCATCCACCAGCCGGTGCTGGCCCGGGTCACCTGGAACTCCTGGCCGCAGCTCTGGGTCACGGAGCCGTCCTCCACCGGCAGCGAGCAGGCAGCCATGGGACCGCCGAAGCCCACGTCGGCGTAGCGCAGCTGGCCGCCTATGCGCACCAGGATGCCGTGGTGGTTCAGCGGGGATTCGGGGCCCGTGGCCATGCGGACGATGCGGGCAATCACCGGCTGGGCGTCGAAGCCCGCCTCCGTCAGCAGCGTGCGGAACAGGGCGTTCAGCTCGAAGCAGTAGCCGCCGCGGTTGCCGGATATGACCTTGCGCTCCAGGGCGCGGATGCCCAGGTCGATAGGAGCCAGCTGGAACCGGGAGTCCATGCACTCGAAGCTGATGGTGCGTTGATGGGCCATGACCAGGCGGTCAAGGAGCTCGACGTCGGCGCTTTCGTCCTGGCCTGCCTGCTCGGGTGCAAGGCCCAGGCGCTTCCAGTAGGCGGCGGGGTCGGCAAGGGGTGCGGTCAGGTGGCTGAACATGGCGGCTCCTTCGGGCGCGGGGCGGGGCGATGCTAGAGCAGGACTTCGTCCAGGGGGCGCTTGGGCACGAAGTGGACGGCGTCGTCGTTGCGGTAGTACTTCAGGCTGCCGTCGGGCTGGGGGCCGGTCAGGCGCACGTCCTCCTTGGGCTTGCCCAGGGCCAGGACCAGGTCGGGGGTCAGGGTGCTGTCGTCGCCGTCCACGCCGCAGGTTGCGGCCACGGACTTCTTGCCGAAGGAGCCGATCATGCAGCCGCCGAAGCCGGCCTCCGTGGCGGCCAGCATGATGGTCTGGGCTGCGATGCCCTCATCCCATGCGGTGAACTTTTCGCCCAGGGAAACGGACTCGTCACGGAGCATGACTATGTAGGCGCTGGGGCGCTCGCCCTCGACCGGGCCGTCCCAGTCAGGCAGGGCGCCGGCCCAGGCCACGTGCTCGAACAGGCGGGCGCAGTCCTGGGGCGTGTGGAAGATCATGTAGCGCAGCGGCTGGGCATTGGCGCTGGATGCGGTGATGCGGGCGGTGTCGACCCAGTCCGTCAGCTGCTCGGGGGTGATGCGCTGGTCCTGGTAGAAGCGGCGGTAGCTGCGGCACGTGCGGGCGATGTCCTTGATCATGGGTCCTCCTGGTCTGTTGCGTTGGTTTGGTCGTGGACTATTATACGAATAGAAACAGAAAGGACGGGTGCGCAGCGCTATGGCAACGGGAACTTCGGAAGGTCGGGCACAGACGGGCGAAAGGGACGCGGCCGCTGAGCAGCGGCGCGGCGTGATTGCAGGCGCCCTGTGCTACGTGGTGTGGGGCCTGCTGCCGTTGTACTGGAAGCTGCTTTCGGAGGTCAACCCGTTCGAGATCACCTGCCACCGCATCATCTGGTGCTTTGCGGTCATGGTGCTGGTCTGCGCGGTGCTGCGCCAGGACTTCGTGGGGCTGTTGCGGCAGCGGCGCACCTGGAAGTACCTGGGTCCGGCGGCGCTGCTGATCACCTTCAACTGGACGCTGTACATATATGCGGTGAGCATCGACTGCATTGTCGAGACGGCACTGGGGTACTACATCAACCCCCTGGTCTCCATCCTGCTGGGCGTGGTGGCGTTCCGTGAGCGGCTGACCCCGCTGCAGACGGCGGCCACGGCCCTGTGCGCGGGTGGCATCCTGTTCTTCACGGTGAGCTACGGGCAGTTCCCGTGGATCTCCGTCCTGCTGGCGGTGAGCTTCGGGGCGTACGGCGCCGTGAAGAAGGCGGCGGGGTACCCGGCCACCCAGGCGCTGGCGGTGGAGAGCAGCATGCTTCTGGTGCCGGCCATTGCGGCGGCCTTCGTTATTGCCGGGGCCACCGGCTCCCATGCGTTCCTGGCGGATACGGGCAGCGTGCATGGTTGGACCATCACCGTGCTGCTGGTGGTGGCCGGTGCCATGACGGCGCTGCCGCTGGTGCTCTTCGGCAAGGCGGCCACGAGCATCCCGCTTTCGCTGCTGGGATTCCTGCAGTACATCAGCCCCACCATCGCCCTGCTGATCGGCGTGTTCGTGAACGGCGAGCCCTTCACCCTGGCCCATGCGGTGTGCTTCGGGTGCATCTGGGGCGGCCTGGCCCTGGTGGGCTACGAGTCCGTGCGGAAGCCGCGGTAGCCATGGACGCCGCACTGGGCGTTCGGCGTACGTACGCCATCTTCGCCAACCTGATTGCCACCTGCGTTGCCTTGGGGCTTATGTCCACGGCAATGAGCACCGCGCTCGCTCCCATGACGGCCGATCTTGGGGTGGACGTTTCCTGCGGCCAGTGGGTGACCAGCGGCTATGCGCTGGCGCTTGCCATGGTCATGCCCTTGACGGCGTTCTTGGTCACGCGGTTTCCGTCTAAGCCGCTGTACCTGACGGCGGTCGGCGCTTATGCCGTGGCGTCTGCGTGCTGCGCCCTGGCGCCCAGCTTCGCCCTGCTCATGGTTGCGCGCGTGGTGCAGGCGTGCATGAACGGCGTGATCGCCAACCTGACGCAGGTGAGCATACTGAGCCTTTTCGAGCCCGGGGCCCGCGGTCGCACCATGGGTTGGTTCGGGCTTTCCCAGGGCGCTGCGGTGGTGATGGGCCCCACCGTTGGCGGACTGTTGGTGGACGTGCTGGGGTGGCGGGCCGTGTTCGCTGGCGTGGCTGTGCTGTGCCTTGCCAGCTTTGCCGCGGCCTGCGCTACGCTGCGAAACCTCTTGCCCACGAGCGACAAGCCCTTCGATCCGCTGAGCTTCGTGCTGAGCGTGGTGGGCTTCGGAGGCCTGACCCTTGGCCTGGGCAATGCGGTGTCTTGTGGGGCTTCGCCCCTGGTGCTGGGATCGTTGGCAGCTGGTCTGGCGGCGGCGGTGCTGTTCGTCCGACGCCAGCTTTCCCTTGTGGACCCGTTCCTGAAGGTGCAGTTGCTGCGCGTGCCCGCATATGGCTTGGCGGTTGCCTGCAGCGCGGTGCTGTACGCCTGCGCCATAGGGTCTTCGGCGGTGCTGCCCCTGCAGGTGCAGCTGGGTTTGGGCCAGCCCGCGGCTGCGGCGGGGCTGGTGGTGCTGCCCGGAGCGGTGGCCCTTGCCTTGGTGAATCCGCTCTCCGGACGCGCTTTCGACCGGTTCGGCATGGGTCCTCTGTGCGTTGCGGGCGCCGCCATGCTGGTGCTTGCCAATGCTGCTTGCTGTCTTCCCGCGGTCTACGGGTCCGCGGGTTTGCTGTGCGTCGCCAACGTAGTGCGCTGCGTTGGCGTGGGCATGCTGCAGATGCCCCTGGTCACCTGGGCGAACTCGGTGATCCGCCCTGAGGACATGCCCCATGGGTCTGCTTTGCTGACGGCACTGCGCAACGTTGCAGGCGCTCTGGGCGTGGCGGTCCTGGTGGCGGCCTTTCAGCTGGCGGGTCCCGTTGCCGCCTTCGGGACCATGGCGGGAATCAGCGTCTGCCTGCTGCTGCCGGTGCTGACGAGCGCGAAGGGGCGGTAGGGGAGCCGCGCGGCGTTTTGGTAGCGCCGGCGGGTTCTATGGAGCGGCGTTTTCGCCCCCTACTTATATGAGCGGTGATCCTGGTAACTCTTCAGGTACTTGGCGAAGGCCTTGGACGTGTCCGAGTTGCCGCTGCGCCAGGCCTTGTGGTCGATGATCTTGCTCTGGGTGCCGAAGTAGGCGTCGATGTACGCGATGACCTGGTCGAGGGCCTGGAGCTGCTTCTTGGGGTAGCCCTTCTTCTGGCCCTGGTGGACGATCTCGATGCCGATGGAGTAGGAGTTCATGCCGTAGTCGGCGGCCCAGGAGCCGATTTCCTGGGTGCCCTTCTTGGCGTCGCGGGATTCGTCGGTGGTGCCGTAGAGCTTGTTGTGGCCGGTGTCGCCGAAGCCCGCGTGATGGCAGATCTTCTCCAGCGGGATGCCCTGCATGACCTTGCCGTCGGTGCCGATGACGAAGTGGGCGCCGATGTGGTTGCCGTCGCTGTTCCACATGTCGTAGATGGCTGCGGGGCTGGCTATGCACTCGGTGTCGTGGAGCACGATGTACTTTTGAAACTCGGAGGGCTTTTCGCCCTGGACCAGGTCCTTCTGGAAGTCCTGGGTGAAGTCCAGGCCCGCCAGGGCGCGGCGGACGCCGGCTTCGTCGGCGGGGTTCTTGTCGCCCAGGTTGCTCACGTCGATCTTGGCTTCGGCTTCCGCCTGTTCCTTGGCCTTGCGGGCGGCTTCCTCCTCCGCCTTCTTCTTGGCGGCGGCCTCTTCGGCTTTCTTGCGCTGGGCTTCCTGGTAGGCGGGGCTTTCGGTTTCCGGACGGTCGGTGACGCTCAGGGCCGGGGTGTTCGGGGCGGGGGAGCCGGAGCCGGAGGGCGTGGAGCCGCTGCAGCCGCTCAAGCAGGCAAGGCTCAGCGCGGCGGCTGCGGCCAGGGTCAGGGCGGTGCTCCTCATGGGCGTTCCTTTCGTCCGTTTATGGTGCGTCTGCCGCGGCGGCGGGGTGTTGCGTTGCGGATGGGTTCAGTGTAGCGAATCGGCGGCCTTGCGCGGGCGTGGTGCGGGCGCCAGCGTCAGAAATGCGCTATTTCAGATTCCAAATCGAGGTCGGGCGCGATTGCTGTTTCTGGTTTTGCGGATGACGTGGCGGGTACAAGCTGGCTTCTGCTTAGCAAAATTTTGTGTAAGGATGTGACCTGGGGTTTTGTAATGCTTGCTCGTTGATTGGGCTTGGCCAGACGGTGAGATGTGCGCCTTTGAGTGCTGAGAGGTCGCCTGGAGACCCCAAATCGAAGTCGGGCGCGTTTTGGAATCGCGCCCGACTTCGATTTGGGCGTTGAGATGGGGTATTTTTGGCGCTGGGCCGCCGACGGCCGGCTTGGGGCCCGCGGATCCGGCTGTCGGTCCGTCGGTCGCGGGCCCGTCGGCGGGCGGCCTAGCCCTGGGACAGGAGCTCCACCAGCTGTTCGCGGCTGAGCTGGCCCAGGCTCATGCCCTGAGAGCTGAGCACCTGGTCGGCAAGGTCGGTCTTGGCGGCTTGCAGGGTCAGGATGCGCTCCTCGATGGAGTCCTGGCAGATCACCTGGTACACGGTGACCGTGCGCTCCTGGCCGATGCGGTGGGCGCGGTCGGTTGCCTGGCTCTGGGCGGCGGCGTTCCACCAGGGGTCCGCGTGGATCACCACGCTGGCGCCGGTCAGGTTCAGGCCCGTGCCGCCGGCCTTCAGGGATATCAGGAACACCGGCACGTCGTTGGCGTTGAAGGCGTCCACCAGCTCCACGCGCTGCTTCTTCGGGGTGGAGCCGGTGATCTTGTAGTAGCCGATGCGGCGGCGCTTCAGCTCGTCCTCGATCAGCTGCAGGAAGCTGGTGAACTGGGAGAAGACCAGCACCTTCTGCTCGGATTCCTGGGCGGCCTCCACCAGGTCCAGGATGGCGGCCATCTTCACGCCGGCATGGCGGGCGTTTTCGTAGAGCAGGCGCGGGTCGCAGCAGATCTGGCGCAGCTTGGTGAGCTCGGCCAGCACCGCCAGCTTGCCTTGGGCAAGCTCGACGTCGGCCTTTTCGTCCAGCTCCATGCGCAGGCGCTGCTCGTGGGCGTTGTAGAGCTTCAGCTGCTCGCCGTCCATGGGGCAGCGGATGACTTGCTCCAGCTTGTCGGGTAGGTCGGAGAGCACATCGGCCTTGCGACGGCGCAGGATGAAGCGGCCCACCAGGTTGCGCAGGCGCTCTGCGGCAGGCTCGTCTCCGCCTACGATGGGCAGCTCGTAGCGCTCCTTGAAGCGGTTGTAGCTGCCCAGCATGCCGGGCATGAGGAAGTCGAAGATGCTCCACAGCTCCGACAGGCGGTTCTCCACGGGGGTGCCGGTGAGCGCCAGGCGGTGCTCGGCCTGCATGCGCTTGACGCTGCGGGTTACCTTGGCGTTGCCGTTCTTGATGTACTGGGCTTCGTCGATCACGCAGGCGAAGAAGCTGCGCTCTTCCCAGGCGTCCACGTCGATGCGCAGGGAGTCGTAGCTGGTGACGAACACCTGGCAGCTCGGGTTGCAGCGCTGGGCGGCGCGTTGGGCCTTGGCGCCGGCCACCACCTGGACCTGCAGCCCAGGCGCGAACTTGGCGAACTCCGCCTGCCAGTTGTACACCAGCGACGCCGGGCACACCACCAGCGCGGGCATGCGGTCCAGCTCCGCCCGGTTGCCCAGCAGCCACGATATGACCTGCAGCGACTTGCCCAGGCCCATCTCGTCCGCAAGGATGCCGCCGAACCCGCTGCGGGCCAGCAGGCACAGCCACTGGTATCCGTCCTGCTGGTAGGGGCGAAGTATATGCTGCACTTCCCTCGGCACCGGCTGCTGCTCCGCGGCCACGCCGTCGAACTGGCCCACGAATTCCTGGAACGCCTGGTCCTTGCGCAGGTCCTCTTCGTCTTCGCCCTGGTCAGGCAGCAGGCCGTCCAGCAGGAAGGCGTGGTACAGCGGCAGCTCCGCCACGCCCGCTTCCAGCTGCGCTGCGCTCAGGTCCACGCCCTGGGCCACGGCGCTCAGCTGGTCCAGGCCCATGTCGGCGCCGGCGGTGCCCATCAGGCTCAGGTAGCTGCCGTCGCTGAGCTTGTGGTAGCGCTTCTTCTGCTGGTAGCTGTTGAGCAGGCGCCACAGGTCGCCAGGGTCCAGCTCGTCGGCCTTGACCTTCAGGTTGATCAGGTTGCCCACCAGGCTCACGCCAGTCTGCACCCGGGGCGTGGCGGTGGATGCCATGCGCTCGAAGGCCGGCGTGCAGAACACGGTGCCCAGCAGGCGCAGCTCCGCCACGCCGTTGAACAGCAGGTGGCCGGCCTCGTCCACGGTGGTGGTGCGGGCAATGCCGTCCGGACCCACGTCGGGCAGGTAGCTTTCCACGGTGGCACGGGCCATGCTCTCGGTGACGAAGTCCCGCAGGGGAATGCTGCGGTTGTCTTCGTCCGCAAGGGGATTGACGTGCTGCATGCCGTACACGGCCTTCACCAGGCAGGAGCAGTCCTGGCCGTCTCGGTCCAGGTAGAACTCGAGCGTGCAGGGCTCCGGGGTCAGGGCCTGCAGCTGAGGCAGCAGGGTGGAGCAGAACCGGGGCACGTCTTCGCCCGAAAGCACCAGCTGGTCGTCCCAGCTGCAGTACACGGCCGAAAGGAAACGCGCGGCGTCGGCGAACTCCTCCGTGCAGCGGTAGAACGTGCCGTCCATTGCCACGTAGGCGCGGTCGCCGAACTGCAGGATGCGCAGGGGAGCGTCGCGCATGATCTGGTAGCCGCCGTCGTGGAGCTCCTGCACGCGCAGGGTCAGGGGCGGGTTGCCGTTCACGATGCAGGCGGGCTCTGGCTTGGCGGAGATATGCGTGCCGTCGTCGTACAGGAAGGGCTCGTCCACGTACAGGTCCAGCAGGTCTATTGCGTCGGCCTCGCTCAGGTACAGGTCACGGCTGACGGTGAGCTGGTCGCTGACGTACCAGCTGCGTCCGTTGCGCCGACGCTCGCCGCCGGCCATGCGCCTCAGGTAGCGGATGACCCGGCGGGCCTGGGGCGTGAACAGCTCCTGCGTGTGGGTGAAGGCCAGCTTCTTGCCGTACTCGTAGAAGGCGCGGTTGTCCATGCGCTCCACGAACTCGCTCAGGCTCTTCAGCACGTAGCTGCCGTGGGGGCTGACCACACGGAATCGGGCGCTCAGGCCGTATCGGGCGTCTTCCAGCGTCAGCTCCAGCCGCAGGGTGCCCGGCGCCTCCTTGGTGCTGCGGCTCTTCTGGGCCGGCGGCGCGGTGGTGGCCAGCAGCCGCGTCAGCGACGGGCTGGTGGTAGCGCTGCTCAGGCCCCGGTAGCCTTCGAAGCTGCTGGGGTCGCGGCGGAACACCACGGCCACCGCGGCGGCGTGCTTGCACATGCCCGGATAGCTGCGGGCGGCAGGGCAGGTG
>JAUNCQ010000056.1:9284-17299 GCA_030526515.1 Coriobacteriia bacterium
TGAAGTCCACTACGGTGTCGGAGGCCTCGTCGATCACCACGGTGGCGTCGTAGCCGTCACGGGGGTCGACCTCGCTGGCCACGAAGGCGTCCAGGCTGAGGTACCGCCCGTACACGCAGCGGCGGTCGTCCACCATCCAAGGCTTGCGGGCAATGCCCAGGCCGCGATAGTACGTCTGGCTGAAGCATTCCTCACGGATGGCTTCCTCGGTGATCATGGGCTCCCCTTCGCGTGCTCGACTTGGTTTTCGTCCTATTATAATGGTATAGCGAACGTTCGTACGGTACGAGTTCCCGTGGCTTGCGCGAGCGCGGCGACCTGTGCGGCGGCATGCGGCGTGGCGGCTGATGCGGGGTCGGCGGCATGCGGGCATCGCGAGCATGGGGTAATATGGGGCGAAAGACCCGTCCGCGTCTGGCCCGCGGACCTGTGCTGGGAAGGAGAGCCATGGCTGCCGAGAAGCAGAAGCTCAGGTTCCTGTACCTGATGCGGATCCTGTATTGGGAAACCGACTCCGACCATGGCCTGACCATGCCCCAGATCATCGAGAAGCTGGCAGAGCACGGGGTGACGGCGGAGCGGAAGGCCGTCTACCGGGACTTCGAGGCGCTGCGGGAGTTCGGCGTGTCGCTGATCAAGCTGCCCACGTCACCGGTGGAGTATGCCCTGAAGGAACGCCTGATTCCCCCTGCGGACCTGGAGCTGCTGGTGGATGTGGTGCAGGGCTGCCCGTACCTGAGCGATCGCAAGGCGTCTGACCTGGTGCGCTACCTGCGCAAGCTTTCGTCCCGGGAACGGGTGGGCCGCGTGAACAAGCATATTCGGGTGATGCCGCGGGTCAGGCTGCAGTCCGAGTCCATCTTCGGCAACGTCAACGTGATCCAGCGGGCTATGACCGCGCATCGCAAGGTGGAGTTCCGGACGTTCCGCTACGGGCCGGCCAGCAAGCCCCAGCCGCTGGAGAGCGCCCAGCGTGCGGAAACTCCGGTGGAGCTGCTGTTCTCTGACGGCAGGTGCTACCTGGTCGCCTTCAGCGACGAAGCGCAGGAGCTGCGGACCTACCGGGTGGACCGCATCCGCCACGTGCGGGTCAGCGACCAGCCGGCTGCTCGCAGCCATGCCATGCCGCGCTTTGACGTGGACGATCTGGCAAGCCGCACCTTTGGCGTACTCGATGGCGAGCCCGTCTTCGCTACCTTGCGGGTGGATCCCGAGCTCATGGACGCGCTGGTAGATCGTTTCGGCCGGGACGTGCGCATGCGCGTGCTGCCGGATGGCATCCTGCATGTGTACCAGCGTGTGGTGCAGACCCCGGCCTTCTTCGGGTGGGTGGCCCGTTTTGGCGACCGGATTCAGATCGAGGGCCCGCCGTCCCTGCGCCGGGCCTATGCCGACCACGTAGCCAGCATTGCCCGTGTGTACTTTGACCAGGTCGGGAAGTACGTGCCCTTCGGCGGCGACGGGTCCCAGGCCGGCGATGCGGTCGGCAACGCAGCTGGCGACGCAGCCCGTGACGCGGCCGGCGACGCAGAGGCCGCCGAGGGCGCTGGGGCTGCCGAGCCGCTGACCCCCTAGGCCAGAAGGGGCGAAAGCTCGCCCAGCGCCAGCACCAGCACCTGCTGGGTAGCGCGGCTGATGGCGGTGTACAGGCGGTTGCGGGACAGCTGGTCGGTGCCGTAGTAGCGCTCCTGGGCATCGGTGACAATGACCTGGTCGAACTCCAGGCCCTTGGCCAGCGCCACGTCCAGCAGCACCACGCCCTGGCTGGGCAGGGGAGCGCCTTCGCCCAGCTGCTGCACGCGGCTGGGGTCGCCGGGGCCGCTGATGCGGGTGGCCTGCTGAGCGTCCAGCACCTTGGCCAGCTGGCGGATGCGATCGGCGTCGGGGGCGATGATCGCGCACAGGCCGCCGTTTTCGCCCTTGTCCCGCAGGGCCTCTGCCACAGCCTCCTTCAGGGCTGCCTCGTACTGGGCGGCGTCAGCGATGGCGCGAAGCTCGGGCTCGGTGCCGGGGCGCTGGATGGAGCTGGTGCGGACGCGCTCGTCCGGGTCCATGAGGCTGGTGAACAGCGCCGTGATCTCCGGGGAGGAGCGGTAGCTGGTCATGAGCTCGCATTCGCAGACCTGGTCGCGGCTTTCCTGGAAGATGCGCTTGATCTGGGGGAACGTGGCGGTGTGGGGCTTGATGGCCTGGTTTTGGTCGCCCAGCAGCAGGAAGTGGGCGTTGTTGAAGTAGCGGGCCAGCACCATGAGCTGGGGCTCGGAGTAGTCCTGGACCTCGTCCACCATGACGAAACGGGCGTGGCGCTCGGTGCCACCGGCCAGGGCCAGCTTCAGGTACAGCCACTCGGCGGCGTTCAGGGTCTCCTGGCCCAGCAGGCGCATGCCAATGCGGTCGATGCGCAGCCAGGCGCCGTCCTCGATGGCCTCGGCCACCGGTGCGTAGCGGTGCTCCAGCCAGGTGCGGGCGTAGCCCACGAGCTCGCTTTCGTCCTGGATCACCGGAACGTGGCCGAAGACCTGGACCGCCTCCTGCTCGGAAAGCTCGCTGACGGTGTCCAGCACGTCCTCTTCGCGGCACAGGCGGTTGATACGCTGCTGCAGCTTCTCCAGCAGGTCCTCCGCCGCCAGGCTGGAGCGGTGGATGCCGGCGGGCAAGCGCTTGTAGTGGTTGTAGGCGCCGCGGGCCTGGGCGGCGGTGATCACGCGCTCGTCGTCCACGCGGATGTCCTGGAAGTCGCGCTGGTCCAGCTCGAAGGTGGGCAGCAGCTCGTCGATGCGGCGCAGGCTTTCCGCACTGGGGGACTTGCCCAGGCCGCGGTCGCGCAGGTTCAGGCGCACCATGAGGTCGTCCCAGGTCAGGCACTGGGGGTTGCTTTCGCCCATGTCAGGCAGAACGTGGTCGATGTACTGGCGAAACACCGGGTTGGGGGTGATCAGGTACACGTCCTTGGGGTCCAGGTTTTCTCGCTGCTGGTAGAACAGGTAGGCGATGCGCTGCAGCAGCACGCTGGTCTTGCCGCTGCCTGCGATGCCGTTGACCAGCAGGGCGGGCACGTCCGCGTGGCGGATGACCAGGTTCTGCTCCTTCTGGATGGTGGCGGTGATGTCCTGCATCTGCGCGTTGCGGCGGCGGCTCAGGGTGGCTAGCAGCAGCGGGTCCTCGATGGCCACGGTGGTGTCGAAGTAGCCGTTCAAGGTGGCGCCGGCCACGTCGAACTGGCGGCGCAGCTTCAGGTCGCAGGTGATGGTGCGGCCGTTGGCCTCGTAGCTGGTCTGGCCGTTGGCCTGGTTGTAGTAGACCTCGGCCACGGGGGAGCGCCAGTCCACGATGAAGTGCTTGCAGGTTTCGTCCGTCATGCCAGCGGCGCCAATGTAGACGTCGCGG
The DNA here is from genome assembly GCA_030526515.1 of Coriobacteriia bacterium. Taxonomy (GTDB): domain Bacteria; phylum Actinomycetota; class Coriobacteriia; order Coriobacteriales; family Eggerthellaceae; genus SUG1186. The sequence continues at coordinate 12,672 of JAUNCQ010000056.1, forward strand.
ACGGGGCCGCCGGGCTTGAACTGCAGGCTGACCTTGGCGAAGTAGGGCTTGCGCATGAGCATGCGGGCCTTGGCCATGCGCTCGGCGTCCAGGTCGTTGGCCAGGTTGTACTCGTCAATGACCTTGTGCATGGACTCCATTTCCACGTAGGTCTCCAGGTTGACGCCGGTTCCCAGGTCCCAGGTGGTGGACTCGAGCATGTTGTCGCGGTCCTCGAAGGCCTTGGCCATGCGCTCGTCCACGGCCGCGCGGGCGGCGTCGTAGATGCCCTGCAGCTTGGCGTGGGTCTGGGTCAGGTGCGCCTGCTCGGCTTCGAATACGGGGTCGTTCTGGTGTTCGGTGGCCATGCCTGCTCCTTGCGTTCGCGGCGCCGTGCGCCGTGGGGTTCGGTCGAAAAAAGCGATATTCAATAGTAGCAGGTTCCCGCCGCCTGTGGAGGTGCGCGGCGCCGGGCTCGTTGGAGCCGCATGGTGCGCCGGGCTCGGTGGAGCCCTGCGGGTTTTTGCGAGAAACGTGTATGTCCCCGGTAGCCTCCTGCGGGAAAAGTGCAGAAACGTGTACACGTTTCGATGAAAAATCCGCACACCGCTTCAGTTTTCAGCAAGCGGGCGAAAACGCCATCGTAAACCCCCAGGTCAGAGCGCTGCCTGTCGAAGAGTTGGCATTATCCTCAACCGAACTCATACACGTTTCGCGCAAAAACCCGCACGACTTACCAGCGGGTTACCCGCAGGCGGCCACCATGGGCGGACCCGCGGGTGGCCACGGGGTCCACCGGGAACTCGGAGCCGTCTCGCTCGGCCCTACGCCGCCACGCTGCCCTTCGGCCGGATCCAGCGGTCCAGCGCCGCCAGGGCGCCCGGCAGCACCAGCAGCACCAACGCCACCGCGCAGGCCGCGCCGCTGCTGATGGTCAGGCAGACCTGGCCGGTCACGCCGCCGGCGGTCAGGCCCAGCACCAGGCAGACCAGCACCAGGATGGAGCCGCTCATCATGACCGTGTGGATGCTGTGCTGGTACGCCTGCAGCACCGACTCCCGCACGCCCAGCGTAAGGCGCGCCTCGCGATAGCTGGTCGTGTACAGGATGGCGTAGTCGATGGTGGCGCCCATCAGGATGGCCTGCACTGAAAGCATGGCAATATAGTAGATGGGGTCGCCGAACAGGCCGGTCAGCAGCAGGTTCCAGCAGTACGCGCCCTGGATCAGCGCCACCAGCACCACGGGGATGAGCAGGTTGCGGAAGGTCAGCAGCACAATGACCAGGATCGCAACAATGGTGATCATGCTGATGAAATTCAGCTCGTCGCTGAAGCTGGCGGCCATCTCCTGCACCATGGGGCCCTGGCCCACCAGCTGGTACGTGCCCGCGCCCAGCTGCTCGTCCAGCACCGTGTGCAGCTGGCTCACCAGCTCGGACATCTCAGGCGAGTCGTCAGCCACGTCCACGTTCAGGATGATGCGCCCGTGGGATTGCCCAATGAAGCTGGCGCGGCCGTCGGCCACCGCTTCCTGCGCGTCCTTCAGCTGCGTGCGGGTTGCCTGGTCGAACCGCTCCTTGAACGCCGGGTCGTCCATGAGCACGTCCACCACGAAGTTGATCAGCTGCTCGGTGCTCATGCGCCACGACGGGTCGAACTTCCCGTGGTTGGCAAAGTACGCCAGATAGAACAAGTCGGTCATGCCCTCGTGGATGCTGGCGTGACCGGAAAGCGCCTGCTGTGCCTGAGCGGCAGTGTAGGAACGGGAGGGCGAAAGATCCGCTTCGACCATGTCCGCCAGGCTGCCCATCTTTTCCTTCTGGGATTCGGACATCAGGTCGCCCATGTCCCTGCCCAGGCCATTGCGGACGTAGTCCGCCAGCTGGCGGCCGGTCAGGGTGGCATTGGGGTCGTGGGCGAAGTAGCGGTAGTAGACCATGCGCACCATGGCCGGGTCCATGCCCATCTGATCCGCAGCCTCCTCGGCGGTGTAGGGCTTGCCCACGGTGCCCAGGTAGGACTGGGTGGCGGCCACATGGGGGATTTCGGCCAGACGCTGCTCAAGCTTGCCGGCGCGGTTGGATGCGGGATCCAGGCCGCCTTCCGAAGAGTCGAACAGCACTACCACCTGGGTGCGGGGGCTGAAGGCCTGCTGCACCACGGCATGGTCGGGGTTCTTGCTCTCGGCCAGGTAGCTGGGCTGCGCCAGGCCCTTGCCCGCCCAGCCCACGGCTACCACGACCACCAGCAGGACGGCGGCCGCGTGGCGGACCTTGAAGGAGAACGCGCCGAACAGCTTCATGGTGGGGTTCAGCGCCGGCTTGGACAGGCGGTCCATGAAGTACTCCAGCTTCAGCACCAGCGTGGGCAGAATGGCGAAGGCGCACACCAGGCTCAGGGCCACGCCCTTGGCCAGCACCAGGCCCAGGTCCTTGCCGATGGTGAAGCTCATGGGCACCAGGCACAGCAGGCCCACCACCGTGGTCAGGGAGCTGGAGGCCACGGCGGTGATGCCGCCCGCAAGGGCCCGCTCCATGGCGACCTTGGAGTCAACGGCGCCGCCCGCCCGCTCGCGGCGGAACCGGTTCATGATCATGATCAGGTAGTCCATGCTCAGGGCCATCTGCAGGATGGCGCCAATGGCCGCGGTCACGTCGCTGATGCTGCCGAAGACTATGTTCGTGCCCAGGTTGATGAGCACCGCAATGCAGATGGTGAACAGGAGCAGAAGCGGGTCAAGCCAGCTGGCCGCCAGCGCGAACAGGATCACCGTGGCGATGATCACCGCGAACACCAGCACCGGCCCCAGGCTGGCAGTGGCGCTGTCCAGCGCCTGGCCGTCGACCCAGCAGGCGTACCCGCGGGAGTCGCAGGCGGTGCGCATCAGCTCAACCGCCTTGGCGGTGTAGTCGCTGTAGGCGCCGGAGTCAATGTTGACGGAGTAGAGGGCGTTTTCGCCCTGATTGTAATAAGGGTCGTCCGGGTCGTATTGGACGTTGGAAACGTGCTCGAACTTCTGCAGGTCGTCGGCAAGGGCCTGTCGCTCGTCCGGGGGCACGGTGGCCATCAGGTTCACCGCGTTGGATTCGCCGAACTCCTGGTTCATCACGTCCATGCCCTGGCGGACCTCCATGTTGGCCGGCAGGTACTTGCTCATGTCGGAGTTCACGTGGACCTGCAGCGACATGACGCCGCAGACCAGCGCCAGCGCAATGGTCGCCAGGAACACCGGCATGTGGAACTTGACCAGGAAGTGGGCGATCTTCTGCATGGGACTCCTCGGAACACGCGTGATTCTTAAGCCACAGTTTACCGCCGCGCGGGTCGGACGCGGTATGATTCGTAGAATCATCTAAGCAACAGAGCAGAATCGTTGAGCGAAAGGAAAGCGCATGCCTAGCACCGAACAGCTGACCAAGTACGCGCGCCTGCTGGTGCGCACCGCCTGCAACCTGGAGGAGGGCCAGGAGCTCTTCGTGAGCGCCGACGTGACCCAGGCGCCCCTGACCCGCCTGGTGGTGGCGGAGGCCTACGCGGCAGGCGCGTCCAATGTGACCGTCCGATACACCGACGAGCAGGTGTCTCGCCTGGGCTACGACGCCCGCCCCGTGGAGGCGTTCCAGCAGTTCCCCGACTGGCTGGCCCTGCTGCAGAACGGCGTGGCCAACCGCGGCGCGGCGCTGCTGTTCATCACCAGCAGCGACCCCCTGGGCATGGCCGGCGTGGATCCCAGGAAGGTCCAGGCCTTCCAGCGCGCGGCGGTGGCGGCGTGCCCCGACTGGCGCAACGGCATGGACTTCGGTCGCAACGTATGGGTGATTGCCGGCGGCGCAAGCCCGGCCTGGGCCCAGCGCGTATTCCCTGATCTGGACGAAAGCGTCGCCGTCGAGCGTCTGTGGGAGGCCATCCTGTTCACGGCCCGGGCGGACGTGGATGACCCGGAGGCCGCCTGGCGCCAGCACGACGCCAGCTTCCAAGAGCGCTGCGCCTGGCTGAATGAGCAGCGCTTCACGGCCTTGCGCTACACCAACTCCCTGGGCACCGACCTGACCGTGGGCCTGACCCCCAAGAGCATCTGGGCCGGCGGGGGCGAGACCACCGTGGCCGGCCGCCGCTTCTTCCCCAACGTGCCCACGGAGGAAATCTACACCAGCCCCGACTGCACCCGCGTGGACGGCACCGTGGTGGCAAGCATGCCCCTGAACCATGGGGGAGCGCTGGTGCGGGACTTCCGCATCCGCTTCGAGGCCGGCCGCGCCGTGGAATGGTCCGCCGCTGAGGGCGAAGACGTGCTCACCTCCATCATCGAAACCGACGAAGGCGCCCATTACCTGGGCGAATGCGCCCTGGTACCCTTCGGCAATCCCATCCAGCGCACCGGCGTGCTGTTCCTGAACACCCTCTTCGACGAAAACGCCGCCTGCCACCTGGCCCTGGGCCGCGGCTTCGCCGAGTGCTACGAGGGCGGCCGCGACATGTCCGCCGAGGAGCTGCGTGAGCACGGCATCAACGAAAGCGTGACCCATGTGGACTTCATGATCGGCACCGACGACCTGTGCATCACCGGCATCTGCGCCGACGGCTCCGAGGCCCCCGTCTTCGCCAACGGCGTCTGGGCGGAGTAGCGCCTGTGGGTTGGCGCCTGCGG
>JAUNCQ010000004.1 GCA_030526515.1 Coriobacteriia bacterium
TGCAGGATACGACGCCGTCTCCTTTGCCGCAAAACCTGCTGAGCCCATTCTTACTGTCGCTATGCAAAATAGGCGACCTTCCCTCGGGCAGCTTCGCCATGAGCTGGTCGAGCAGCTCCATCTGCTGGGCCAGGTTCGGGCTCTCGGATGTGCTCCAGGCCACGATCTCCTTGCTCCCGAAGTCGTAGACCGGGGCGAAGTAGGCCTTTCCCCACTCCTGCTTGAACTCGGTGACGTCGGTTCCAAGCTTCTGCCAGGGGCCGTCGGCCTCGAAGTCGAGCCCGATCACGTTCTCGAACACCTCGCCCACGACCCCCTTGTACGAGTTGCAGCGGTGGTAGTCGGTCTCGCGGCGGATGCCGCAGCTTATGCCCATCTCGCGCATCATCTTCAGCACCGTCTTGTCCGCGATGCGCACGCCCTTCTCGGCGCGCAGGCACATGGCGATCTGGCGGTGGCCGCAGCCGTTGGCGGTCCGGGAGAAGATCTCCGCGACGTCGGCACGCAGCTCCGGCCTGGTCTCCCTCCTCGGGTGCGCCAGCGCGTAGTAGTAGCTCGACTTCGCCAGGCCCGCGCATTCCAGCAGGTCGTCGAGGGGGAACTGCCCTGAGAGCGACGCTACCACCGAGGCTTTGACCCGGTTCGGAGCGTCTCCTCCGCCCTCAGGGCACCAAGTTTTTTTAGGTAGGCGTTCTCGGCCTCGAGCTTGCGGACGCGGATCTCGAGCTCCTGCTCGCGGGTCAGCTCCCGCGGCTTCGCCGCGCTTCCCCTCGGCCTTCCCTTGGGCTTGGGCCTGAGCGCCTCCGCTCCGCCCTTGCGGTACGCCCTGCACCATGCCTGGAGGGGCCCTAGCGACGCGATGCCGTACGCAGCCATTGCGTCGGCGTACTTGACGCCGTCGTCCACCACCGCCCTGACCGCGGCAAGCTTCTGCTCGTACGTGTATTTGGAATGCTTGGCTCCCATGATGAGCAGACCCTCCAATCCGAAAGCCCTGTGCGTGCAGTACCATTTTTCCACAGTGTTCTTCGGAATGCCCAGAATCGTTGCAGCCGACATGTAGCCGTGGCCCCGATCGAACAGGTCAGCTGCCAGCCTGCGCATATCTTCAGAGTGTCTGGTTCTTAGGCCATTGGACATAAAAGCCTCCCATTTCTCGTTGTCCAAGAAATGGGAGGCAGTTCACAGCGCCGGCCCTTGGTGGTTTCGAGTATGTTCGGTTCGCCTAGGCTTCCGCGGTTTCCACCAGCTGGATGAGCTCCTGCTGGGAATGGACGTCGAGCTTGCGGTAGATGTGGCGCATATGGGTCTTGGTGGTGCCCTCGGAGATGAACAGCGTGCCCTGGATGTAGGCAGCGTTGCGGCCGCGGGCAAGGTACGTCAGCACCTCGGACTCGCGGGCTGAGAGCTGGTAGCGGCTTGCCACGATCTCGCAGCGATCGCTCAGGGACAACGGTGCCGGTTGGGGAGGAGCGGTCTCGATGGTGTCCTCGGCCTTTGCATCGACCTGTTGAGCCTGGGCTGCCGCCGCGGTGTCGGTTGCAGCCTTGCTCTCTACGTCCGTAGCTGCGGCTGCCGGAACGGGGGTGGTGGCCAATGCGGCGGCGCCGCCAGCACTGGGCAGCAGGACGTAGGCCAGGATGATGACGATCGGCAGGATCATGACCTGCATCTGGTGGTCGAAGAACGTTGCCAGCCCGTCGTTCAGCGTGCCTGCAGGAAGTACGATCAGGACGGCGGCGATGGTGAGCAGCGCGCGTCCCCAGCCGAAGATGAGGATGGGGGAGCAGCGGTAGCGCTGGCACAGCTCGCCCAGGAAGTCCCACAGCAGCATGTGGAAGCACATGTACACCGCCATGAACAGAACGCCAGGCAGGTTCGGCGTGGGCTGTCCGGTGGAGATGAGCGCCAGGGGCGCGGAGATGGCAATCAGGGGAATCAGCGGCTTGAAGAAGCGCAGGGGCGTGGCCATCCGCTCGGTGACCGCCTCCATGCCAACGAACAGGGCGAAAGCGAGACACGCCGCGGCCACAATGGACACCTGTTCTGCCGGAGTGGGCGAAAGGAGTAGGGACAGGGTGGTGGTCTGCTTCAGGAGCGTCAGGGCAATCCCGAACACGAACACGGGCAGGCCGTAGCGCACCAGGAGCTTGATGCGATCAACGGGCTGCGTTTTGGCAAGGTGGAACGGGTTCGCGGGAATTCCGTGCTTCGCGCGGTGCCAGCTCAGGGCGATCAGGCTGCCCAGGGGAAGCAGCGATGCGACGCAGCCGCTGGAGGGCTGGGGCAATGCGGCGATAATCGCGTACGCGATGAAGCCCAGGGAAATGGAGAGCGCTGCATTCAAGGCGATGTCGCGCGGCTCCAAGCGGGACAGGCGACATCCCCAGATCATGGTAAGGAAGGCGGACCCCCCACCCGTCAGGAGGCCGGAGACCACCTGGATTGCGCTGGACTCGAAATAGGGCGATGCGACCAGCGCGAAGCTGCCCAGGGTCGCCATCAGGCCAGCGATTATGCAGGCGGTGTTGTTGCGCAGCAGCGGATACGCCTTGACCTCAACAGTGCCGATGACGATCATGCACAGGGAGTAGGTCAGCGCGGAGATGATGTAGATGAGCGAGACGGCGCCTTCGCCGATGCTGGACACCAGGCTCGGCACGCCGAACACGGTGGGAGCTGCGTACATGGTGGAGAAGACCCACGCCTGCAGCAGGCCGAAGCCCAGCGAGAACGAGGTGATGCCTTCAGACGACGCCTTGTCTTCGTCGATGCGGATGGTGATGCGCGGGATTATTCCCATAAAATAGTGCCTCCGGGAAATAGGGCCGCGGCCTTTGGTCGTACTCCTGTTAAATCAGGGAGTGATTATACTCCCTTAAGACTAATGCCATGTTGCAAATAAGGGTCATGTCATTTGGTCACATAAAGCGGTATCATACAGCAGTTCGTATTAAGGAACCGTTACATTATTTATATATTCATGAATACGGAAGGGCTGAGGACGAAAATCATGGTGCTTTCGGGCATTCTAGCTGCTCAACGGGACAGGGTCAGGTCGTTCAATGCGAGTCATCCTTTCGTGCTGAGGTTTCTTCTGTGCGTTGCCGCCGTGCTCTTTGGGCTCGTCCTGATCGAGTTGCCCTTCAACCCCTCCTTCATCCTGACGATCGAACCTGCTCATGTCCTGCAGAATCTGCTGGTGCTCGGCATCTTGTTCGCGGTCATATATATGGTGGGACTCCAGACCAGGGGTACCGCCGTGGCGTTCTGGGCGGTATGCCTGGGAATAGGCTGCGCGAACCACTACCTCATGTCCTTCAGGGGCACCCCGGTCATTCCCTCCGACCTGTTCGCCTTGGCTACGGCGGCTCAGGTTGCGGAGGGCTATGCGCTGACCCCCGATGCGTCGGTGCTGGCTGGGGCGGCGTCGCTGCTTGCGCTGGCTGTCTTGACGTTCCGTTTCGTCCCGCCTTTGACGCTGCGGGCGCGTGGTCGGGTGCTGAGCGCGGTCCTGGGCCTAGTGCTGGCGGCAGGCGCCGCCGTTGCGTTCGTCAACGTGGACGCGAAGCTGGTGACGGGCGCATCGGTCAAGGCGTTCCACATGGACCGCACCTACCAGAAGAACGGTACGGCCCTGAGCTACGTGGTTCTGGGCCAGCAGCTGCTGGTGCATGAGCCGCAGGGCTACTCCGACGAGCGCGCTCGCGAGCTCATGGACCAGGCATCGGATCTGCTGTCCGAGCGGGGAGTGCCGGTGGGCGAAAGCAACGGTGCAGACCAGGAGGGCTCAGGCGCGGCCCAGGCAGGTGCCTCGAAGGCGGGTGCAGGCAAGGGCTCGTCCAAGAAGCCAACGGTCATCGCCATCATGAACGAGACCTTCGCTGACATGACCCTGTTCGAGGAGCTGCGGGACTGCCCCGAGGCGACTTTGTCCAACTTCAATCGTCTGGCTGGGGAATCGGTGGCGTCTGGATACTCCTACGTGCCCTGCTACGGTGCGGGCACCTGCAACAGCGAGTTCGAGTTCCTGACCGGCGCCAGCCTGGCCTTCCTCGGAAGCGGAGCGTACCCGTACCAGTACCACGACCTGAGCCGGGCGCGGAACCTGGCTCGCTTCTTCGGCGACCAAGGCTATGCTACCAGCGCGATCCACCCTGCGGCTGCGGCCAACTGGAACCGCGACAAGGTGTACCCGGCTCTGGGTTTCGGCCGCTTCTACGACATCAGCAGCTTTGAGGGCGCCGAGCAGCTGCGGGAGAAGACCACGGACCGGGAAACCTACGCCAAGGTGCTTGAGCTGCTGGACTCCACCGACCAGCCGCAGTTCATCTTCGACGTGACGTATCAGAACCACGGCGGTTACAAGAAGCACCTGGTGGACGAAGGTCGCTACGTCCATGCCAAGGTGAACGGGGGCGAAAGCCCCGAGCTCAACGAGTTCCTGAGCTGTCTGCAACAGTCCGACCAGGACTTGGCGTGGCTGGTGGAGCAGCTGGAGCAACGGGACGAGCCGGTGGTGCTGGTGTTCTTTGGCGACCATATGCCGAGCATCGCCAACCAGGTATGCGGCACCAAGCTGCAGCTGACCGACAACGCCCAGGTGGCCCAGTCCCAGAAGCGCTACACCACGCCGTACCTGATCTGGGCGAACTACGACGCCGTCGTGCCGGATGCCGCAACGGGGGAGGCTGCCAAGAAGAGCCTGTTCGCCACCAGCACGGGCTACGACCCCATGCCGCGTCTGAACGGGTGCCCGAACCAGGTCAACCTGAGCCTGAACTACCTGGGCTCGACGCTGATCGAGGTGACGGGACTGCCCTTGGACGGCTACTTCGCCTTCAACGCGGCCATGCGCGATCGCCTACCCGTGCTCAACACCGTGGCGTACATGGACGAGCGCACCAACTGGCACAAGTGGGACCAGGATGCGGGCGAAGACCAGCGTGCGGCCTTGGAGGACTACCAGGTGGTGCAGCACTGGAGCCTGTTCGGTAACGGGTAGCGGGTCTTTCGTCCCCTAGATGCGTGCCACCGTGAAGCAGTAGTGAATCTTGGGATTGCGCTCGAAATCGTGGGGGATGGTGCCGCGACTGACGTCCTTGATGCGGATGCCCTTGGCCTCCAGCTCCTCCACGGCGGGCTTGAAGGTACGCAGGTTGCAGCTGAACACCGCCACGCCGCCCGGTGCCAGCAGCTTGGTGACGCGGTCGAGCAGCTTCACGTGGTCTCGCTGGACGTCCCAGCTGGCGTTGCCCATGGACTTGGAGTTGCTGAAGGTGGGCGGGTCCACGAAGATCAGGTCGAACTTGAGCTCGGCGGCGATGGCCTTGTCCAGCCAGGTCAGGGTGTCGGCCTTCTGGTAGACGTGGTTCTTACCGGTGAAGCCGTTGAGCTTCATGTTGCGCTTGGCCCAGTCCAGGTAGGTGGACGAAAGGTCCACGGTCACCGTGGCCCGCGCTCCGCCGGCGGCAGCGTGGACGGTGGCTGAGCCGGTGTAGCTGAACAGGTTCAGGAAGCGGCGGCCTTTGGCCAGCTTGCCTACGGATATGCGGGTGCTGCGATGATCCAGGAACAGGCCCGTGTCCAGATAGCCGTTCATGTCCACGATGAACCTGAGGCCGTCCTCGGTGGTCATGAACTCGTAGGGCGTGCGGTTTTCGGCGTACTGGGAGCCGCCGCGGTCGCGCTTGCGGACCTTTGCGAACACGCGGTCCTGGGGAACGCCCATGACCGCGGGGATGCAGGCCATCAGGTCGTCGAAGCGATCCGCCGCCTTCTGGGGATCGATGCTGCGGGGCGCCTGGTACTCAGCTACGTGCACGTAGGTGCGCTCCAGGGTCTGCTCCGGAGTCAGCGCGGACACCGGCAGCGGGTTGCCCTGGTCGTCCTCCAGGTCCTCCATGCACAGGTACACGTCCACCGCGGCGGCGTATTCCGGCAGGTCCGCGTCGTATACGCGGTAGCAGGCAACGTTTTCCTTCTTGGCCCACTTGCGGCGCTCCTTGGCCACCTTGCGCAGGCGGGAGGCGAGCTGCTCGGCACCGGCGTTGCTCACGGCTACCTGCTGGTCGGCTCCGCCCAGCGGATGGGGGATGGTGATGAGCACGGTGCCATCTGACGGGTGGGCCATGGGAACTCCTCGGGGTCTGGGGACGAAACATGTTTCGTCCCTTATTCTAACGGCTTGCGGGGCCTGTTCGGCCGCAAAGGGTGTATGCTCAGCGTACCTACGCTTCACCTTGGATTAGGAAGGACTGAGCATGAAGCGCGACTATCCCAACCTCTGCAAACCGCTGCGCGTGGGTCCCTACACCCTGCGCAACCGCATGTGCTCCGCGCCTTTGGGCGCCACCGACGTCCTGGCCGACGGCACTCCCGGCCCCCGTACCCAGGGCTGGTACGAGCAGCGCGCCAAGGGCGGCGCGGCCATCGTCACCGTTTCCGAGCTGGTTGTCCATCCGGAGACCGACGGCTCCCAGATGCTGCGACTTTCCCTGAAGACTCCCGGTCAGCTGGGCGCCTTCACCTACGTGGCCGACGCCATCAAGCGCCATGGCGCCCTGGCCAGCATCGAGCTGTCCCACTCCGGCCAGTACGCCGGCACCTACATGGTCGACAAGAAGGCCAAGTCCGAGCTGTGCCAGTACGGCCCCAGCGACGGCGTGCGTCCCGACGGCATGAAGGTGAAGGCCCTGACCAAGGAGCAGATCGACGACATCGTGGCCTCCTATGCCGAGGCCGCCCAGCTGGCCCAGCGTGCCGGCTTCCAGATGTGCATGGTCCACTGCGGCCATGGCTGGCTGATCAACCAGTTCCTGAGCCCCTGGTTCAACAAGCGCACCGACGAGTACGGCGGCTCCTTCGAAAACCGCCTTCGCTTCGCCCGCGAGGTGCTGACCGCTATCCGTCAGGCCTGCGGTCCCCGTTTCCCCATCGAGATGCGCATGAGCGGCGCCGAGCTGTTCGACGGCGGCTACACCCTGGAGGACGGCGTGCAGATCGCCACTGCCTTGGAGGACCTGGTGGACATCATCCATGTTTCCGCCGGCAGCTACCAATTCGGCTTCAGCACCACCCATCCCAGCATGTTCCGCGACCACGGCTGTAACGTGTACCTGGCCGAGGAGATCAAGAAGCACGTCAGCAAGCCCGTGGCAACCCTGGGCGGCCTGTCCGACCCGGCCCAGATGGAGCAGATCGTGGCTGAGGGCAAGGCGGACATCTGCGTCATGGGCCGCGCCCTGATTGCTGACCCCGAGCTGCCCAACAAGGTCATGTCCAACCGCGGCGACGAGGTTGTCCGCTGCATGCGCTGCTTCGTGTGCATGGCCGAGCGTCCCGTCACCCAGACCCGCCGCTGCGCCCTGAACCCGCGCATCGGCCGTGAGATCGAGGGCCTGGAGGTCGTGCCGGTGCCGGAGCACCGTCGCAAGAAGGTGCTGGTGGCCGGTGGCGGCATTGCCGGCATGGTTGCCGCGGTGACCGCCCGTGAGCGCGGCCATGAGGTCATCCTGTGCGAGGCCGAGGGCGAGCTGGGCGGCATCCTGCGCACCGAGAAGGCGCTGCCCTTCAAGCAGGACATGTACCAGCTGGGCGTGACTTACGCCACCCTGTGCCGCAAGGCGGGCGTGGACGTTCGTCTGAACACCACGGTGGATGCTGCGTTGGCGGACGAGATCGCCGCCGATGCCGTGATCGTGGCTGTGGGCTCCGAGTCCATGACGCTGCCGGTCCCGGTTTCCGACGACGCCAACGTGCTGTCCATCGATGACATGTACCTGGACGGCAAGGAGCCCGGTGACGAGGTGGTCATCGTGGGCGGTGGCCTGACCGGCACCGAGTGCGCCCTGCTCATGGATTCCAAGGGCAAGAAGGTCCACCTGGTGGAGATGCGCGACGGCCTGGCCATCGACGCCAACATCCGCCATCGTCCCATCCTGCTGGCCGAGGTGGACAAGACCGGCATCGACGTGGTGGTCAATGCCCGGGCCATGGAGGTTTCCGCCCAGGGCGTGACGGTCCAGATGCCGGATGGCGAAACCAAGCTCATCCCGGGCGATACCGTGGTGTGCGCCATCGGCCAGCGCAGCCGTCATGCCGCCGTGGACGAGCTGCGCGACGCCGCGCCCTTCGTCCGCATCATCGGCGACGCGGCCCAGCCCCGCAACATCACCATGGCAGTGTACGAGGCCTATCACGCCGCCCTTGACGTGTAGTCTCTACTTATTAATGTGCCTTCAGGGCCGCGCTCGGTGCTCATCCGGGCGCGGCCCTTTCGTTTTGCCCTCCGCTAGGAGCCTATGTGGTTGCTGACGCTCACCACGTCGGACAGGCCCGATTCCGCCGTCTTGCGGTTGGTGAAGGTGGCCGTGCCGTGGACCAGCTCCACCAGGTCCAACTCGGCGGCCTTGCCCTTGACCGTTCCGTTGGTGGTGACGCTGTCCACTTGGTAGCGCAGGCAGGGCTCCTCTGACAGCACGTAGGTGCCTGCTGCCGCCTTGATCACCGTGGACTGCTCCAGCCATTCGCCGGAGGCGCTTTCGCCCTCCTTCTTCCTGAAGGCCACGGTGGCATGGTAGGCATGCTCCTTGCCGTCGTGGCCCGTGCCCTCCAGGGCGAAGGTGAAGGTGGGCTCTCCATGGGCCCAGTTGACGTCCTCTGCCTTGATGCGCTTGGTGACGGTCACCGTGCAGGGTTGGATCACCCGCACCTGTACCTGGTTGGACTGGTAGGCGTATCCGGAGAAGTAGGTGGTGGAGCGGTTGGTCAGCGTCGCCTGATGCTTTGCGGGCTCGTTCGCCTTGCAGCGCACCGTCAGGACCAGGTCCTGGCCGGCGTAGTTGGCGGTGCTTGAAAGCCAGCTTGAGCTGAAGGTGAAGCGCAGCGTCCGGCTGTCTTTGTCGAAGGTCTGGGTGCCTGCGCTTGCCAGGCTCTTGCCTGAGCCGTCGTTCATGGAGGCCGTCAGGAACGTGAGCCCGTCGGGCAGCACGTCTTCCAGCACCAGGCTGGTGTAGCAGTCCATGGTGTCCTCGAAGAAGCAGCCCATCTTCTGGGTGATGGTGAACTCTAGGGTCTCGCCCGTCGCGTAGGTGCGCTCGTCCACCGTCTTGACCGGCGCCTGCAGTCCGGCGTAGGAGCTGTACAGCGTCAGGTTGGTGGTGCAGCCGCCGCCCAGGAAGCTGCTGGTCATGGTGTTGCTGGTCAGCGGAGCGATGACACCTGCCTTGAACCAGCGGTCATTTCCGCTGGTCAGCGTGGTCTTGGGGGACTTGAACGTGTTGCCGCTGCTCACCAGGTAGCAGCTGGGCCAGGTCCAGAAGTCCCCGGTGAAGCCCGAGTCGGCGGTCCAGCCCTCGTTGTACCAGGTGGCGCCGGTGCTCGAAGGTGCGTCGATGTCCGATATTGCCGCGAAGAACGGCAGCTCCACGGCCTTGCCCGTGTCGGCCCAGGTGACCTGCATGCGCACCTGGGTGGTGCGGGCGCCGCGGAAGCCGTAGCCGTAGGTGGGGTCGCTGGAGGTGTAGCTGGCGCCGATGGCGATCAGGTTCGGGCCCATGAGCGCCACGCAGGTGTAGTTGCCGGCGGTGTCTTCGCCCGTGGTGGTGGAGCCCACGTGGGCGTCTATCTTCAGGCTGGTGAAGGTCACCGTGGCGTTGAGCTTTCGTCCTCCGATCTGCCCGATATCTGCGAACTCCATGGTAAGGAAGTTGGTGTAGGTGTGGGCGGACGATGACGACCCCTTGTTGATCAGGTACATGTCCACCGAAGGCTGGCTGGGGGAGGGGAGCACCTTGCCGGATGCCCCGCTCCAGGTGGCCTTGACCAGGGTCTTCTTGTTCACGTTCATGAGTGCTGCGTCCGCTGGCATGCGGTCGGCGTAGTCGGATGGGATGGTGTGGCGGGTCGCGGCGAAGGCACGGTCGCGAGGGCCGGGCAGCACGAGTTGCAGCCCGCCGCCGGTGACCGCCGCCAGGGTGGCCGCTCCGCCGAGCATCAGGAAGCCGCGCCTGCTCAGGTGGCGCTCGGGTGTTTGCATGGGTGGTCCTTTCAGGGGAGGCTAGTACAGCTGGGCGAAAGCCTGCGTCGGGTCCAGCTCGGGATCCGCATAGGTGCTTTCCGCCTTGACGTCCAAGTCGAAGGGCAGCGTCTGGGAAGCAAAGGAGCCCTTGAGGGCCACGTGGCTGAACAGGGCAGGCGTGGACTGGCCGGGCTGCAGCACGTGCTGGTAGTAGTCGTAGCCGTCTTCGCCCCGCTTCCAGTTATCCCGGTCGTAGTCCAGGGTCGCACTGTCCTCGGCCTCCTTGCTGCTGAAGGTCACCAGCGCTCGGACATAGCAGGGGCTGTTTCCCGTGTTGGTGACCCAGGCTCGCTTGGTCAGCTTGCTGCCAGGCTGCGGGTTGGGTGCTGCGGGGAATTCCTCTTCGATCTTGATGGCGTTTTCGCCCACGGAAAGCTCGTTGACCGTGGAGTCGGTGGCGTCCACGTAGTGGGCCAGTGCGGTGCCGCCTGCTGCTACGAGGGCTAGCGACAGGGCTCCGCATGCCAGCAGCGCGACTGCCGGCACGGTGCCGAACCCTCGGCGATCCAGCGGTCCCAGTGCGGGGCGACGCGGTGCGGGCTTGCGGCGGGTGCCTACTCGGCTCAAGCTCAGGGCACCGACCAGGGCCAGCAGCGCGGCGGCTCCCACCATGGCTGCCGTGGACGCGCCGGTCTTGCCCAGGCGCACGCCCCCGTCGTCGGGACCCGTGCTCGATGCCGGGGTGGTTGCGGGCGCCTTGGGGTCGTCGGTGCCGATGCCGGCGCTGCTTTCGTCCATGGCCGTGAACACCCAGCGCACGTCCGCTGCGGACAGGGCGTAGGCGTTACCCAGGTCGGCGGGGCACGTCACCGCGAAGGTGAGCTTGGCCTGCGCCTTCGGGGCAAAGGATCCCAAGCTGACGGTGCTGCCCAGCTCGTCTGCGGACAAGGGGCCGTCGTAGAGCTTGGCCTTGCCGGAGCGTACGGTCAGGCGCAGCTTCTGCAGCAGGTCGGAGGGGCCGGTGCTGCTGCTTTCTGCGGCATCGGCGCGAAACCCCAGGCTCTGGGTGACGGTGCCGTTGTTGCGGACCTGCACGGTGCCGGTGGCGGTATCGCCCGGGAGCAGGGTGCCGAAGTGGGCGAAGAAGTCGTCGTCAGCCGTGACCAGGCCCTTTGCGGCTCCTTCATAGGCTACTTGGTAGCTGGCGGCCTTCGCCTGCGCCAGGGTCCAGGTGCTGACGGTCAGCAGGCAGGCCAGGGTGACGGTCAGCAGGGCGGACAGGAACTGTCCTGCCAATGAGCAGATCACGCTCCTCATGCGGCACCTCCTTCGATCTGGGACTCGGGTTCGCGTGCGGGCTGGTCGGTGTTGGATGAGTCGCCGACTGCTTCGTCCTGGGACGGACCGCCCTCGAGCTGGGAGCGGCTGTTGACGCATTCCTCCACGGCTATTTCGCCCCAAGGGCTTGCCGACGTGTAGTCGGGGCGGAAGTTGCGGGCCTGCACGGCCTCCGCGGTTACGGTCAGCGTCAGGCGATCGTCCGGCGTCGCGTCGGGCCAGGGATTGCTGACCTGCTGGCTGAAGTCAACTTGCTTGCCCTCTGCCAGGACGGGACGGTAGTACAGGTAGTCGCCGGCCTGGATCCAGCTACGGGAGTCCAGGCCCTTCAGGGTGGTCAGGGCGGTGCTGCGCTCTCCTGACGCGGCCTCTGCCCGCACCCGCAGGTAGCAGTCGGCGCCCAGGTTGCGGATGAGGGCGGAGTGCGGGTAGCTTTCGCCCGACTCCAGGGCAACCGCGCTGGCCTTGGTCTGCTCGATGGCAATGTCCACCGTGTCCAGGGACAGGTGGTTAGTGACGGTCAGGTCCGTGCTCAGCGCCGCGGCGGCACCGACGGTCCCGCCGGCAAGGGCCACGATCGATGCGCCCGCAAGCAGGGCCGTCGTGGCGGTAAGGCGTCTTCTTCTCATTGGTTCTCCTTCGTTTGATCCGGCCCTGCTTGGGGCGGGGGATGGCTCAGCGGACGCCGCTAGGCGACGGCGTTCTGCTTCTGGTAGGCGGTCCAGGCGGCGCTAGCGGAGTCGAAGCCCTCGGTCTGGATGCCGTAGCCGACCACGTCGATCTGCTGGTTCAGGGCGTCGCCTTTCAGCTGGCCCTCAACCAGGTTGATCAGCTGCACCTGGTCGAACAGGTTCGGGGTCGAGCCACCCACGGCCACGGAGTTCTTTGCCAGGTAGGTATGGGTGGCAAAGCCGCCGTCGACGTCCGGCTGGCCCAGTTCGGTCCAACCGTCGGTGTTCAGGGTGTAGGTGAACAGCTCGGCGTTGGTCTTTTCGACGCGGGCGCCCTGGTCGTTGACGACCATGACGGTTGCCACCGGCACCTTGACCTGGGCGACCATCCATGCGGGAACGCCGGAGACGTTCTTAACCGCGGGGTCCTTTGCCACGGTGGCAAGGGGTGCCAGGCCCTGGGCGTTCTGGGGATTCCAGTTGGGCTCGACGACCTGGATCTTCAGGCTGTCGGCGATGGTGAAGTCGTTCTGCACCTGGTCCATGTCGGTGAAGAACGCCAGGGAGCCGCCGACCATCAGCGCCGCGGTGCAGCCTCCGATGATCAGCGCCTTGACGCGGTTGCCCATGCTGCGTCGCTGGGCAAGCTGCTTCTTGGTCTTGGGTGCGGTCATGTTCGTTCCTTTCTGCTTGACTGCGTTTTGCCGCCCGGCCGGGGGCGAGTTAGCGAGCCCCCGGCCTAGACGAGGGTCTGGTCCGCGCCGCGTCCGGCGGCCTCGGGCATGGCGTGGGTGGACGCCGTCCCGCTTCCTAGGGACCGCCGTCCGCAGCGCGGCCGCATCGGGAGGGTGCGGTGGTGTGGAGATGCTTCCGCACCCGCCCGATGCCGCCGCGCTTTCGTTGCATGCGGCGCGGGACCTATTCCTGCGAGCCCACGTCTGGTGGGATGACGCTGGTCAGGGCGTCGTGGATGCCGTTGACCAGGCGTCCCAGATAGGGGACCGAGCCCACCACCAAGCCGTTGACGTTTTCGTAGGGGACGGGCAGGGGGTCGCGGATCTTGTTGGCATCGCCCTTGGTGACTAGCTGCTTCTTCTGGCGGTCGTTCTTGACCACCCGATGGATCACCTGGGTGTCCTTGCTGGCTTGGAATGCAATCACCTGGCCGGGCTTTAGCTCGGGACAGTCAACGTCGGTCGTGAAGTAGGCAAGGGAGCCCGTGGCAATCTCGGGCTCCATGGATCCGCTGAGCACTTCTGCGTTTTCGATGCCCACGACCTTGCCCCCGTGGCAGGCCAGCGCCAGTCCCATGCTCGCAACCGCCAGGACGGTGAGGCAGCTGCTGAGCCCGATGCCGACGTATTCGCGCATCTTGCTATGTTTGCGTGTGGATACGGCCATGGATCCTCCTTGCCTGCTTCCTCGTCGCCGGATGACGACGTGATGGCAATGCTAGGAGCCGAACCTTTCGGGAACCTTCGGCGAATCTATGGGAGCCCTTGCCTGGGAGACGGGGTCGTTGGGGCAGCGTTTCGCGCTGGTCAAAGACGGACTCCGATTGGATTCTGGTTGGCCTGAGCCGAACTCGGAGTGATTTCGCATTGGAGGATCGTTTCTTTCGCCCCCGTAAGCTCGTCCTTGTGCGCCGTTTCCCGTTCAGCGGGCGAAAAGCTTGTTGGCTGTGAGGGGCCAAATCCTTGCCGGTCGCAGCGGGTTCGATCCGCGGCGGTGCGCCCTGGGTGCCTGGGTGCAATGGGCTGCGGCGAATGTTTCTGGAAAAACTTCTTGCAAAGTGGTCGGGAGGCGTGTATATTAATGGAACGCAATCAAACGGTTGCAAAACATATGGTCGCTTGGCTCAGCGGGAGAGCATCGCCTTCACACGGCGGGGGTCACTGGTTCGAACCCAGTAGCGACCACCACGAATTGACAGGCCACGGATTCGTCCGTGGCCTTTTTGCGTCTTTGGCTATCTGGTTTTGCTGTCTTGCTTGGAATAGGCGCCAGGGCGCTGCTTCGTAGATGGATTGAACCCGTGCGCTCGTAGCGACGGCTACTTCCGCGGGCTGCGGTAGAAGGCCAGCAGCGCCAGGCCCGCCAGGCAGAAGGCGGCGGCGCAGGCCAGCATGCCCTGGTAGCCCGCAAGGCCGGCGCCGGCGGTGGTGAAGCCCACCAGGATAGCCGGCGCGATGCTTGTTCCCAGCTGCCTGACCAGGGTGATCGTGGCAATGGCGGAGGTGCTGTGGGCGTCATCGGTGTGCTCGAGCACCATGTAGTTGCAGGGTGCGCCCATGGAAAAGCCCATGCCCAGACCCATGATGCACAGGCCCACCACCAGCAGCGCCGGGCTTTGGGCGGGCACTGCCACCAGTGCCAGGAACACGTAGCCCGCGGCGCCCACGGCAAGGCCGAACCCCAGCACGAGCTTAGGGCCTATGCGGTCCATGATCTTGCCTGCCAGGGGCGGTCCGAACA
The DNA here is from genome assembly GCA_030526515.1 of Coriobacteriia bacterium. Classification (GTDB taxonomy): domain Bacteria; phylum Actinomycetota; class Coriobacteriia; order Coriobacteriales; family Eggerthellaceae; genus SUG1186. The sequence continues at coordinate 14,506 of JAUNCQ010000004.1, forward strand.
GGGCGAAGATGCCCACGGCCATGACGTAGTAGCCGCCGGAGCCCACCGGTGCGCCCACGGTGGCCTCGGCCAACTCGGGGATGAGCGTCATGGAAATGACCACGCCGCCGATGAAGAAGCTGATCAGCATGGTCAGCACCACGCCGCGGTTGCTCAGGAACTCCAGGTGGAACATAGGGCTGGGGGAGCGCTTCTCGATCAGGGCGAAAGCCACCAGCAGCACCGCGAACGCCGCCAGGGGGCCGCCCACAGCGGGTTGCGCCAGGGAGCCCAGGTCGAAGAAGTCCACCTCACGCAGGCCCAGCAGCAGTGCCAGCACCATGAGGACGAAGACCACGGAGCCCGGCAGGTCCAGGGAGCCCTGCTCGGAAACCTGGCGGTGGGGCAGGAACAGGATGGCGCCGACCATGGCCACGGCGCAGAAGGGCAGGCACACGTAGAAGAGCATGGGCCAGTTCTGGCTGCCGAACAGGCCCAGCACCGCGCTGCCCACGGCAGCTCCCAGCACGTTGGACATGCCGGTTATTGCGGCGGCCAGTCCCAGGGCCAGGCCGCGCTTGCCTTCGGGGAACGATGTGCCCATCTCCGCATTGGCCACGGGGATCATGCCGCAAGCGCCCACGGCCTGGACCACGCGGCCTGTCAGCAGCAGGGTCATGCCGCCGAAGCTGGCCGAAAGCCCGCAGAGCACGGCGCCGGCGGCGAACACCGCCAGGCATGCGGTGAACACCCGCTTGCGGCCGTGCAGGTCGGCGACGCGTCCGATCACGGGGATCAGCGCGGCGTAGAACAGGGTGTAGATGTTGATCATCCATATGCCGGCGTCGCTGCCTATGCCGAAGTCCGCTTGGATCACGGTGCGCACGGGGCTGATCATGCCCACGTACAGACCGCCGATGGTCAGGCCCAGCAGGTACACGGCCAGCTGGGCGCCGAAGCGCTGTTCCTGTTCAGATGCGGTTTTCGGAGTGCTCATGGATGTCCTTCGAAGCGGATTTTTCGTCTACTTCGCAGGATAGTCCTTCAGCAGCTGGTCCATGGTGACGAATTCGTAGCCCTTCTTCTTCAGGGCGGGAAGGGCCTTCTTGAGCGCCTTCACGGTCTGGGTGCGGTCGCCGCCGCCGTCATGCATCAGGATGATGTCGCCCCCGCGGGCCCTCATGATGGACCTGTAGATCTCAGTCACGCCGGGGCGGCTCCAGTCCATGGTGTCCACGTCCCAGTTGACCTCGGCGGTGACCAGGTCGGACAGGATGTCCCAGGTCTTCTCGTTCACGTTGCCGCCGGGAAGGCGCACCACGCTGCTGGCCTCTTGGCCCGTCACGTCGGAGATGGCCTTCATGCCCTTGGTGATCTCGGCCCGCTGCTCCTTACGGCTCATGTACGTGATGTTCACGCCCTGGCCGGAGCCGGCAGCGTGGTCGTAGGAGTGGGTGCAGATCTGATGGCCTTCGTCCGCCATGCGCTTGATCATGTGCTCGCGGCCGCTGATCTGGTTGCCGATGGTGAAGAAGGTTGCCTTGGCCTTGTTCTTCTTGAGCACGTCCAGCACGGCTTCGGTGGTTTCAGGCCACGGACCGTCGTCGAAGGTCAGCGCAATGACCTTCTTGCCCTTGGTGTTGGCGCTGTAGCGAACCACCTCCACGTCCTGGGGCTCCTCGATCACGTCGTCTATGACCATGCCGGAGTCCTTGCCGGTGGTAACGCCCTTGGAGCCGTCCTTGCCGTTGCCCTGGGCGTACCAGTGGATGGCGCCCCAGCCCTCAACCTTGGTGGTGTGGGGGATGGTGACCTGGTCTTCGACCGTGGATTCCTCGGTGACGTCCTTGCCCTGCTTGACCTCGACCTTGTCGCCGTCGTCCAGCAGCTGCTCGTAGGCGGCTGTGTCGGCATCGGAGCCGTTCAGGCGGATCCAGTCGGACTCGCCGCCGTGCTTCTTCAGCACCGAGCCGTCGATTGCCAGGTAGTTGCCGGCGGAAAGCTCCACCACGCCGTTGTCCAGCAGGCCCTGGATGGTGCGCTGCTCGTCCTGGACGGTCAGCGCCTCTCCGTTCAGCTGGATGGTGACGGGATGGGTGCGGTACCAGTGGTAGCCGTAGGCGCCGCCGCCGACTGCCAGCGCCGCCATGACCAGGGTGGACGCAACGGCAACGCCCTTGCGGGACTTCTTCGGCTTGGGCTCCTCATGGCTTGCGGTGGCTGCGGCGCGCTTGGCGGCTGCCATCTGCTGTTCAGCGGGCGAAATCGCCGGGAGTCCCTCCAGCTGCGCGGCACGGCCGGCCTTGCGCTGCTCGTCTGCGGAGCGACGCTCCTTGGCGCGGCGCTTGGCCTCCTTCGCGTTCTTGCCGGTGGGGCGGTGGATGGCCTTGGCGGCCGATACCTGGGCGTACCCTTCGCCGAACGCAGCTGCGCTGGGCTCCCAGGCGGGAGCGTCCTGCGTGGGCTCGTCGAGCCAGGTTTCCTCGGTGTTTTCGTCGGTTGCGTCTGCGACCTGCGGGTCCAGCGCGTGCTTGCCGTGCGTAGTCATGTTTGTGGTCCGTTTCGCGTAGGCAGTTACATATGTGCGCTCATTCTACCTGTAGACGCGGGTGCGTTCGCCCAGATGGGCCAACTACATTAATAATTCTAAACATTTGCCGGCGACCTGCAGGTGGGGCGCGCGTCGCCCAAAGGATGCTGGCCGCGGGGAGTGCGGCTGATGAGCCGGCCTAGTCGCCTTCGGTTTGGACCTGGTCGATCTGGTCGAAGGGCACGGCGGTGCTTTCCAGCCGCAGGGTGCGCAGGGCGGTGTCCACCTGGCGTACCCGATCGCAGGCGTAGCCGTAGTGGTCGTGGTCGTAGTAGGTGACGCGGACCAGCTGGCCGCGGGTCAGCTGCAGCATGCGCTCGGCCAGCTCCCGGGCGTCCTGGTCGGACCGGGGACGGCGGGGCTCGGGCGGAACCTCCAGCTCCCGCACCATCTGGTGATAGCCCTTGAGCGCCATGAAGGGCACGAACTGGCGGGCCCGGTCGTCATGGGGCTTGCCCACCACGTGGTGGGGGTCGCGGCCTTCGGCGGGGTAGCGGAACATGTCGTTGCCCAGGTAGGCGCCGGCATTTTCGCCCTGGGGATCAAAGGCATGCGGGGCGAAAGAGCCGCCAGCGCCACAGCGGTCCCTATGCATGGTGGCCTCCTACCTGCTGGTTGCGCTCCCGTGCGGTGGACTTTTCCTGCAGGCTGGTGCCCTTGAGCATGGCGTTCTTGCCGAACCTGTCCTTCACCGCCAGCATGGCCTGGGCCAGCTTGCGCTCCTTTTCCCGGGCGGCTACGTCCGTGAACAGGTCCACGGTGGCGAAGTCTTCGTCCAGAAGGTTGCCGAACCCCAGGTGGATGCGGCGCACGGGCCGGTCGGTGCGGGTCGTCTGGTCGTACAGGTCCAGGAAGTAGCCCAGCAGGGCGGAGGCAGAGTTGGTGCGCTCGGGCAGCTTGCGGGAGCCGCCGGTGCGGCCGGAGTAGCGGCTGGCGTAGTGCTTGCCGTGCTCGCCTATGAACACGGGCTCGCCGGAGGGCGGGGCGGTCTTGTCGTGCGCGTAGCCCACGGACAGCTGGATGCGGTCGGTGACCAGGTGGCGGTCCACCAGCTCCAGCACGGTGGCCTCCACCATCTCCCGCAGCACCATGCGGGCTTCGTCCCAGGCGTAGTCGCAGGGCAGCACCTGGCCGTTGCTGATGCTGGTGGCGTCCGGCTCGTAGGCCTGGATCTGGGCAATGGTGCAGGGCTCCAGGCCCCAGGCATGGTCTATCAGGTACTCCGCGTTCACGCCGAACTCCCGGTACAGGGTTTCCGGGTCCAGCTCCGTGACGCCCTTCAGGTCGAAGACGTGGTACTTGGACAGGCGCCGTGCAATGCCGGGGCCTATGTTCCAGATGTCGGTCAGGGGCCGGTGGCGCCAGATGGTACGTCGGAAGGCGTTTTCGTCCAGAAAGCCAATGTGGTCGTCCGCATGCTTGGCGGTAATGTCCAGCGCCACCTTGGCCAGGAACAGGTTGGTGCCGATTCCCGCCGTGGCGCAGATGCCGGTTTCCTGCTGCACGGCGTCCATGAGCATGACGGCCAGCTCCTTGGCGGTCATGCGGTACAGGCTCAGGTAGGGCGTGGCGTCTATGAAGCATTCGTCGATGCTGTACACGTGCATGTCCTGGGGGCTGATGTAGCGCAGGTAGATGCCGTAGATCTGGGTGGACACCTGCATGTAGTGGCGCATGCGGGGCTTGGCCATGATGTACTCCACGTCGGGCGGGATCTCGAACACGCGGCAGCGATTGCGGATCCCCAGCTCCTTCATGGCCGGGGTGATGGCCAGGCAGATGGTGGTGTCGGTGCGATCCGGGTCGGCCACCACCAGGTTGGTGGTGAAGGGGTCGAGGCCCCGAGCGGCGCATTCGACGCTGGCGTAGAAGCTCTTCAGGTCAATGCACAGGTACGTGCGCTGAGGGACGAAAGACCCGTCGGGCGACGGCGTTGCATGCGCGGTCATGGCGGTCCTCCTTTTTGGTCCCCTTTGGCCCAAGCCAAACCCTTGGCCCGAAGGCCCCTCAAATGACGTATTATTATGACTTACGACTCAGAGGATTGCTACGCCCCCGCGCGGGGCGGCGAACACAGATAGGACTACACATGGCAAACGAAGGCAGCTTCGAGGCAAGCAAGAAGCGCAGCGACCAGATCACCGCGGACCTGGAGGTCAACCCCGGCAAGTACACCATGCTCACCGGCGACCGTCCCACCGGCCGCCTGCACATGGGCCACTACTTCGGCACCATCCGCGAGCGCGTCCGCCTGCAGGACATGGGCGTGCGCACCAACGTGATCATCGCTGACTACCAGGTCATCACCGACCGCGACACCACCGCCAACATCCAGGACAACGTGTACAACATGGTCATGGACTACCTGGCCTGCGGCATCGACCCTGAGAAGACCATGATCTTCACCCACTCCGCCGTGCCGGCGCTGAACCAGCTCATGCTGCCGTTCCTTTCCCTGTGCACGGAGGCCGAGCTGCTACGCAACCCCACCGTCAAGGCCGAGCAGGAGGCATCCGGCCACCAGCTGACCGGCCTGCTGCTGACCTACCCGGTGCACCAGGCCTGCGACATCCTGTTCTGCAAGGGCAACATCGTGCCGGTGGGCAAGGATCAGCTGCCCCACATCGAGCAGACCCGCAACATCGCCCGCAAGTTCAACGAGCGCTACGGCCACGTGTTCCCCGAGCCTGAGGCCATCCTGCAGGAGGCTCCGGAGATCCCGGGCCTGGACGGCCGCAAGATGAGCAAGTCCTACGGCAACGCCATCAGCCTGTGCCTGACCGAAAAGGAGACCGAGAAGCTGGTCAAGAAGTCCAAGACCGACTCCGAGCGCTTCATCACCTACGACAAGGAAAACCGCCCCGGCGTTTCCGCCCTGCTGACCACCGCCGCCCTGTGCACCGGCCGTGACGAGGTGGAGATCGCGGCTGAGATCGGCAACGACGGCTGCGGCGCCCTGAAGAAGTACGTGATCCAGAGCGTCAACGACTACCTGGCTCCCATCCGTGAGCGTCGTCGCGGCTACGAGCAGGACCTGGACTACATCAAGGACGTGCTCCACGAGGGCAACAAGCGCGCGAACCAGATTGCCGAGCAGACGCTGGGCGAGGTCCGCGAGGCCATGGGCATGGTCTACTAGGCCACGCTGCCTGAGGCGCGGGGCTGTCCCGTGCGAACGTGATTTTCGGGCGGTCTGATCCTGCGGGGTCGGACCGCCTTCTTCTTTGGGACGAAAGGGGAGCGGGCTGCGGTCCGGCGTGCGATTGCGCCTGCCTGGCGAGCCGCGGGCCGGGTTGGCTGCGGTGGGAACGGGTCTTTCGTCCCCAAACGCAAGGAGCCGCCCCCGAAGGAGCGGCCCCTGATACAATCGGCTGGTGGGCCCGCCCGGATTCGAACCGAGAACCAAAGGATTATGAGTCCCCTGCTCCACCGTTGAGCTACAGGCCCGTTAGCAAGATTGCATTGTATCACATGGATGGTCCCGCCGCTACGCGGCGCGGGTCGGAGGGAGGCCCTGGTGAAACAGCTGGTCCTGGGCGTGTTGGCCCACGTCGATGCGGGAAAGACCACCCTTTCCGAGGCGCTGCTGTACGCCACCGGGCAGATTCGCGCCCTGGGGCGGGTGGACCATGGCGACGCCTTCCTGGACACTGACGCCATGGAGCGGCAGCGGGGCATCACCATCTTCTGCAAGCAGGCCCGCTTTGCCACGGAGCACCTGCAGGTCACGTTGGTGGATACCCCGGGTCACGTGGACTTCGCGGGCGGGGCCGAGCGTGCCCTGCAGGTGCTGGACTACGCCGTGCTCGTGGTCAGCGGGCCCGACGGCGTGCAGGGCCACACCCGCACCCTGTGGCGGCTGCTGCGACGGGCCGGGGTCCCGACCTTCGTCTTCGTCAACAAGATGGACCTGGAGGGTGCGGACCGCGGTGCCGTGCTGCGTCAGCTGAACCGCAAGCTGGGGGAGGGCTTCGTGGATTTCGGGGCTCCGGGGGACGATGCCTTCTTCGAGGCAGCCAGCCTGCAGGACGAAGCGGCCCTGGAGGAGTTCCTGGAGACGGGCGCCCTGGCGGATGCCACCCTGGCGCGTCTGGTTTCGGAGGGCCTGCTGTTCCCGTGCTACTTCGGCTCCGCCCTGAAGCTGCAGGGCGTGGATGAGCTCCTGGCGGGCTTGGAGTCGCTGGCTCTGGAACCCAAGCGGGGCGAAAGGTTCGGCGCGCTGGTCCACAAGATAACCCATGACGACCGCGGTGAGCGCCTGACCTGGCTGAAGGTCACCGGAGGGAGCCTTCGCCCCAAGGATGTGGTGCGGCAGCCCGCCGACCAGGTGCTGGAAGGGGAGGAGCCCTGGGAGCAGAAGGTGAACCAGGTGCGCTTGTACTCCGGGGAGCGCTTCGAGCCCCTGGACCGCGCGGTGCCCGGCCAGCTGGTGGCGGTGACGGGGCTTTCCCGCACCTACGCCGGCCAGGGGCTGGGGGAGCAGCCGGGCGCGCCGCGGCCGCTGTTGGAGCCGGTGCTGGCCTGCAAGCTGGAGCTGCCCGAGGGCGCGGACGTTCACAGGGCCCTGGAGCAGATGCGCCTGCTGGAGGACGAGGATCCGCTGCTGCGGGTCTGGTGGTCCGAGCAGCTCCAGGAGATTCGCCTGCAGCTCATGGGGCAGATCCAGCAGGAGGTCATCCGGCAGGTGATTGCCGACCGGTTCGGCCTTGAGGTTGACTTCGGGCCGGGCGGCATCCTGTACAAGGAGACGGTGTCGGCCCCGGTGGAGGGCGTGGGCCACTTCGAGCCCCTGCGCCACTATGCTGAGGTGCACCTATTCATAGAGCCGCTTTCCCGAGGCGCTGGCATGGAGCACGGCAGCGTGTGCAGCGAAGACTTCCTGGATCGCAACTGGCAGCGGCTCATCACCCAGCACCTGATCGAGCGGGAGCACGTGGGCGTGCTGGTGGGCGCGCCCTTGACTGACGTGCGGCTGGTGATTGCCACCGGCCGGGCCCATGCCAAGCACACCAACGGCGGCGACTTCCGCCAGGCTACCTATAGGGCCATCCGCCAGGGACTGATGCAGGCGCGGGCCAACGGCACCGCGGTGCTGCTGGAGCCCTGGTACGACTACGAGCTGGAGGTGCCCCAGGACCAGGTGGGCCGCGCCCTGTCCGATCTGCAGCAGCGCAGCGGCAGCTTCGACGCGCCCCAGGTGGAGGACGGCTTCGCGGTGCTGCGGGGCCGGGTGCCGGTGAAGACCATGCAGGGGTATGCCCTGGAGCTGAACGCCTACTCCCACGGCAAGGGCCGGCTGACCTGCGTCCCGGCGGGATACTTCCCCTGCCACGACCAGGAGGCCGCTGTGGCGGAGGCCGGCTACGACCCGTGCTCCGACCTGCAGAACCCGCCCCATTCGGTCTTCTGCGACCATGGAGCCGGATTCACGGTCCCCTGGGACCAGGTTCCGGAGCACATGCACCTGCCCTTCGCGGGCGTGGACGTGGTCGCGGACGCGGGAGTGCGCACGGGGGAGTAAGGCCTGATAGCGGGGCTTTCGCCCTGTTATGTCAACAGTTTAGGCTGGTTGCCCCGCATACGGGCGGGGCCGTGTGCCATAATATCCATACGTTATTCCGAGGGAAGGACACCTATGACCCATCGTGCCGATCAGAGCAGTCCCCAGGACGAGCACAAGCTCGCATCCATGCCGGCGTACCTGTCCGAGCGTGACGTTGAGTCGCCGTGGGACGTCATTGCGCCGACGGTGCATGACGCGGGCGAGCAGATCGGCTCGATCATCATGGAGGCCCGCCACGTGGAGGAGGGCGTTGCCCGTCAGCTGTCGCCGCGAGCCGTGTCCGGCTACTTCCGCAAGGCCGAGCTCACCGTGCCGGAGGAGATCAACCAGGCCCGGGGCATCAGCTTCTTCGGCCGTGCGGTCAAGTCCCTGGTGTTCTCCACCGATGTGGCCATCATCCGCAACTGCGACGCCGACGCCGTGCTGGCGGTGTATCCGTTCACCTGCCAGCCCGCCATCACCCAGGCGGTGCTCATGGCTGCCGAGCGCCCGGTGTTCACCGGCGTGGCCGGCGGCATCACCAAGGGCCTGCGCTCCGTGGAGCTGGCCATCCAGTCCGAGATGCAGGGCGCTTCCGGCGTGGTCGCCAACATGATGACCGACCCGGAGACCCTCAAGCGCATGGCCAACAGCATCGACATCCCCGTGGTCCTGACCATGGCGGTCATGGACGACCATGCCGTCGAGGCCATTTCCGCCGGCGTGCGCGTGGTCAACGTGGCCGCTGGCAAGAAGACGCCGAAGGTGGTGGAGCAGGTGCGCCAGGCGTTCCCGGAGATTCCCATCATGGCCAGCGGCGGTCCGGATGGCGAAAGCATCCTGCGCACCATCGAGGCCGGCGCCGACGCCATCACGTGGACCCCGCCCAACATCCAGGACATCGAGCGCCAGGTCATGCTGGGCCACCGCATCCGCGCCAACGCCTAGGGACTCCGCGACCTCCCAACCCCCAACGCCGCCCGGGACGGAACCCCGCTCCCTCCGGCCTGCAAAATCATAGTCTTGCCAACCTGCGTAAATCGTGCGACGGGCCTTTCGCCCTGCGCATGCGAAACGCTGCGGAGCGTGTGCAGCATGCACAGGGCGAAAGGCCCGCCACCCAGCTAAAAGTACGCTAAAATGGCAAGACTATGATTATGCAACTGGAAAACATCACGAAGAGCTTCGGCGGACGCACCCTGTTCAGCAAGGTCAACCTGCGTCTGGAGGAATACGACCGCCTGGCTCTGGTCGGCCCGAACGGCGCCGGCAAGACCACCCTGCTCAACATCGTCGCCGGCAAGGAGGACGCCGACGACGGCCGCGTGCTGCTGGCCAAGGGCGCCCGCGTGGGCTATCTGGAGCAGGAGGCCATCGAGATGGGGGAGCGCCCCATCTTCGAGGAGGTCATCAACTCCCAGGTGGAGATCCTGGAGGCCGCCAAGCGGCTGAAGGAGCTGGAGCATTCCCTGGGCGCCAACCCCACGGAGCAGCAGCTGGCCCAGGCCGGCCGCGCCCGCGACGCCTATGAGAACATGGGCGGCTACCAGCTGGAGTCCAACGTCCGCAGCGTTCTTTTCGGCCTTGGCTTCAAGGAAGACGACATGCAGCGTCTGACCACGGAGTTCTCCGGCGGCTGGCAGATGCGCATCGCCCTGGCCAAGCTGCTGATCCGCAACCCCGAGGTCCTGCTGCTGGACGAGCCCACCAACCACCTGGACCTGGAGTCCGTCAAGTGGCTGGAGGGCTTCCTGCGCGGCTACAGCGGCACCGTCATAGTGGTGTCCCATGACCGTGCGTTCATGGACAACATGGTGGATCGCGTGGCTGAGATCGACAACGGCCGCGTGAACCTGTTCAAGGGCAACTACACCGCCTACCTGAAGGAGCGCGAGGCCCGTCTGGAGCGCCTGCGCCAGCAGCGCACCAAGCAGATCGAGGAGATGCGTCGCCTGGAGGCCTTTGTTGAGAAGTTCCGCTACAAGGCCACCAAGGCCCGCCAGGCCCAGGAGCGCGAGAAGCGCTTGGAGAAGCTCAAGTCCGAGCTGGTGGAGATCCCCGAGACCAAGAAGACCGTCCACTTCAACTTCAAGCAGCCGCCCCGTACCGGCGACGAGGTGGTCCGCGTCCGCAACGTGACCAAGCGCTTCGAGGACAAGGTCATCTACGACGGCCAGGACCTGACGCTGTATCGCGGCGACAAGGTGGCCCTGGTCGGCCCCAACGGCGCAGGCAAGTCCACCATGCTGAAGATGATTGCGGGCGTGCTGGCGCCGGACTCCGGCTCCATCGAGTACGGCGTCCACGTGAGCAAGACCTATTACGCCCAGCATCAGCTGGAGGAGCTGCATCCCGGCAACACCGTGTTCGAGGAGCTGGACGGCGTGGCACCCGGCTGGACCATCAGCCAGGTCCGCAGCCTGCTGGGCGCCTTCCTGTTCCACGGCGACGACGTGGAGAAGAAGGTCAGCGTCCTGTCCGGCGGCGAGAAGTCCCGTCTTGCCCTGGCCAAGATGCTGGTGGCGCCCCGTCCGCTGCTGTGCCTGGACGAGCCCACCAACCACCTGGATATCTCCAGCGCCGACATCCTGGAGCAGGCCCTGCAGTCCTTCGAGGGCACGGTGCTGTTCATCACCCACGACCGCCATCTGATCCGCGGCGTGGCCAACCGCATCATCGAGATCAAGCCCGGCAAGGTCACCAACTACGACGGCGACTACGACTACTACCTGTACAAGAGCGGCCAGCTGGACAATCCGGCTCCCACCCAGGAGTCCCTGGTGGACGAGCTGGTGGGCAAGGGCAAGGGCGCCAAGGAGGCCGCCAAGGCCGCGGGCAAGCCCTCTACGTCAGGTAAGCAGCCTAAGGGCGAAAAGCCCGCCGCATCCGGCGAGCCCCTGACCAAGCCCAAGGGCAGCGCGCCCAAGACCAAGGAGCAGAAGCGCAAGGAGGCCGAGGCCCGCAACCGCGCCTATGCCGCGCTGAAGCACCACCGCAAGCGCATCGCCGAGCTGGATGCCCAGATGGAAAAGGACAATGCCCGCCTGGAGGAGCTCCTGGAGCTCATGGCGGACCCGGACTTCTACACCAACGAGCACGAGTCGTCGGACGCCATCGCCGAGCACGCCAAGCTGAAGAAGCGCGTGGCCGAGGCGGAGGAGGAGTGGTTCCTGCTCTCCGAGGAGCTGGAGGCCGAGATGGCCCGTCAGCAGGCCATGGCCTAGGCCAGTCTGCGCGCCCGCGATTGCTCGTGCGACCGCGCCAGAATTGATGGCCGTTCTACAATGGGCGAAGAAAACCCGCAAGGGTTTGGGCGACCCGTGGCAAACCTTTCGGCTGTTCTGCAACAGCCGAAAGGTTTAGAGGGGGACTTTGTTCCTGCCTGCGATTTTGCGCGGCTGTGCTGCAAGGGGCGAAACTTTTTGCGCGGGTTCCTGCCCTGTCCGCAGTATTGTTCGGCTGTTGTAGAAGGGGAGACCTGGTTTTCGCGATTTCGGCATTTTCCGTGCGGCCCTTGTAGAAGGGCCGCACAATTTTGCCTTCGAGGACCGTCCCCGACCAATAATCGTCGGCTGTTCTACAACAGCCGTCACGTAGCGCGCTGGCGGCCCCGGCACCTGGCGGGGCGCTTCGCTGGCGGCCCCGGCACCCGCTGCGGTTCCACCGGAAGGGCCAGTCGTGCTTTTACTGCGCAGAATCCCCGTCGCGGCTGGCTGGAGACCGCGGGGGTGGTAGGCTTGCCCTATCGCAAGCGCCCCTGCCCGCATCAAGGCGGCAGCGGGCGAAAGGAATCCTCGTGAAAGGGGAACCCATGAAGAAGAACCATCGCATCATCGCCGCCAGCACCGCCTTCGCCCTGGTCCTGGGCCTGGGCGCGCTGACCGGCTGCCAGTCCGACCAGCCCACCCAGCAGCAGGCGCCCCAGCAGGCCCCGCAGCAGGAACAGCCCGCCGATCCCGAAAAGCTTGCGGGCGACGGAACGTCCGAAGGCCCCACCGACGCCGATGCCGGCGTGCCCGAGGGCAACTCCGTGAGCACCGAGTTCTACACCTGCTACTTCGACGCGGACATGCAGGCCAGCGTCGAGGAGGACTACGAGCCCGGCCCCCTCTCCGCCGGTTGCATCACCAACGTGGAAAAGGACGGCAAGCAGCTGTACTCCGTGGGCGTGTTCAGCAACGACTGGGGTCCCCAGGGCGACTTCAACCTGACCAAGGTGGGCGAAACCAAGGACGCCAAGGGCAACGCGGTGTCCGTGTGGGTCTTCGCTCCCTTCGACCTGATGTCCCAGGAGGAAGTCGACGCCTGCGCCGCCCGCGTGGAGGTGAAGTAGCCGGTGATCAACGTGGTCCTGGTGGAGCCGGAGATCCCGCAGAATGCCGGCAACATCGCGCGCACCTGCGCCTGCACCGGCGCGCGGCTGCACCTGATCGAGCCCATGGGCTTCCGCCCCACCTCCCGCAACCTGGCCCGGGCGGGCTGCGACTACTGGGACCAGGTGGACATAGTCCGCTGGTCCTGCGCCCGTGAGTTCTTCGATGCCCACTCCCAGGACGAGCTCCACCTGTTCACCGGCCAGGCCGACGTGTCCTACGCTGACGTCCGCTACGGCGCGCCGGCTGAAGGGGAGCAGGGCAAAAGCCTCCAGGACCAGGGCGAAAGCCCCGACGTCTACCTGGTGTTCGGTCGGGAAAGCCGCGGCCTGGACCAGGAGATCATCGACCGCTTCGCCGACCGCTGCGTCCGCATCCCCATGCAGGAGGGCGCCCGCAGCCTGAATCTGTCCAACGCCGTCGCCATTGCCGTGTACGAGGTCCTGCGCCAGCAGGGCTTCGTCGGCCTGCAATAGGCCGCGCAATGCGCTAGACTAGGGAGCCTATGACTGGAATCACCCTGAACATACCGCTGGTCATCTGCCAGGTGCTGGCATTCGTCCCCGCCATCGTCCTGCACGAGGTGGGCCATGGCTTTGCCGCTTACAAGCTGGGCGACCCCACCGCCAAGCGCCAGGGCCGCCTGACCCTGAACCCCCTGGCCCACGTGGACACCTTCGGCACCGTCATCATGCCGGCGCTGCTCATGCTCATGAGCATGCCGGTGTTCGGCTACGCCAAGCCCGTACCCTACAACCCCGGATACTTCAAGAATCCCCGCCGGGACGACTTCCTGGTGGGCATGGCGGGCCCCCTGGCCAACCTGCTTCAGGCCATCCTGGGCTCCTTCGTGGCTTTCGCCCTGGACCTGACCTTGGGAAACGCCACGGGAATGGCTGCCCAGCTGGTGGACAGCATGGCCTTCCAGTACTTCTACTGGTACTTCCTGCCGCTGTACGTCATGATCAACCTGTACCTGATGTTCTTCAACCTGCTGCCGGTGCCGCCGCTGGACGGCAGCTCCATCATCGCGCTGCTGGTGCCCCGCAAGCACCTGGGCACCTACTACCGCATCCAGCAGTATGCCCTGCCGGTGTTCATGCTGCTGGTCATCGTGGTTCCCTACGTGCTGCACGTGAACCCCATAGGCGCCTACCTGGACGTGACCGCGGGAACGCTGGGCAACCTGCTGTATCCCCACGAGCTGTTCTAGGGGGATCGGTCCGGCATGTCCTATCGTGTGCGCATAGACAGCTTCGAAGGTCCCTTTGACCTGTTGCTGTACCTGGTGAGCCGCCAGAAGGTGGACATCGGGTCCATTTCCATCACCCAGATCGTCGACCAGTACCTGGCTGAAATCGAGCGCATGCGCGCCCTGGACCTGGACGTGGCCAGCGACTTCCTGCTGGTGGCCTCCACGCTGCTGAAGATCAAGGCCGAAAGCCTGATCCCCCAGGAGCGCGAGCAGCTCTTCGACGATGCCGAGCTCGGCGAGCTCACTCCCAGCGAAGCCCGCAACATGCTGGTGGACAAGCTGCTCACCTACAAGCAGTACAAGAACGCCGCCGCGGGCCTGGACGCCCGCATGCGCATGGAGGGCCGCATGCACCCGCGCCTGTGCGGCCCCGAGGAGCAGTTCCTGGGCCTGATGCCCGACTACCTGAAGAACGTCGACGTGGAGCGCATGGCCTCCCTGGCCGCCGCGGCCTACGCCCGCCGCGAGGTGTTCCTGCTGGAAAGCGAGCACATCGCGGCCAAGCCGCTGCCGGTGGAGGACTTCATCCGGAACATCCATTCCCGTATTCAGGGCGAAAAGAACCTCATGTTCAGCCAGATCGTGGAGCAGGACGCCCCGGTTCCCGTGGTGGTGGTCAGCTTCCTGGCCATCCTGGAGCTGTGCAAGCGCTCCATGGTGACCCTGGTCCAGGACCAGCAGTTCGGCGACATCAAGATCTCCTACATCGAAGGCTCCGGCGAGCTGATCATGGACCAGGAGCCCCAGATCATTTCCCCCAAGACCCGAAAGAAAGGCTAGCCCATGTTCCAAGGACTGCAGCCTGACCAGCTGGAAGGCGCCATCGAGGCGCTGCTGTTCGTCACCGACCAGCCCGTGAGCGCCCTGACCCTGGCCGAGATGCTGGAAACCGACACCGGCTCCGTGCTGAACGCCCTGGACGCCCTGCGCTCCCGCCTTTCGGACGAAAACCGCGGCATCCAGCTGCGCGAGGTGGCCGGCGGCTGGCGCCTGTACACCCATCCCCAGTTCCACGAGCTCATCGAGCGCTACGTGATCAGCTGGGACACCCGCAAGCTTTCCCAAGCGGCCCTGGAGACCCTGGCCATCGTTGCCTACGGTCAGCCCATGACCCGCGCGGGCGTGGCGGCCATCCGCGGCGTGAACTCTGACAGCTCCATTGCGTCCCTGGTGGAGAAGGGCCTGCTGCGGGAGGCCGGCACCGCTGACGCGCCCGGCAACCCCACGCTGTACGCGGTGACCCGCACCTTCCTGGAGAAGTTCGGCCTGCGCTCCGTGGACGACCTGCCGCCCATGGCCGACTACGCGCCGGACCAGGAGACCGCGGACCTGATCCGCGAGCGCCTGAGCGCCACCCGCGTGGACGTGCTGGAGGACGCGCAGCCGCAGCTGCCGCTGGAGGGCGAAATCGCCGATGGGGAGGACGCCGTGGAGGCATCGCCCCTGGACGCCATGGAGTTCACGCTGGAGGACGACGACGAGTCCGTGGCGGTGCTGCCTGACGCAGCCCGCACCATCATGAGCGATGCCCTGGCATCCGCCTTGGGAACCGTGGAGAAGATCAACTTCGACGACCTGGTATTCGAGGGCGAAGATGAGTAAGCGCACCCGTAAGGAAAAGAACGCCGCCGAGCCCCAGGGCCGCGACAGCCGTCGCGCTCGCGCCGCTGCAACCGCCGCCCGTGCCGCGGAGACCGGCCAGCGCACCGCCGCCATGGGCCCTGCCGAGGACGGCCCCATGCGCCTGCAGCGCTTCCTGGCCCGCGCCGGTGTGGCCAGCCGCCGCGCCTCGGAGGAGCTGATCGCCGACGGCCGGGTCACCGTGAACGGGGAGCCCGTGGCCAAGATGGGCGTGAAGGTGGACCTGGACCATGACGTGGTGCGGGTGGACGGCCAGGTGGTCAGCATCTCCCAGGAGCACGTGGCCTTGGTGTTGCACAAGCCCGCCGGCTATGTGACCACCATGAGCGATCCCCAGGGCCGCCCCTGCGTGGCGGACCTGGTGCCGGTGGAGCAGTACGCCGGCCTGTACCCGGTGGGCCGTCTGGACCGAGACACCACCGGCCTGCTGCTGTTCGTCACCGACGGCGGCCTGGGCAACCAGCTGCTGCATCCCAGCCACCACGTGCTGAAGCAGTACCTGGCCACGGTCCGCGGCGTACCCAGCCGCCACCAGGTGCATCTGCTGCGCACCGGCGTGAAGCTGGACGACGGCATGACGTCCCCGGCCGAGGTGGAGCTGCTGGACAACGGCCCCGACGCCACCTTGCGCATTGGCATCCGCGAAGGTCGCAACCGCCAGGTCAGGCGCATGTGCGACGCGGTGGGCCACGAGTGCCTGCACCTGCACCGCAGCCACTTCGGGCCCCTGGACCTGGAGGGCCTGCCGGAGGGGCAGTGGCGCCTGCTTTCCGAGGACGAGCTGGCCCAGCTGCGGGCCGCTGCGGGCCTGGCGTAGGGGAGCGGCGGTTTCGCCCACCTGTTCCAAAGGGTCACAAGGGGTATGACGTAGCGCGCAAGCGGCATTTATTGGTAAAATGTTCTGCTACGTCAGGGCCCGTGCAAGGCCAGGGCGAAATACCCGATTCCGACTATCAAACAGGAGGCCCTTCCTGTGGCAACCGAACCGAACAACGCCGCCGAAGCGCTGCATAACGGGCACTTCGACGCTGCGTGCATCATGGGCCTGGGGCTCATCGGCGCGTCCCTGGCGGCGTCGCTGCGTGAGGCGTACCCGACCATGACCATCTACGGCGTGGACACCGATGCCGGCACCCGGGCCGAGGCCGAAAGCCGCGGCTGGGTGAACCGCGCCCTGGACCAGGCCGACCTCGAGCTGCAGCAGCTGGTGTGCGGCGACTGCGACCTGGTGGTCATCGCCACGCCGGTGCCCACCGTGCCGGAGTACCTGCGCATGCTGGCGGACTGGGACTACCGCGGCATCATCACCGACACCGCGTCCACCAAGGCCCACATCTCCGAGGAGGCCCAGCACCTGCTGCCGTATCCGCAGAACTACCTGCCGGGCCATCCCATGGCCGGCTCCGAGGTCAACGGCATCAAGGGGGCCCGCGCGAACCTGTTCGACGGCGCCCACTGGATCCTGTGCCCGGACGCGGACACGCCGGCGGAGCACTTCACCCGCCTGCACGAGCTGATCACGGGCATGGGCGCCCGCGTCATCAGCCTGCCCCGCCAGGACCATGACGCCGCCGTGGCCATCGTCAGCCACGTGCCCCACTTCACCGCCGCGTCCCTCATGACCATGGCGTCCCGCCATGCCGACGACCAGCGCGCCCTCATGCGCCTGGCAGCCGGCGGTTTCAAGGACTCCACCCGCATTGCCGCCGGCAGCCCCAAGCTGTGGACCGGCATTGCCTTCGACAATGCCCAGGCCCTGTCCGACGGCCTGGCTGAGATGGGTCAGATCCTGGACCAGTTCGCCAAGGCCATTGCCGAGGGTGACCGGGAGACGGTGACGACCCTGCTGACCGAGGCCGCCAACGCCCGCCGGGCGCTGCCCGCCGCCTGGGTCCCGTCCACGGAGGACCTGCTGGAGGTCCGCATCCCCATGCGCGACCGCAAGGGCGTGCTGGCGGAAGCCACCACCATTGCCAGCTCCGTGGGCTGCAACATCCAGTCCATCGAAATCGACCATGTGACCGAGGACTCCGCGGTCCTGTCCATGATCCTGACGGACGAAGGCGACATCGGAAAGCTGAGCCTGCAGCTGATCAAGGCCGGCTTCAGCGTGTCCTTCGCCCCGTTGGCCGCAAAGGAGCATGCCCATGTCGACTAACCTGACCACCATCGAGCCCCTGGGCGCGCCGCTGACCGGCACCATGCGCGTCCCGGGCGACAAGTCCATTTCCCACCGCAGCGTCCTGTTCGGCGCCATGGCGGAGGGAACCAGCCATCTGACCGGCGTCCTTGACTCCGCCGACGTGCGCTCCTCCCTGGGCGCTGTGGCGGCCATGGGCGCCCAGGTCAACCTTGAGAAGCAGCCCGACGGCAGCCTGGCAGGCACCATCACGGGTTGGGGCGAAAGCGGCCCCCGCCAGCCCGAGGAGCCCCTGGACTGCGGCAACTCCGGCACCACCACCCGCCTGCTCATGGGCCTGCTGGCACCGTGGGACATCCAGGCAACGCTCCAGGGCGACGAGTCCCTGAGCCGCCGCCCCATGCGCCGCATCACCGGGCCCCTGTCCCAGATGGGCGCCCGCTTCACCCCGGACGGGCAGGAGACCCTGCCCCTGACGGTCCACGGCACCTGCGAGCTGCAGCCCCTGCGCTATGAGATGCCGGTGGCATCCGCCCAGCTGAAGACGGCCGTGCTGCTGGCCGGCATCTTCGCCCAGGGCACCACCTGGGTCCAGGAGCCGGCCCCGTCCCGCGACCACACGGAGCTCATGCTGCCGGCCTTCGGTGTGGCGGTGGAGCGTCCTGCGGCCTGCCAGGCCCAGGTCACCGGCCCCCAGCGCCTGCACGCCGCCGACGTGGACGTGCCGGGCGACCCGTCCTCCGCGGCCTTCCCGGCCTGCGCGGCGGTGCTGGCCCCGGGCAGCAGCATCCGCATCGAAAACGTGAGCCTGAACGCCGCCCGCATCGGCTTCGCCCAGGTGCTGAAGGCCATGGACGCCCAGATCAGCTGGAAGCAGACCGGCGCCGCGGGCGAGGAGCCCATCGGCACCATCAGCGTGGCGCACACGGCCGACCTGAAGGCAACCACCGTGGAGCCCCAGGCAATTGCCGGCATGGTGGACGAAATCCCCGTGCTGTCCCTGGTGGCCGCCCATGCCAGCGGCGTGACCCGCTTCAAGGGCGCGGGCGAGCTCCGCGTGAAGGAAACCGACCGCTTCCAGGCGGTCATCGACGGCCTGGCCGTCCTGGGCGTGCGCGCCTGGGCGGAGGGGGACGACCTGTGCATCGAAGGCCAGCCTGACCTGCAGCCGCAGCCGGGCCTGACCTTTGATTCCCTGGACGACCACCGCCTGGCCATGACCTGGTCCCTGGTGGGCCTGACCGGCACGGAGCCCGTGCAGGTGGCCCGCTTCGACGCAATCCGCATCAGCTATCCGACGTTCCTCGACGATATAAGGAGTCTTGCATAATGATCATCGCAATCGACGGCCCCAGCGGCGCCGGCAAGTCCACTGTTTCCAAGTCCGTAGCCAAGAACCTGGGCTTTTCCTGCCTGGACACGGGCGCAATGTTCCGCTGCGTGGCCTGGCAGGCCGCACAGCTGGGCGTTTCCCTGGAAGACGCTGACAAGCTGGGCGAAATCGCCCGTGACTATGAGATCTCCTTCGGCCATGAGGCCGGCGATCCTGCCCCCAAGCAGGTGTTCATGGGCGGCGTGGACGTGACCGACCAGATTCGCACGGCCGAGATCGACCGTGCCGTGTCCGCCGTTGCCAGCGTGCCCGCCGTGCGCGAGGCCCTGCTGGAGCAGCAGCGCCGCATCGGCAACGCCGGAGACTACGTGGTGGATGGCCGCGACATAGGCACCGTGGTGTTCCCCAATGCCCAGGTGAAGGTGTTCCTGACCGCCTCCGCCGAGGAGCGCGCACGTCGTCGCGTGGCCCAGAACCTGGAGCGCGGCGTGGGGTCCACCGACTACGAGGAGGTGCTGGCGGACATCGTGGCCCGTGACGAGGCCGACACCAACCGCGCCACCGCGCCCCTGCGCCCGGCTGAGGACGCCACCCACATCGACTCCACCTCCTTCACCATCGAAGAGGTCATCGACCAGATCTGCAAGCTGGCGGAAGCCGCCCGCGCCAACTAAGGAGCAAGCCCCGTGGCCTACAAGTTCGAAGAACTCTACGACCTTCCCCTGGAGCCCCAGGACGGCGGCAAGCGTGTGCCCCGCTGGTTCACCAACCTGGTGACGGTGGTGCTGGGCGGCCTGTGCAAGCTGCTGTTCCGCCTGGAGCCCCAGCACCTGGAGCGCATCCGCGCCTTCCAGGGCCGCACCGGCGTGCTGGTCACCTGCAACCACACCTCCTTCCTGGACGTGGTCATGCTGTTCCTGGTGATCCGACCCAAGCAGTGGGTCCGCTACATGGCCCGAGACACCCTCTTCGGCAACGCCAAGGGCTTCATGGGCTACCTTATCTCCCGCCTGGGCGCCTTCCCGGTAGCCCGCGACTCTGCGGACCGCACCTCCATCAAGCGTGCCTCCACCATGCTCAAGCGAGGCGAGATCGTGGGCATCATGCCTGAGGGCACCCGCCGCGGCAAATCCGGCACCGAGCCGAAGATCCACTCCGGCGCCGCCTTCGTGGCGCGCATGGGCAAGGTGCCCATCCTGCCCGCCACCGTGCGCAACGCGGAGAAGGTGAAGGAGAAGGGCAAGTTCGTGCGCTTCCCCAAGATTACCGTGGACTTCGCCAATCCGGTGCTGCTTTCCGACTTCGACTTCGTGGACAAGAAGGACCGCCTGGACGCCGCGTCCTGGTACGTCATGCGCGAGTCCTTCGCCCTGTTCCAGAACGTGCCCCGCGAGCAGGTGGACATGGTTGCCCTGTTTCCCACGGGCCGCGACTTCACCCAGCTGTTCGCCGAGCATCCCGTGCCGGAGCACACGGTGGAGGAGGTCCTGGAGCTGTTCGATCCCAAGCAGCCTGTCGCTCAGGCTGAAAGCCAGGGTGAGTAGCGTGAACATCACCTGCGCCAAGAACGCAGGCGCCTGCTACGGCGTCCAGCGTGCCCTTGACCTTGCCGTACGTACCCGGGAGGACGGCCTGGCTGCGACTACCCTGGGTCCGCTGATCCACAACCCGCTGGTGGTGGCTGACCTGGCCGCCAAGGGCATTTCCGAGGCCGGCTCCGTGGACCAGGTGACCACCGAGGCGGTCATTATCCGCAGCCATGGCGTGGTTCCCCAGGTCAAGGAGCAGATTCGCGAACGCGGCCTGGTCATGGTGGACGCCACCTGCCCCTACGTTGCCCGCGCCCAGAAGGCCGCCGCCCGCCTGGCGGAGGACGGCTACCATGTGCTGGTGGTGGGTGAGTGCGGCCATCCGGAAGTGGAGGGCCTGCGGGCCTATGCGCTGCAGGCCGGCGGTCAGGTGACCGTGGCTGGCGGCGTTGACGAGCTGCCGGACGAGCTGGAGGGGCGCATCGGCGTGGTGGTCCAGACTACCCAGATGAGGGAGACCCTGGATGCGGTGCTGGCGGAGCTGGATGCCCGCGGCATCGACCCGAAGCTGGTCAACACCATCTGCTTTGCCACCCGTGAGCGCCAGGAGGCTGCCGCCCAGGTGGCCGGCGCCGTGGATGCCATGGTGGTCATAGGCGGTCGCAACTCCTCCAACACCACCCGTCTGGCTGACATCTGCAAGAAGGCCTGCCCGGCCACCTACCACATCGAGTCCGCGGACGAGCTGGACCCCGCTTGGTTCGCAGGCGTGCAGGAGGTGGGCGTGACTGCCGGCGCCTCCACGCCGGAAAGCCACATCCGCGATGTGGTGGCCGCCCTGGAGCAGATCTAGGAGCACCATGCCGCAGTATCCCAACGCAGACATGGACCGCCAGGCCGCCGGTTGCGGCTGCGCGGCCCGCATAGCCTACGTGGAGCCCTACAGCCCCGCTGACGATGCCGGCTTCGAGCCGGGCTGCCTTGTCACGTCCGTGGACGGGCAGCCGGTGCGGGACATCATAGACTGGCGCTGGCTGACGGCGGAGGATCAGATCGACCTGGGCTACGTGGACCTGGACGGCGATGCCGGCGTGGTGACGCTGGAGCGCGATCCCGGCCAGGACTGGGGCTTCGAGTTCGAGGGCGTGGTCTTCGACCGCATCAAGCTGTGCCGCAACGCCTGCACCTTCTGCTTCATGCGGCAGCTGCCCGAGGGCCTGCGCCCGAGCCTGACCCTGCGGGACGACGACTTCCGCCTGAGCTTCCTGTCCGGCACCTTCGTGACCCTGACCAACCTGAGCTCGGATGACGAGCGGCGCATCATCGAGCAGCGCATCTCGCCCCTGCGGGTTTCCCTGCATGCCACGGATGCGGAGGTGCGTCGCCGCATCATCGGCAAGCATGCAGGCCATGGCCTGGCTGCCATGGAGCGCCTGCTGGATGCAGGCATCCAGATGCACGCCCAGATTGTCCTTATGCCGGACGAAAACGACGGCGACGTGCTGGAGCGCAGCCTGACCTGGGCATATGAGCATCCGGGCATGCTGAACGTGGGCATAGTGCCCCTGGGCTACACCCGCTTCCAGGACCGCTTCGACCGCAGCTTCAACGACCCTGCGGACGCACGGGCGGTTCTGGATCTGATCCGCCCCTTCCAGGAGCGGGCAATGGCCGAGCGTGGCAACCCGTGGGTGTTCGCCGCCGACGAGTTCTATGCCAACGCCTTCGGCGAACAGCTGCTGGAGCAGCTGCCGCCGGCGTCCTGGTACGACGACTTCAGCATGTTCGAGGACGGCATTGGCATCATCCGCTCCTTTGCCGATGACTTCCGCGCCGCGGTGGACGACGGTACGGCGGGTGCCTTCGCCGAGGCCCTGCGCTCCCGCGGCCAGCGGCTGGTGCTGGCGGTGGGGGAGGCCACCCGAGATTTCCTTTCGCCCCTTGTGCGGGAAGCCGTGATCGAGGACGTGCTGGAGCCTCTGTACGTGCCCAACGTCTTCTTCGGCGGCAACGTGGACGTGACCGGCCTGCTTACCGGAGGGGACGTGGCTGCAGCCGTCCGGGCCCGGGCCGCTGCCGCTCGGGCGGGGGAGCCGGAGCTGGTCTTCGCCCTGATGCAGGTGTGCCTCAACGATGACCTGGTCATGCTCGATGGTATGACTGTGGAGCAGGTTGAGGAGCATGCGGGGCGGCCCGTCCACGTGGTATGCTGTAACGCAAGTGAGTTCATGCGCCAGATCGCTGGTCTGGGCGCTTCCGAATAGAGATAAAGGATTGTAAATGGCACTTCCCATCGTGGCCGTAGTCGGCCGCCCGAACGTCGGCAAGTCCACGTTCGTCAACCGCATCGCGGAAGTCGACGACGCCATCGTGCATGAGATGCGCGGCGTCACCCGCGACCGCTCCTACCATGAGGCAGACTGGAACGGCGTGTTCTTCAAGCTCATCGATACCGGCGGTATCGAGATGGGCAAGGAGGACCAGTTCCAGGGCTCCATCCGCAACCAGGCCTTCGAGGCTACCAACGAAGCCGACGTGATCATCTTCATCGTGGACGGCAAGACCGGCATCAACGCTGATGACGAGGAGGTTGCCCGCATCCTGCGCCGCACCACCAAGCCGGTGATGCTGGCCGTGAACAAGATGGACACCCCCAACCGCCTGGACGAGATGTGGGAGTTCTACCAGCTGGGCCTGGGCGATCCGTGGCCGATTTCCGCTACCCATGGCACCGGCACCGGCGACCTGCTGGACGAGCTGGTGCACACGCTGCATGAGATGGGCCTGGACGAAGAGGTGCAGGAGGAGGATGACTCCATCAACGTGGCCATCATCGGCCGCCCCAACGCCGGCAAGTCCAGCCTGACCAATCAGCTGACCAACCGTTCCCGTTCCATCGTGTCCAACGTGGCCGGCACCACCCGTGACGCCATCGACACCAAGGTGGAACACGACGGCCAGGAGTACACCATCGTGGACACCGCGGGCCTGCGCCGCAAGAGCGCCATTGACGAGGACGTGGAGTACTACGGCTTCGTGCGCGCTATGCGCGCCATCGACCGCGCCGACGTGGCCCTGCTGGTGGTCGACTCCACCCTGGGCCTGACCAACGAGGACCAGCGCGTTGCCGGCTATGCTGCCGAGCGCGGCTGCGCCATTGCCGTGATCCTGAACAAGTGGGACGTGGTTGGCGGCCCGGAGGAAAAGGCCCGCGTCCGCGAGCAGATCGAAGACCGCCTGGTCTTCGTGGGCTACGCTCCGGTGGTGGCCATTTCCGCCCTGACCGGCAAGAACGTGGACCGCATCTGGGACCTGATCAACAAGTGCTACGCAAGCTACAGCACCACCATCCCCACCAACCGCCTGAACAGCTGGCTGGCTGAGGTGCGCGAGACCGGTCATACCGTTTCCAACGGCAAGCGCGTCCTGAAGATGAAGTACGTGACCCAGACCGACGTCTGCCCGCCGCGCTTCACCTTCTTCGTGAACCGTCCCGATCTGGTGAACGACAACTACGAGCGCTTCCTGGAGAACCGTCTGCGCAAGTCCTTCGACCTTGAGGGCACGCCGGTGTACCTGAAGTTCAAGAAGAAGGACTAGGGACTTGGACGTTAACGTAATCTTGCTGTGCGCCGGGGCTTTCGTCCTGGCCTTCCTGCTGGGCTCCATTCCCTGGGGCGTGATCGTGTCCAACGGCGTGTTCCACAAGGACATTCGCTCCGTGGGCAGTGGAAACATTGGCACCACCAACGCCTTCCGCGCCATGGGCAAGGTGGGCGGCTGCCTGGTGTTCCTGCTTGACTTCGGCAAGGGCCTGCTCTCCGGGTTCCTGGCAGGTCAGCTGGCGGGCCTGGTTGGCGCCGACGACCTGGTGCGCCAGGCGTTCCTGTGCACGGCCATGGCAGGATGCGTGTGGGGCCATGTGTTCAGCCCGTGGCTCAAGTTCAAGGGCGGCAAGGGCATTGCGGTGGCCATCGGCTGCCTGTTCGTGACCTTCGGCGTGGGTCCCTCCATCCTGGAGCTGGCGCTGTTCGCCGCCATAGTGCTGATCACCCGCTACGTTTCCCTGGGATCCATCATGGCGGCGCTGCTGTGCCCGTTCCTGGCGTTCTATTTGTTCTGGGGCGAATGGTACAGCATCGCCATCACCACCGCCGCGGCTCTGACGATCGTGTGGGCGCACCGCGGCAACATCAACCGCCTGGTCGCGGGCACGGAAAACCGCGTGGGTGCAAAGAAGAAGGAATAAGGCGAAAGGTCTTCGTGCATGAAGGTTGCAGTCATCGGGGCGGGCTCCTGGGGCACCGCTCTTGCCCAAGTGCTGGGTGAAAATGGTCATAACGTCGGTCTGTGGGCTCGTCGCTCCGAGGTGGTCCAGTCGGTGAACGCCGACCATGTGAACCCCCGTTACCTGAGCGACGTGCGGCTGTCCGACAACGTGGTGGCGACCCTGTCTCATCAGGACGCCGTCCTGCGTGCCCGTGCCGCGCTGGTGGTCACCCCGTCCAGCATGGCCCGCGGCGTTGCCCGCGCGCTGGCCGACTGCGTGGATCAGGACTTCCCGGTGTGCATCTGCTCCAAGGGCGTGGAGGCCGAAAGCGGCCTGCTGAGCACCCAGGTCTTCGCCCAGGAGATGGGCAATCCCGAGCGCTTTGCCGTGCTGTCCGGCCCTAACCATGCTGAGGAGATCATCAAGGGCATCCCTGCTGGCACCGTCATTGCCAGCGAGTCCACGGATACCGCCCAGCTGTTCCAGGAGCTGCTGGCCGGCGGCACCCTGCGTACCTACGTCAGCAACGACGTGAAGGGCGTGCAGCTGTGCGGTGCCTACAAGAACATCATCGCCATTGCCGTGGGCGCTGCCTACGGCTTGGGCTTCGGCGACAACACGGCCTCCCTGCTGCTGACCCGCGGCCTGGCCGAGATGAGCCGCCTGATCGCAGCGGCTGGCGGCGATCCGCTGACCTGCCTGGGCCTGGCCGGCACCGGCGACATGGTGGCCACGTGCATGAGCCGCCATTCCCGCAACCGTACCTTCGGCGAGAAGCTGGCCGGCGGCATGACCTTGGAGCAGTACAAGGCTGAAACCCACATGGTGGTCGAGGGCGCCCTGGCCTGCAAGACCATCCAGACGCTGGCTGACCGCTACCATGTGGAGCTGCCTATTGCGAACATCGTCCGCGGCATTGTCTGGGAAGGCGAGCGCATGGAGGACGCAGCCGAACAGCTGCTTTCCCGCGAGCTGAAGCAGGAGTTCTACGGCATCTAGTCGCGCGTGCTTGTCGCCGCGCTCGGCGGCTGGGCTGCTGCTCGCGGCCGGGTTTGCACTGGGCGGGCTGCTGCTTGCGGGGGTGCTTGCGTTGGGTAGGCTGCTGCTTGCGGCTGGGCTTCCTGACGAAGTTTCAAGAATCGGTAGCTGATTTCGAATTGGCCGGCGGAAATGCATAAACTGGTAGGGTTGTTGCGCCCAGGGGTGGGTCTTCATGCCAATTCGTCGAATATATCTGTAAATAAATCACGTTTTGCCACCTGAAAGGGTGAAAACGGGTCGGTTTCCCGTCGTTACCCTACCGATATACGCATATCTGCCGACGGATTTCGATTTCGCTACCGATATTCGTTGCTTTGCCCGCGGAGGGGAAGCTGGGCTCATGTGCGGCTGTGGCCGCAGCGGCCGCGCGCTGGGCGGGCGCGCTGGTAACGGTGAGGGAACGGACCGTTGCTTGCGAATGCGGCGCAGCGGGCTCCTGATATAGTGAGGGTATCCGAACACCGAAACCGAGCGGAGGACGCCATGAGCGAGCAGGCAACCGTGGAATACGACAAGCAGGCAACCGAGGAGCTGAAGGCACTGGTGAGCACCTTCTCCGAGCAGGTGCGCCGTGCCGAGGGTCGCTTCGAATCCGATGGCAGGAGCCTGGAGTTCAAGGCCTCCATCACCACCATCAGCTCCGCTGCAGAGCTGGCGGACATCATGAGCGAGTCCGAGCGCATCACCCGCGAGCTCTACATTGCCTACGAAACCGCCGTCGCCGCCATCGACGAGGCCTGCGAGCCCTATGCCAAGAAGAACGTGGGTCCCGAGCCCCTGTGCGATCTGGCCAAGCTGCTGGACCACATCAATTCCGAGTGCTCCACGCTGGGCAGCAACTACAGCGCCTCCCTGAACGACAACGACTTCGGCAACATCGTCTCCACCCGTTTCCGCCCCAGCGCCAGCTCCCTGGCAACGGCGGCTCGTTGGCGCGCTCGCTGCGACATGCACCCCGCCGTCGTGGCTGAGCGCGAGCTGGAAGAGCAGCGCAAGGCCGAACGTGCGAAGGCCGAGGCGGAGCGCATTGCCAAGGAAGCCGCCGAGTTCGACGAAAAGCTCCCCGAGCTCATGCGTCAGTACGAGGAGGAGTGCGCTCGGATCGACGCCAGGCGCGAGAACGCGTACGCCGAACGCTACAAGAAGGAGAGCGAGAAGCTCACTAGCCGCATCCTCGGCAGCGCCCAGCGCGACTTCGATGAGGTCTCTGAGAAGGTGGGTGCCCTTCAGCAGGAGATCGCCGAGCTCGAATCCCAGCGGTCGGCCCTGGGCCTGCTCAAGGTCGGCGAGAAGCTGAAGCTCACCGCCGCCATCGACGAGAAGCGTCGCAAGCTGGAGTCTGCCCAGAAGGATCTGGACTGGAAGAAGACGGTTCTGGAATCCTCTCAGGAGCGCCTTAGGAATAGGCTTTCCGACCTGGAGCACGAGGTCCGCAAGGACGTCGAATGGCTCTTGCCGTATCCGAGCAAGCCTCGCAAGCCCCGCGTTCCCGGCGCCCCTGTGACCGACATAAACGACCAGAAGGACGCCATCGAGGAGTATCTGATCTCCGCAGGCCCCTCCACCATCACCGACATCATGGAAGGCTGCCCCGAGGCCGCTAGCCTGTCCGCTCAGCGCGTTTCCGCCCTCCTACGCCAGCTTCGCGACGAGGGCCGCGTAACCCGCGAGGAGATCAAGCGCAAGGCCTACTTCTACGTGTAGATCTGATTTCGAGCCCCCGTCGCGAAGCTCGCCTGCTTCGTTCTTCGGGCGAAAGCCCCGATACTTTCCGATGAGGTCCGCGGGGAGGGGCTTCCCAGGCTCTCTGTGAGCAAAACGCAAGAAAGGGAACGACTATGTCGTTCCCTTTCCTATTAATGCACACAGCAGCGAGCGCATGAGGCCCCGGCGCAGCCGGGCCGAACAGCGGAGCGGGTGCCTGGGAGGCCCCTCCCTGCGGATCGCCCCGCGTGCGCAGGTTCTCTTTCGCCCTAAGACCCGAACCAGGCGGTGCGGAGCAGATGCACGCCCTCGGCAATCCGGTTCCCGGGAATGGCGGAGTAGGCCAGCATCACGGTGTCCAGGGGTGCGCGGGCGGGGTCGGTCCAGTAGCGGTCGGTGCGCTGGACCAGGACGCCGGCAGCAGCGGCGGTGCGGCAGAGCTGGTCCTGGTCCATGCCGTTGCCAACGGTCAGCAGCAGGTGCAGGCCGGCATCGGCGCCCTGGAGGGTCACGGTGGCGGGCATCTGCCGGCGGATTTCGTCCACCAGCAGGGCATGGCGGGCGCGGATGGTGTGCTCCATGCGGCGGACGTGCCGATCCCAGTGGCCGCCGGCCATGAACAGGCGCAGGGTCTCCTGCTCCAGCAGGCTCACGCCGCACCTATACGGCCCCAGTACCTCCTGGGCCCGGGGCAGCAGCCGACGGGGGATGACCACGTAGCCCAGCCGCAGGGCCGGGGCCAGCAGCTTGCTGAAGGTGCCCAGGTAGATGACGCGGTTGGTGGAGTCCAGCGCCGTCAGAGTTGGAATGGGCTGGGCGTCGAAGCGGAAGACGCTGTCGTAGTCGTCTTCGAGCACGTAGGCGTCGGTCTGCTGCGCCAGCTCCAGCAGCCGCAGGCGGGCTTCAAGTCCCAGATGGATGCCAGTGGGCATCTGGTGCGATGGCGTGGCGTATATCAGGCGCGCATCGCTGGACCGCAGCGCCTCCTCGTAGGCGCGATGTCCCTGGTCGCAGGGGATGGACGCAAGGTCGAACCCGCGGTCGGTGACCACCTGGCGCACCGGCGGGAACCCGGGCTCCTCCATGGCGAACCGATCCCGGGCAGGGTCGAACAGGAGCAGCAGCCGCTCCAGGGACTGCTGCACGCCGGTGGTCAGGAAGATCTGCTCCGGTGCGCACTGGACGCCGCGGGCTTGGCCCAGGTAGCGGGCGATCTCCAGCCGCAGCCCCAGCTGGCCCTGGCTGTGGAAGTATCGGCCCAGGCCCTTGCCGTCGTCGGCGTACAGGGCCTCGGTGCAGAGCTTGCGCCAGGTGTTCACCGGAAACGCGTCGGCGGTCAAGTTGCCGTAGCTGAAGTCGTAGCGATACTCCGTGGATGCCGCGGCCTCCTCCTGCGCGGCGGTGGTGGAGGCAGGGGACGAAAGCCCCGCTCCCATTTCGTCCCCTCCATGTTCAGCTGGCTCTAGGGGAGCCCGCAGGATGTCGAAGCTCACGTCCGCCACGAAGAAGCCGGCGCCCTGGCGGTTTTCCAAGTAGCCTTCGGCGCACAGCTGCTGGTAGGCGTTGAGCACCGTGTTGCGGGCAAGGTGCTGGTTGCGCACCACGTCCCGCAGGGAGGGAATCTGGTCCCCGGGTCGCCAGGCGCCGGACAGGATCTGGCCGCGCACGCAGTCATAGACCTGCCGGTACAGGGGCGTTGGCAGGCTGCGGTCCACGGTGATGGCGCCCCAGGCCAGGGCGCTGCCGCCCCGACCTGGGGTTTGGATGCCGGTCCTAGGCATGGGCCAGCCTGTTCTTGGCGGCGGTGACCACCAGGCGGATGCGGTTTTCGCGGTTCAGGGCGGAGGACTCCGGGTCGTAGTCGATGACCGTCACAGGCAGGTCCGGGAACTGGCGCTGCAGCCCGTGCAGGGCGCCGCGGGCCTGGACGTGGCCCTTCAGGCAGCTGAAGTTCTGCAGGTACAGCACGGCGCTGACGCCGTCGGCGCGGAACTGCTCCAGCTGGTCCAGGTAGCGCACGTCCTCGGTGGCCAGGTTGGCCGGATCCGGCATGACAGCCTGGGCGCCCAGGGACGCCAGCAGGTCGGCCACGCCTTCGTTCATGAAGGGGTCGAAGCACAGCAGCGGGTTGCCCACCAGGCCGATGCGGGGCTTGGGCTCGCTTTCGTCCGCCGAACGGGGCTCGGGCACCTCCGGCACCTGCCAGTCGTCCTCCCAGACCACGTCGACGCTGCGGCCCACCTCCTGCTGGACGAAGAAGGGCAGGGAACTCACCAGGCAGTCCTTGCAGGTGGTGGGAACGCTCACCTGGCCCAGCTCCGGATCCTCCTTCAGCAGACGGCAGGTGCGGGCGATCAGCGCCGCGGCGGTGAAGCACATGCCTGCGGGCACGATGGTGCGGGCATGGTCCAGATCCTGGGCATCGATTCCCTGTGCCAGGACCCGGGCGCAGCCGGTCGCCTGCTCGGGCATGCAGCGGCGCTTGTCCGCCAGGGGCGCGGCTGCGGCGACGCCGCCGGCCTCAACGGTTTCGGTCAGGGTGCGTAGCTGCACGCTGATGTGGGCGGCGTCCACCATGTCGTCCAGGCGGATGGCGGCGAAGGGACGCTCCGCCGCGGCCAGGGCATGGCGGGCGGCCTCGATGCTCACGGCGTCGTAGCCGCAGTTGAAGGAGTGCAGGAACACCAGGTCGACTCGGTCATGCTCCAGGGCGAAGTCCACGAAGCGCATCAGGCGCGCCGCCGGCTTCCAGTCGGCCAGGGCGTCTACGCCGTCCTCCTGGCCCAGCACCGCGCCGCCCAGCGCGTCCGCCACCAGCGGGGACAGCACCGCGTAGCCCATGCAGGCCAGCTTGCTGTCGATGTCATGCAGCAGCTGCGCGTCCATGTGGTACGGGCGTCCCGCAAGCACGATGGCGTGGCAATCGGCGCTTTCGTCCACCCAATCCAGGGCGGTGCGGCCCAGGTCGGCCAGCTGCTCGGTGAACTGCTTCTGGGCGAAAGCCGCGGTCTCCACTGCAGCCCGTACCTCATCGAGGATGGGAGCGCAGGCCGGGTCGATCAGCGCCAGGGCGCGGGTGAGCTCCTGCAGGTCGGCATCGTCCTGGCCCAGGGCCTCCGGGGCCGCGGAGCGCAGCAGCGGCGCGGCCAGGGGCACGGTGCCGTCGAACAGGAAGGGGGTGTTGTCGGCCACGGCGGAGGCATAGTCGCACAGGACCGCGCAGCGGCCGTCGCGGGTGAACCGGGGCATGAGCACGGCGTCGGCGCCGTCCTGGACCATCTGGTAGATGCGGGCATGGGTGCTCTTGGCAGGGTCGCAGACGCTTTCCGAGGGGATGCTCTCGGCGCCCTTCATGGCGTACTTCAGGGCGCGCTCGTCGGCGGGCACGGCAACGCCGTAGCCGAGCTGGGCCAGCAGCGTGTGCCAGAAGGGCAGGCGGGCGTAGTTGGCCAGGGTGTTGGGCAGGGCGACCGTGTGGGCACCGCGGGCGCCGGTGCCGGGCGCGTTGCCGAAGGCGGCCAGCAGCTCCCTTTCGCCCACCACGGTGTTCGGCACGTCGACCACCTCAGACTTCAGGGTACGTAGGGAGCTGGTGACGGTGAGCTTCTCCAGCTTCTCCAGGTAGGCGTTGCGGATGCGCTCCTCCTCGGCCTTCTTCTGGGCTTCGGACTTGGCGTCCTCCTGCTTCTTCTTGGCCACCTCGTTTGCGGTCATCCACTTGGTGGGGGCCACCAGCTTGATCTTGCGCTCGCGGGTGCGGTCCTTCTCCAGCTGGATGGCGTAGTAGTCCACGCGGCGGGGCTCGTCGGCCAGGCCGTGGTCGTTGCCGCCGCCCAGCATGCCGCCGCTGAAGCTGCGCAGGTAGCCGGGGATAACGATGCCGTTGCCGATCTCGCTTTCGTCACGGCGCTTACGGTTGTTGCGGGAGCGGGGGATCATGGAGCTGGTGCCCAGGATGTCGTTCTTGCTGAGCTCGATGGACTCGGTGCGGACTACCTCGGCGCCGTTTTCGCAGCGGTTGCCGCTGACGAAGATGCGCAGCTCGTCGTAGCGGACCACGGAGAGCACGCAGTGGTTGCTGCAGCCGGTGCAGGTGAAGGTGGAGTAGATGGGGTCGAAGAACTCCAACTCGGAGGCCGGTGCCAGGTCAGAGCGCAGCTGCCCCAGGGGCTTGCCGGCCGCCTTGGCCTGCTCTGCCATGGCAACGGCCTGGTCGCGGGCGGTCAGGGCCGCGCCTATGGCGCCCATGTGCTCGCAGGTGGAGGGGCGCTCGCAGGTCAGGCCGGACACCAGCTCGAAGGCGCGCAGCACGGCGTCGGACTGGAACAGGCCGCCCTGGACCACCACGGTGCTGCCGAAGTCGGTGCGGGCGGAGCGGCCCAGCACCCGCTGGTAGGCGTTCTGAGCCACGGAGTAGGCCAGGCCGGCAGCGATGTCGGCCCGGTCGGCGCCGATCTTCTGGGCGTGGCGGATGCGGGAGTTCATGAACACGATGCACTTGGTGTCCAGCTCCACCGGCGCCTTGGCCCGCACGGCCTCGTCGGTGAACAGGTTCAGGGGCCACTGCAGGGTCTGGGCGGTTTCCTCCATGAAGATGCCCAGACCGCTGGAACAGGGATCGTTCAGGACCGTGTCGGTCAGCTGGCCGTCCTCCAGCCACAGGGCCTTGATGTCCTGGCCGCCGCCGTCCAGCACGAAGCTGGCCTCCGGGTTGAACCAGCGGGCCGCCCGGGCATGGGCCAGGGTCTCCACCACGCTGGCGTCCACCCGCAGGGCGGACTGGACGATCTCGTCGCCGGAGCCGGTGACGCAGGAGCGGGCCACGTAGGCGGAGGAGCCCTTGGGCAGGCTGTCGTAGAGCTTCTCCAGCAGGTCCACGGCCGCGGTCAGGGCGTCGCCGTTGGCGGGCTTGCGCAGGGTGGCGAAGAGCTTCCCCTGCTCGTCCACGGCGGCAACCTTCACCTCGGAGGCGCCGGCGTCGATGCCCACGTACAGCGGGCCGCGGGCATGGTGCGCCACATCGCGGAGGACCGGGCGGCCGGCATGGCGCGCCACGAAGTCGTGGTACTCGGCTTCGTCGGCGAACAGGGGTTCCAGGCGGTTCAGGCCCTCCTCCTGCAGCTCGCCGGCGGTGGCGGCCTGCATCAGGCTGATCAGGCTCACCTCGTTTTCCGGGTCGCGGCCGGCGTCCAGGGCCTTGCGGGCCGCCTTGCCGCCCTCTATGGCGGCGCCGCGGACGGTGAACAGGTGCGCCATGTCCGGCTTGATGCCGGTTTCGGGAGTCAGGCCCAGGGCCTTGCAGAAGCTGGTGCGCAGCATGGGGATGTACTGGAAGGGTCCGCCCACGAACACCACGTTGCCCGCCAGGGGGCGGCCGCAGGCCAGGCCGCCGATGGTCTGCTTGACCACGGCTTCAAGGGCGCTGGCGGCAATGTCCTCCTTGGACACGCCCAGGTTCATGAGGGCGCGCACGTCCGACTGGGCGAAGACCGCGCAGCGGGATGCAATGGGGTAGGTGCGGGTGGAGCGGATTGCGTACATGTTGATCTCGCGGGTGTATATGCCCAGCATGGCGGCGATGCTGTCGATGAACCCGCCGGTGCCGCCGGCGCAGGTGGTGTTCATGCGCTGCTCCAGGGTGCCGTCCAGGTAGACCACCTTGGCGTCTTCGCCGCCCAGCTCAATGATCGCGTCTGCCTGGGGGATGGCCTCCTGCACCGCCTGGGTGGTGGCCACGACCTCCTGCACGAAGGGCAGCCCCAGCATGCGGGCCACCGATATGCCGCCCGATCCCGTGACGGCGGCGTAGCCCTCCACGCTGCCGAAGCGCTTGATGTATTCGCCAATGACCTCTACCAGGGTCTTCTGGATGTTGGAGCCATGACGGCGGTACACCGAGTGCTGCACCTGCCCGTCTTCGCCCATGACGACCAGCTTGATGGTCTTCGATCCCACGTCAATGCCGATGCGGTTCATTCCTGCTCCTGCTCACTCGACTCAAATTTCCTCCGAGTATGAGTAAACCCCGCAACCGTTACCATGGCAAGTATCAATACCGAACAATCTTATGGGTACAGTTATAAGGGCGAAAAACAAGGGCCGCTCCCGAAGGAGCGACCCTGGCTGTGGCGTTATGCCTGATGAGGACTAGATGCAGAACACCGGGCGGATGCCGAAGCTGGCGGTCTGCACGTTGCTGCTGCTGAAGTGGAGCAGCTCGCCAGAGCGGGAGGAGTGGAACACCTGGTCGTCGTCGAAGTCGCTGGCGTCGCGGGTCCAGAAACCGGTGGCTGCGCCGTTGAAGGTGGACTTGGCAAGGCGGATGCCCATCTGGACGCTGGAGGAGTTGCGGTACCAGTCGGACTTCTCGGGGCCATCGCCCAACTCGTCGCAGTCCCAGATGGTCCACTTGGTGAAGGTGCCCACGTTGCAGTCGGCGAAGTAC
The DNA here is from genome assembly GCA_030526515.1 of Coriobacteriia bacterium. Classification (GTDB taxonomy): domain Bacteria; phylum Actinomycetota; class Coriobacteriia; order Coriobacteriales; family Eggerthellaceae; genus SUG1186. The sequence goes on from JAUNCQ010000004.1 coordinate 48,348, forward strand.
TTGTACTGGCATTCGCCCTTAAGGTCGCGGTCCTTCCAGCCGGTGCTGATCTGGGCAGCGGTATCCGGGCCCCACAGCTCCACCACGCTGGGAATGCTCACGTAGTCGTAGCAGGTGCTGGTGTTGAAGTCGCCGTTCCAGTTGATGCGCTTCACCGCGCAGATGTACTTGCCCAGGTCGGTGGGATAGAAGTCCTTGTAGCTGTTGTTCATCTGGGTGCGGGTGTCGGATTTGACCCAGTCAATGCCGCCGTCAACGTCGAAGGGCATGTAGCCGGTGCATTCCTTCAGCATGAAGGTGATGCCGGCCCTGGTGCCGTCCTTGCGCTTGTCCTTCCAGAAGTCCACGATCTGGGCCCTGAAGGTCTTGCCGTTGATCTTGAGGGTCTTGTACTCGTAGCCGGACAGACGCTTGCTGGCGCCGATCAGGCCGTAGCTGCGGGCCACGGACAGGGCGGCGGACTTGGACTTGCAGGCGCTGATCTTCTTGGAGATGGACTTCAGCTTGGCCCAGCTGTAGGAGTTGGCCTTGCCCTTGTAGGCGGTGGGGCAGTGGCGGGCCTTGGACCACTTGTACTTGGGGGTCTTGCTGGTGGTCTTGCCGTAGGCGCGGACCTGGAACCAGTAGTTGTAGCCGGCCTTCAGGTTGGTGATGGTGGTGCTGGTGGTGCCCTTGCTGAAGTACTTCACCTTGGCGTTCTTCATGGACGAGGAGCGGCTGTAGCGCACGGCGTACTTGGTGGCCGCCGGGTCCTTCTCCCACCCGATCTTGATGGAGCTGCCGGATACCGGCTGCGTCAGGTTGATGGCGCCCTGGTTGATGGTGGGCGGAGTTGCGGCCATGGCCACGGCGGGTGCCATGCCGGCAGCCAGCGCAACGCCCAGCAGGCTGACGACGATCTTGCTTCGCTTCATGGGAACGTCCTTTCCTCGCGGGTGCAGTCCAAGGGAATGCCTGACTTTATACTAGGGGACGAAACACCCTCCCGCATCCCTAATACTAGTGGGCGTCGCACGCGTGCTGACGGCCGCCGTCCATGTGGTTGAGGGATGCAGGATGGGGGCGTGCGCGGTAGAATGTATGCTCGCAAAAACACGTGGGAACAAGATTGATCGGAGAAGCCATGTTCCAACCCGTCCAGATTGCCCCGTCCATCCTTTCGGCGGACTTCATGAACTTTGCCCAGGACATTGACATGATCCGGGAAGGCGGTGCCGGCTACATCCACTTCGACGTGATCGACGGCCACTTCGCCCCCAACATGACCGTGGGCGTTCCGGTGCTCAAGCAGCTGCGCAAGCACACGGACATGCCCATTGACGTGCATCTGATGATCACCAACCCGCTGGTGCAGCTGCCCTGGTTCCTGGCCTGCAAGCCGGACATGGTGACCGTGCATGCGGAGGCGCTGACGGGCGAAGGCGAGCTGCAGCAGGCGGTGGACATGATCCACGAGGCCGGCTCCAAGGCATGCGTAAGCGTGAAGCCCAAGACCCCCGTGGAGGTGCTGGAGCCGGTCATGGCCCAGCTGGATATGGTGCTGGTCATGAGCGTGGAGCCCGGCTTCTCCGGCCAGAGCTACATCGAGGGCACCGACCAGAAGGTCCGCGCCGTGGTTGAGATGGCGCGTGCGGCTGGCTCCGCCCCGCTGATCCAGGTGGACGGCGGCATGGGCCTGAAGACGGCCCCGCTGGTGGCGGCTGAGGGCGCTGACGTCATCGTGTGCGGCAATGCCGTGTTCGGTGCCGAGGATCCTAAGGAGGCCATCCGCACCATCGCCGCCGCAGCGGACGAGGCGCGTCTGGCTGCCCTGGCCAAGGCGGAGGCGTAGGACGTGGCCGTAGGATTCGGGGCCGAGCAGGCCCGTGACTACGTGTACCTGGACTACGCGGCTACCACGCCGCTGTGCCAGGAGGCTGCCGACGCCATGGCCGCGTACCTGGTGCCGGGTCGCGTGAACCTGGCGGCCAACGCCAACGCGAACTCCCTGCACTCGCCGGGCCGCGCGGCGTTTTCCGCCCTGGAGCAGGCCCGTCGTCAGATCAGCCGCGACCTGGGGGCCAAGCGCGCCCAGGAGATCGTGTTCACCAGCGGCGCTACCGAAGCGGATGACGCCGCGGTGCTGGGCATGGCCCAGGCTGCCGTGGACGCCCGTCGTCGCGCCGGGTCGGGGGACTTCGTGCCCCGGGTCATCGTGAGCGCGCTGGAGCACGACGCCGTGCTGAAGCCGGCCAAGCGCCTGGAGCAGCAGGGCTTCGACGTGGTGCGCCTGCAGCCCAACAGCCGCGGCTTCGTGACCGTGGAGGCCCTGGAGGCGGCGCTTTCGCCCCAGACCGTGCTGGTTTCCATCCAGATGGCCAACAGCGAGCTCGGCAGCGTCCAGCCCGTCCGCGAGCTGTGCCGCACAGCCCATCAGGCCGGCGCGCTGTTCCACACCGACGCCACCCAGGCCCTGGGCAAGGTGCCGCTGAGCCTGCAGGAGCTGGAGGTTGACGCCGCGTCCTTTTCCGCCCACAAGATCTGCGGTCCCAAGGGCGTTGGCGTCCTGTACCTGAAGGCGCGCACTCCTTTTGCCCCCTACATGCTCGGCGGCGGGCAGGAGGCGGGCCTGCGCAGCGGCACCCAGAACGTCATGGGTGCCGTGGCCTTTGCGGCCGCCGTCCATGCGGCGGTGGAGTCTCTGGAGGACGAAAGCGCCCGTCTGCGCCGTATGCGCGACGACCTGTACGGTCGCCTGGCTCAGATGCGTGGCGTCCGTCCCACCGTGCAGGTGGAGGAGGGGAGCGTCGAGTACCTGCCCAACATCGTGCACGTGCTGGTGAAGGGCGTGGAGTCGGAGACGTTGATCCTGCGGTTGGATAAGCAGGGCTTCGGCGTGTCCGGCGGCTCGGCCTGCTCGTCCGGCTCCCTGGACCCCAGCCACGTGCTGACTGCTATGGGCGTGCCCACGGACGCGGCCCGCGGTGCGCTGCGGGTGTCGTTCGGACGCTATACGACGGAAGATGACCTGAGCGCCTTCTGCGACGCTCTTGAGCGTTGCATGAGGAAGTGATTCGGTGGAGCTGATTAACATGCATAGCCATACCGGCTATGTGGCCCACGGCCGCGGGACGGTCGATGAGCTGGTGCGGGCCGCGGTGGACGCGGGCCTGAGCACGCTGGGCATTACGGAGCACAACTGGCTTTCGGAAAGGATCGACCCGACCCATTGGGTGGGCATGGAGCGCCCGCGTGTGTCTGACTACTTGGCGGACATTGCGCGGGCGCGGGAGCAGTACCCCCAGATCACGCTGGTCGCCGGCATGGAGATGGACTACCTGGGCAGTGCCGAGGATCGCATCATCGACCCGGCCGAGCTGGCTCCCTTCGACTATCTGCTGGGCTCGGTCCACTACGTGGACGGCTGGGCCATGTACAGCAGCAAGGAAGCTGACAAGTGGGGCGACCAGGAGCACGTGGATGCCCTGTGGCGCCGTTACTTCGAGGTGTGGTGCGAGGCTGCGTCCGGTCCGATGCCGTACACGGTCATGTCCCATCCGGACCTGGTGAAGAAGCACGGCCGCTACGCCAGCTTCGACGTGGCGCCGCTCTACGAGCAGGCTGCTGAGGCAGCGCGGGCGGGCGAAAGGATGGTGGAGGTGAACACCTCCGGCGACCTGTACGTCTGCGGGCAGGTGTTTCCGGCGCCGGATCTGCTTCGTCAGTTCTGCCGGGCGGGCGTCCCCTGCACCGTGGGCACCGACGCCCATTGCGCCCAGAACGTAGCGCGCAACGTGCAGCAGGCGTATGAATATATGTACGAAGCCGGATACCGTCAGGTCACGGTGCCCATGCCGGGCGGCGACCGACGGACGATTCCCTTGGAGGGGTGAGCATGAACGTCAGGACCCTTGAGCTGCGGCTGCTGGAGCGCTTTCCTGCGGAGGATGCGGAGAGCTGGGACTTCACCGGTCTGATGGTGGGCGATCCCGCCGCCCCGGTGACGGGCGTGGCCGTTGCCCTGGACCAGACCGTGGAAGCCGTGCGCCAGGCGGCCCAGGCGGGCGCGTCGGTGCTGGTGACCCATCACCCGACGTTTCTTTCGGCCCCTTCCCGGGTCATGCCGGCGTCTGCCGGAGTGCCCGGTCCCGGGTCCGTGGTGTGGGAGGCGGTGCGCTCCGGCGTGGCCCTGATGAACTTCCACACGGCCCTGGACGTGAGCCCTGCCGCCCAGGCAATGCTCCCGGGCAAGCTGGGGCTGGAGCTCACCGGCGTTCTGCAGCCGTTGCCGGACCGACCCAACAAGGGCTACGGCCACGTGTGCACGGCGCCCCAGGGCATGACCTTGCGCATGCTGGCCCAGGCCTGCGCCGAAAAGCTGGGTCGTCCGCCCCGGGTATGGGGTGACCCCGAGACCCTGCTGGAGTCCGTGGTCTGCGCCACCGGTTCCGCGGGTCATCTGGGGGAAGACTGCCTGAAGGCGGGTATTGACTGCCTGTTGTGCGGTGAATTGAAGTACCATGGAAGCCTGGACCTGGCGCAGGCCGGGCTTGCCATTGTGGAGCTGGGGCACGACGTGTCCGAGCTGCCCCTGACCGAGCCCCTGATGAAGGCCGTTCAGGATGCCGGCGTGCCGGCGGAAGACGTGATCATGATTGACCAGAGCCGCAACTGGGCGTGCTGGTCGTAGGCGAGCGAAGAGGAGCGAAGAACATGGAAGCACCATCCGAACAGATCAGTTTGCTGCTCAACCTGCAGCAGGTGGACATGACCTATCTGCAGACCAAGAAGCGCTTCGAGGAGCTGCCCCAGCGTGCCCAGATCCTTCAGATTCGCCAGAAGCAGGACGAAATCGCCAAGAAGGCCCAGCAGGTGCTGGCAATGCGCGAGCAGGCCGAGAAGAAGATCGCCGGCATCGAGGACGAGGACCAGCGCCTGGCTGAGAAGATCGCCTCCATCCAGAAGGCAATTGACGAGGGCACGGGCGATTATCGCAACCTGGAGGCCGCTACCAAGGAAATGAACGGCCAGACCGCCCGTCGCGAGGAGCTGGTGGCTGAGCTGGAGGTTGCCAACGCCAACCTGGAGAAGGTCCTGGCCGTGGCCCGTCAGGTGGCTGCCGCCTCTGACAAGCTGGGCCAGCAGGAAAACGCCGCCATCGAGTCCTTCCGCAAGGAGGGCACTGACCTGCAGCAGCAGATGGCCCGGCTGGAGGCCGAGCGCAAGGAGGTCGAGGCTCTGGTCGAGCCCGGTCTGCTGGAGGAGTTCCGCAAGACCGCAAAGGCCTGCGCTGGTGTGGGCATTGGCGTGCTGTCCGAGGACCGCTGCGGAATCTGCCGCCAGCCCATCCAGGAGTCCCGCATGGTGGAGCTGCGCTCCCAGGCTCCGCTGGGTCGGTGCCCGCACTGCAAGCGAATGCTAGTAGTGCTGTAACGCATACGCATGGGGGAGGGCCCCTTCGGACCCGGGTTGCTGCAGAAGCTTCGCAGCCTTTCGCAACCCAGGTCCGAAGGGGCCCTCCTTGCTTCTTTCCCCTCGCCCTGATTGCCCTAGGCCAATAGCCGCTTCCGAATTCAATAAGAGCCCCGTCATGGCGGGGCTCTTCTGCGTCGTCGGGCTGTTGGCAGGTTCTAGCTGTCGTAGCCGAAGATGCGGTGGGTGTTGCTGAAGAAGGTCAGCGTGGGGTCGAAGTAGTTGTAGGTCAGCAGCTTGCCGGCGGCCTTCTTCTCCCAGGTGTTGGAGCTGCGGTTCCACTTGGCGTTGGTGCCGCGGGTGGGGTCCATGATCATCCAACGGCCATCCAGGTAGACCTCGGCCCAGAAGTGATCGCGCTTGTCGATGTTGCTTTCCGTGGACCAGGTGTTCCAGGGGGACGTGAGCGCGTGGCCGTAGACCAGCTTGGCGGGGATGCCCTGGGCGCGTGCCAGCGCGATCAGCATGGAAGCGTAGCCGATGCAGGTGGTCGCGACTTTCGCCCGCTTGCCAGAGGTGGCCTGGCTGTTGGAGGAGCTCAGGTTGCGGCGGTACTTCTTCAGGTTGGTGTAAGGGTTGATGTGCTGGCGGCTGTGGTTCTGGAAGGCCAGGGTGTCGTAGTAGAAGTTGCCGGCGCAGTAGGTGTAGATCTTGCGCATCTTCATGTAGGGGTTGGTGGTCTTGCCCACCACGCTCTTGGACACGGCCTTGAAGTAGCTGCGGCGCTCGGACTCGGAGGGCAGGTAGGCGTCGTAGCCGTTGAACACCCAGCTGATGTCGGACAGGGCCTTGGCGGAGGTGCTCTTGTAGCGCGACGTGCCCTTCTTGGCGGAGGCTGCGCGCTTGGCCTTGTTCTGGCTCATGATGGTGGAGTACTTCACGACCTTGGGCTTGCCGGAGGTGATCTTGATGGGCACGCCGATGAACGCGTAGCCGTGGGCGCCGCCGATGTAGGACCAGCCCTGCGCCTGGCTGGCGTTGGCGGCGCGGGCGATCACCAGGTAGTAGGTGCCGTTGGACTGCTTGGCCGTGTTCAGCTTCACGGTGAAGCCCTTGTTGGAGGCGGTGAAGTCGCCCTTGGCGTACCAGCGGGCGCTGGTGCCCACGTTGCGCAGGCCCACGCGGTACTTCACGCCCTTCAGGGCGGAGCGGTACTTGACGGTCAGGCTGGTTCCGCTGGTGGTGACGTTCACCTGCTCGGAGCTGGTGAAGTAGTTGGAATCGAAGCTGCTCGATTCGGTGGTCGCGCGCAGGCTGGCTGCCAGTGCAGTGACGGGCAGGCTGGCGCTGATCAGGGTCGCCGCGGTCACGCATGCCACGGCGGTGGTGAGTTTACGGTGCATTTTCCCTCCTGTGGTTGTAACCCATCCAGTATAAGGTGGGGCGAAAGCATCGGTGCGGCTTTTCATAGAATGCCCAGACTACGGTCGGTCGCGGGATGGGATCGGGCTCTGTTTCGCCCTGAAAAGGGAAGAGCCCCCGCTGATGCGAGGGCTCTTGGAATCGTGATGCTTCCAGCGCTGCAAGTGTGAGGACGCGCAAGCGCGGATGCGTCTTGACTGCACAAAGAAAGACCCGCCGCAGCGAGCCCTTTCAATGCGAAGAGGAAGGCGTGGCGATTAAGCGCGGACGACCTTGCCGGACTTCATGCACTTAGTGCAGACATTCGCCTTGCGAACATGACCATTGTCATTGATGGTGATCTTCTGGATGTTCGGGCGATAGACACGATTGGTAACGCGGTGAGAGTGGCTGACGTTACGACCAGCGACGGGGTGCTTACCGCAGATTTCGCAAACCTTGGACATCTCTATCAACTCCATGTACTTATCGATTACAAACGTGGCTCAAAAAAGCCTTAACACTATAACACATACAGAATCGACTGCACAAGGAAAATCACGAAGCTTTATAGAGCCCCGTGCAGCAGCCTTCGCATTCATGCGTTATAATTTGCTAATCATACTTAACATGCCCCGCAAAGGCTACTAGGAAAGGAACGAAATGAGCAACGCCATCCCGGGCAACCTCCACGTTGCCAATGATGTTCTGGCCGACCTGGTCGGCAACGCCGCCCTGGAATGCTACGGCGTCGTCGGCATGACGGCACCCACCGCCGCTGACGGCATTGCGAAGATTCTGCCTGCATCTCGCCTTCGTCGCGGCATCGTCCTGAACAACACCGAAAACGGCGTCCACGTGGATCTGTACGTGGTCATCGAGTACGGCACCAACATCAACGCCGTGTCCCAGAACCTCATGGACGCGGTTTCTTTTGCGCTTAAGAACTATGCCTGCGTACCGCTTGACGGCGTGGACGTCCATGTCCAGGGCATCAAGGTCCGCTAGAAGGAAGTGAAAATGTCCGAGTACTCTTCGAACGACGTAATCAACGCAATAGCTGCGGCCAGCAAGGCTCTTTCCGACCGCAAGGAGGAAGTGAACCGCCTGAACGTGTTCCCCGTGCCTGACGGAGACACTGGCACCAACATGTCCCTGACCCTGGAGTCCGTGGTGGAGACCGTGAAGAAGCTCCCCGTAGGCGCCGACGGCGCTGCCAAGCGCAAGGCCATCACCACCGGCGCGCTCATGGGCGCCCGTGGCAACTCCGGCGTCATCACCTCTCAGATTCTGCGCGGCCTGTGCGAAGGCGCCGCTGAGGCGGAGGAACTGAGCACCCGCGCCATCGCCGATGCCTTCGAGCATGCCCAGAAGGTCGCCTTCCAGGCAGTCCGCAAGCCGGTCAAGGGCACCATCCTGACCGTCCTGGAGGACGCTGCCGCCGCTGCCAAGCATGCCCGCAAGAAGAAGATGGACACGCTGGAGGCCATGGACTACATCGTGGCCGAGGCCTACGAGTCCGTGCAGCGCACTCCGGAGTTCCTGCCGGTGCTGAAGGAAAACAACGTGGTCGACGCCGGCGGCTTCGGCCTTGCCATCCTGCTGGACGCCTTCGTGGCCGCCCTGACCGGCAAGGAGATCGTGGCTGACGACATCGCCGCCGCCTACACTGCTGCTCCGAAGGTCGAGATCGAGCAGATCAACGACTGGGAGGGTTCTCAGTACACCTACTGCAACGAGTTCCTGGTCGAGTCCGATACCCTGGACCCCGAGGAGGCCCTGAACTTCCTGGCCACTATGGGCGACTGCGAGCTGTGCGTTGGCTGCGCCCCCAAGTTCAAGGTGCATGTGCACTCCAACACCCCGAACCTGGTCCTGGAGTACTTCCTGGAGCGCGGCCAGATCTTCGAGGTGTTCATCCACAACATGAAGCTCCAGTCCGAGGAGCGCAACGACAAGTTGGCCGCCGAGCAGGCTGATGAGCCCAAGAAGCCGTTGGGCTTCGTGGCCGTGGCCGCGGGCGAGGGCAACGCCAAGATCCTGCAGAGCCTGGGCGTTGACGTTGTTGTTTCCGGCGGACAGACCATGAACCCGTCCACCAAGGACCTGCTGGACGCCGTCGAGAAGGTCAACGCCGAAAGCGTCATCATCCTTCCCAACAACTCCAACATCATCATGGCCGCCCAGAGCGCTGCCGAGCTGGCCGACATCCCCGTGGGCGTCGTCCCCACCAAGAGCGTCCCCGCCGCCTTCAGCGCGCTGTTCGGCTTCAACGAGGCCGCCGGTCTGGAGGAGAACGTGGAGGCCATGACCGACGCCTTCGCCGACGTCATCACCGGTGAGGTCACCACGGCCATCAAGGATTCCAAGGACGCCCATGACAATCCCATCCACAATGGTGACGTGATCGGCATTGCCAACGGCTCCATCGAGTCCGTGGGCTCCACCGTGGAGGATGTGGTCATGAGCCTGCTGGAGGTCATGGAGGCCGAGGATGCCGATACCCTGACCCTGCTGGCAGGTGAGGACATGGACGACGACCGCTTCGACGCACTGGTCGAGCGCATCGAGGACGAATACGAGGATCTTGAGGTTGACGCCCACCGTGGCGAGCAGCCGCTGTATCCCATTGTCATGTCCGTGGAATAAGCCCCGCGCCCACTTATATATAAGAAGGAACCAACCATGGCCGGCAAGCGAACGGAAGGCGAGTCCCCGCGCAGGGGAGAGCCGACCGACCGCTTGTCGGCCACGTTGCTTCTGGACCAGCCCGTCCATCTGGTGAGCCAGGTGAGTCCCGCCCGGGCCAAGGCCCTGCAGGGACTGGGCATCCGCACCGTCCGCGACCTGGTGAGCCACTATCCCCGCCGCTACGTTGACATGACCGCCTGTGAGACCATCGCCCGCGCTCAGATCGGGACCGCCTACACCATCGTGGGCCAGGTCCATTCCATCAAGCTGAAGCGCCCCAAGCCCCGTCTGTCCCTGGTGGAGATCACCCTGGTGGACGGAACCGGCACCTTGATGGTGACCTGCTTCCGTCAACCGTGGCTCATGGATTCCGTGAAGGCCGGCATGCAGGTGACGGTGGCTGGCAAGCTTGAGTTCGACTACGGCTTCAAGCGTATGACCAATCCTCTTCTGGAGGTGGTTGAGTCGGGCGAAAGGCCCGCTGGCGGCAAGGTGATCCCGGTGCACCCGGCGTGCGAGAAGCTTTCCGCCGCCATGATGCGCCGCGTGGTGGAAAACGCCCTGCTGCTGGTGCGTGGCCAGCAGGACCCGCTGCCTGTGGAACTGCGCACGCGGTACCGGCTCATGAGCCGCGGCCGCGCCTGCGAGTGCATCCATTTTCCGGCGTCCATGGAGGAAATGAAGCAGGCCCGGCGCCGCTTGGCCTACGAGGAGCTGCTGTTCCTGCAGATCAAGCTCATCACCGACGGAGCAGAGCGTGCCAAGGGCCAGACTCCCCGAACCCATGTGGTGGAGGGGGAGCGCATGCGCTCTTTCGCCGACTGCATTCCCTTTACCTTGACCGAGGACCAGGCCCGGGCCAAGGACGACGTGCTGTCGCGTCTTGCCGAGCCCCGCTGCGCCAACCATCTGGTGCTGGGCGACGTGGGCACCGGCAAGACCATGGTTGCCGCCTTCGCCTGCGCCGCGGTGAGCCAGTCCGGGACCCAGGCGCTGTTCATGGCGCCCACCGAGGTGCTGGCTCGTCAGCATGCTGCTGGCCTGGGGCCGCTGTTCGACCAAGCGGGCGTCACCTGGGACTGCCTGACGGGCTCCACGTCTGCCGACGAGCGCCAGGGGATTCTGGAGCGTGCGGCAGCGGGTAACACCGACGTGCTGTTCGGCACCCATGCTCTGCTGGAGGACGACGTGCACCTAAAGGACTGCTCGCTGGTCATAGTGGACGAGCAGCAGCGCTTCGGCGTGGACCAGCGCGCACGGCTGCTGGCCAAGGGCACGGCGGTGGACGCCCTGTACCTGACGGCTACGCCCATCCCGCGCACCCTGGCATTGGCGCTGTACGGCGACCTGACCCTGTCCTACCTGGTGCAGAAGCCCCATGCAGCCCAGCGGACTACCCGCACCCTGCCGCGGGGCAACAAGGGCGCAGCCTACGATGCCGCCAAGGAGGCCCTTGCCCGGGGCGAGCAGGTCTACGTGGTCTGTCCGCTGGTGGGCCTGGACTCCCAGGCGCGTGACAAGAAGGCCGCGGCCAAGCGCGAGCCAGACGAGGAAGAGTACGCGTATGCCGCCATCAGCATCGAGTCCGACGGCGACCTGGACGAGGGCAACGTGACCGCCGCTGTCAAGGAGGCCCAGTTCCTGCAGTCCAAGGTCTTTGCCGACTACAAGGTGGAGCTGCTCCACGGCCGTATGTCAGCGGACGAAAAATCCCAGGTCATGGAACGGTTCCGTTCCAACCAGACCCAGGTGCTTGTGGCTACGACGGTCATCGAGGTGGGCGTGGACGTTCCCAACGCCACGGTCATGATCGTGGAGGACGCCGACCGCTTCGGCCTGTCCCAGCTCCATCAGCTCCGCGGCCGCGTGGGCCGCGGCACCAAGTCCGCCCAGGTGTTCCTGGTCAGCGCGTCCCAGGCGCCCCAGGCCCTGGAGCGCCTGGCCGCCATGGAGAAGACCGAGGACGGCTTCGAGCTTGCAACTTACGACTTGTCCCTTCGCCGCGAAGGCGACATACTGGGAAACCGCCAGCACGGCGCCTCGGCGCTGAAGCTGGTGAACGTGGTGCGCGACCGCGCCATGGTGGAGGCCGCCCATGCCGACGCGTGGGCGCTGCTGCAGGAGGACCCGAACCTGGAGCAGCCGCAGCACCAGGCGCTTGCGCGCGAGGTACGTCGTGCCTTCGCGGGCGAAGCGCACGTGATAGGAGGATAGAGAATGAGAATCATTGCCGGACAGCTGCGCGGCAAGGTGATCCAGGCCCCCAAGGGGGATGGCACCCGCCCGACCATCGACCGCGTCCGCGAGTCCCTGTTCAGCTCCCTGTACAGCTCCTTCGGGGGTTTTGACGACATCCACGTGTTGGATGCCTTCGCCGGCTCCGGTGCCATGGGCCTGGAGGCCGTGTCGCGCGGTGCCGCATCCGCGGTGTTCTTCGAGATGGACCCCGCCGCCGCCAAGGTGGTCGAGCGCAACATCTCCGACTGTCGCCTGGGTGCGCCCCAGTGCACGGTGCGCCGTGCCGACGTGCTGGCATCGCCGCCGGTGCGCCCGCGGCATCCCTTCAACCTGGTGCTGCTGGACCCGCCCTACGCCATGGACCCGGCGCTCGTCTTCGGCCTGATGGACCGCCTGGCCCAGTCCGGTGCCCTGGCCCCGGACGCCCTGGTCTGCTACGAGCACGCCACCGCCACCGACCTGGACGAGTTCGCCGCCCAGGCCCAGGTTGCATGGGAGCTTAACTCCAAGCGCAAGTACGGCAAGACCACCGTGAACGTGTACCGAAGGGAGCAGTAGATGACCCGCGCTCTGACCCCGGGAACCTTTGATCCCATCACCAGCGGCCATCTTGACGTGATCACCCGCGCAGCCCAGCTCATGGACGAGGTGATCGTGGCCGTGGCCGCGTCCGACCGCAAGAAGCCGCTGTTTTCCCTGGACGAGCGCGTGGAGTTGGTGCGCCAGGCTACCGCGCACCTGCCCAACGTGACCGTGCAGCCCTTCAGCGGCCTGCTGGTTGACTTCGCCCGCGAGGTGGGAGCCGAATGCGTGGTGAAGGGCCTGCGAGCCATCACCGACTTCGAGTACGAGTTCCAGATGACCGCCCTGAACTACCAGCTCGACCAGGAGCTGGAGACGGTGTTCATCATGTCGCCGCCCAAGTACATGTACCTTTCGTCCTCCATCGTGAGGGAGATCGCCAGCCTGAAGGGCGACGTGTCGGACTTTGTCCCGCCCTGCGTGAAGGACGCCCTTGACCAGCGCTTTGGCGACTAGGCCCGATTAAACTTACGGAGCATCCGTGAATACGGGTGCAACCGTGCTACAATGTGCCGCAAACTGTGCGCGCAGGCTGGCCTGCGCTTTCATAACGTACTAACGCAGCTTCTTTAGGAAGGAATAACATGGACGAAACCGGAGTGCTCGAGCTCATCGACGAGCTGAACGATCTGATTGAGGATTCCAAGCCCGTGTTCGGCAAGCCCAACCTGCGTCAGGTTGACATCAACGCCGCATACCAGATCATGGACGAGATCCGCGACATCTTCCCCGCAGAGTTCGCACAGGCCCGCCAGACCATGCGCGAGCGCGACGCCCTGCTGGAGGAGGCAAGCATCCAGGCCAACCGCGCCATCGAGGATGCCCGCAGCCAGGCGATGACCATTGCCAGCGAGCAGGAGATCGTGCGCATCTCCCAGCAGCAGGCCGACCAGATCCTGGCCGATGCCCGCGAGCTGGAGCGCCAGACCCGCGCCGGCGCGGAAGACTACGCTGACGAGGTCTTCGGCCACGTGGAGCAGAGCCTTGACACGCTCCTGAACAACGTGCGCCGCTGCCGCGACCGCCTGAACGCCAACTCCATGATCCAGCGCTAATGGCTGAGCGTCTGATTCCCATCCAGATCCCTGACCAGCTGTTCTCCGTTGCGGAGACCATGCATTTCCAGGGAACCTATGAGATCGACCAGGTCGAGGCCGGTCCGGACGTCTACGCATTCCAGGGCCCCGTTTCCTGGGAAGCCCAGATCACCAACACCGGTGACGCCCTGCTGGTCGCAGGCAGCGCCAACGCCCAGGTTTCCACCGAGTGCGCCCGTTGCCTGGACCCCGTGGTCTTGGACCTTCAGGGCGTAATCGAGGGCTACTTCCTCATCGGCGACGATGCCGAGGAGCCCGAGGACATGGTGGAGGACGAGTTCGACACGCTGTCCGAGGACGGCGTGCTGGACATGGAGCCGCTGGTCATGGCCGCTATTCTGCTGGAGGTGCCCCTGATTCCGCTGTGCACCGACGACTGCGCGGGCCTGTGCCCCCAGTGCGGTGCCAACCTGAACCAGGAGCAGTGCGACTGCCAGCCCGAGCCCGAGGTCGCGCCTGAGAACCCGTTTGCGGTCCTGGCCAACCTGAGCTTCGACTAGGCCGCCCATGGCACGCAGGAGCAACATGCAGCAATCTGGACGCGGGGGTGCGGTGCGCCCCCGTTCTTCTGTCCGCAGGTCCCGCATGCCCCTGGTAGCCCTGGCCGTCCTGGCCGTGTGCGTCCTGGGCGGTGCGGGCTTTGTTTTCGCCAACTCCCACAAGGCGCCTGTGAGCACCGAGGATTCCCCGGTGTTGAGCGTTTCCGAAGGCCTGTTCCAGGCTCCTAAGGAAGATTCTGATCGCTTCGTCATGACCCTGGGCGGCAGCAGCCCCACGGTGGTCCTGAAGGGCGAGGAGTACCTGGAGGCCGGCTGCCATGCGGTGGACAAGCAGAAGGGCGCCGACGTGACCTCCAAGGTCCAGGTGGACGGATCCGTGGACACGGGCAAGGTGGGGGAGTACACCGTCACTTACACCGTGCGTACCGATGACGGCGCCCAGGCGTCCAAGCAGCGCACGGTGAAGGTGGTCGACGACCTGGGTGGCAAGGCGTCGGGGATCTCGGTCCTCATGTACCACTACGTCTACACCGAGGACGACCGTCCGGCCGATACCAGCAACACAAACTACCTGCTTGACACCAAGCTGGCGGCGCAGCTGAAGTGGCTGAAGGAAAACGACTATTACTACCCGTCCTACCAGGAGCTCCGCGGCTTCGTGGACGGCACCCACTCGCTTCCCAAGAAGAGCGTGGTCCTGACCTTCGACGACGGTCAGAGCGGCTTCCTGAAGCACGGCATCCCGGTGCTGGAGAAGTACCAGGTGCCGGCAACGTCGTTCATCATCTGCAACCGCAGCAAGTCTGCCCAGCACATCATCGAGTACGCCAGCGAGTACGTGAGCTTCCAGTCCCACTCCTACTCGTGCCACGAGGACGGCGCCACGTCCATTGGCCGAGGCGGTCACATCTACGATCTGACGGAGGAGCAGCTGACGGAAGACCAGCGCAAGGCGGCCAAGATGCTGGGCCAGGGCGAAGCCTTCGCCTACCCCTACGGTGACGTGTCCGACGTGGCTCCCGCGGCCCTGAGCAAGGCGGGGGTCCAGTGTGCGTTCACCATCAACTACGGCCAGGTGCATCCGGGCGACGATCCCATGCGCCTGAACCGCGTGCGCATGTTCGGCGAGTCGTCGCTGGACGGCTTCATAGCGCAGGTTAAAACCGGAGCATAATTTACCCTTGCATTACGCGGGGGCCTTTGATAGAATTCTTTTTCGCGTCTACACGTCAATTAATTAGCGAGCAATACAGCAGCTCGCCTGAAGAAGGAGCATAGAAAATGGCAGTACCTAAGCAACGTAAGGGTCGTGCAAGCGTCCACAGCCGTCGCAGCAGCAACGACCGCATTTCCGCCGCTTCTCGTTCCGTGTGCCCGCAGTGCGGTGAAGCTAAGCTTCCCCATCGCGTGTGCCCGAGCTGCGGTTTCTACAAGGATCGCGAGGTCATGGAGACCGAGTAATATCGGTTTGCCACGGCTTTTCGGCTCAGAAAATCAGCCCCTTGCGAAGAATTTCGTGCAAGGGGCTTTTCTGGTATTACCCGACTGCTGATTGTGCGCATATTTCTGGCTGCTTGCAGCTGTCAGACATATGCACCCATGAGGCTTTTCCCTACGAAAGGGGGAGACCATGGCGGAAAACATCACCGTTTCCGTCGACGCACTGGGTGGCGACAACGCCCCCGACGTCGTCCTGGAGGGCACCGCTGCCGCGCTGGCGGCCGACCCGAATCTCAACGTTATCCTGTGCGGCCCCGCCGATGTGGTGGAGCCCTTTGCCGCATCCCATGACCGCTGCCAGGCCCAGGTGACCACCGAGTTCATCACCATGGGCGAGCACCCGGCCCAGGCCGTCCGCAAGAAGAAGGACTCGTCCCTGGTCGTGGGCTGCCGCCTGGTGAAGGAAGGCCAGGCCCAGGGCTTCTTCAGCGCTGGCTCCACCGGTGCCTGCCTGGCTGCCGGCACGCTGGTCATCGGTCGCATCAAGGGCGTCAAGCGCCCCTGCCTGTGCACCGTCATTCCGTCCCCGGTCCGCCCCGTGGTCATGTGCGACGTGGGCGCCAATGCCGACTGCAAGCCCGACTACCTGGTGCAGTTCGCCCGCATGGGCGCCATCTACGCCGAGCGTGTCATCGACATCAAGGATCCCCGCGTGGCCCTGCTCAACATCGGCGAGGAAGAGGAGAAGGGCTCCGAGTTCGCCCAGCAGTGCCATGCCCTGCTGCGTCAGAACGAGCCGAACTTCGTCGGCAACGCCGAGGGCCGCGACATCCTTGAGGCCAACTTCGACGTGTTCGTCACCGACGGCTTCACCGGCAACGTGACCCTGAAGACCATCGAGGGCACCGCCGGCGTGCTGCTGAAGACCATCAAGGGCATCCTGGGCTCCTCTCTGAAGACGAAGATCGGCGCCCTGTGCATCAAGGACGGTCTGATGGACCTGAAGCAGACCGTCAGCGCCGACACCTATGGCGGTGCTCCGCTGCTGGGCGTCAAGGGCGCCTGCATCGTGGGCCACGGCTCCTCCAACGCCACCGCTATCAAGAACGGCATTGCCATGACCGCCCGCATCGCCCGTGAGGACGTGGTGGGCATGATCGGCCAGGCCGTGTCCGCCGAGCCTGCGAAGGCAGGTGAGTAGCGTGCCCCATTCCGCCGAGCAAAAGCGCAAGCTTGCCCGGGCGCAGGAGATTCTGGGCTACACCTTCAACGACGAGCACGTGCTGCTGTCTGCCATCACGCATCCTTCCGCCACGGAGGGTCGTCCCGTCAAGTACTCCTACGAGCGCCTTGAGTTCCTGGGTGACAGCATCCTGGGCGCCCTGGTTGCATACGAGGCGTTCCATAGCTACAACGACCTGGACGAAGGCGGCTTGACCCGCATCAAGGTGGCGCTGGTGTCCGGTGCCAGCCTTGCGGACGTCGCCGAGAAGCTGGGCTTTGCCGACGTGATCGTGTTCGGCTCCTCCGAAACCGGCACCGGCCGTCGCGGCCTGCACTCCGCCCTGGAGAACGTGTACGAGGCCCTTGTGGCCGCCCTGTACCTGGACGGCGGCCTTGAGGCTGCCCATTCCTTCGTGGCGCGCACCCTGATTCCGCGCATGTCCCTGGACATGGCGCGCGAGCCGGAGAACCCCAAGTCCGCCCTGCAGGAGAAGCTGCAGGAGGACGGCATCACCCCCACCTACAAGCTGGTCGAAACCCAAGGTCCGCCCCATGACCGTACCTTCGTTGCACAGGTGTTCGCCGGCGACCAGGGCCTTGCCCAGGGCGTGGGCCGCACCAAGAAGGAAGCTGAAAGCCAGGCTGCCCGCAGCACGCTGGCACGTCTTTCCGACTTCTTCGGCCTGTCAGACCAGGCAAAGGCCGCCAAGGCCGCAAAGGTTGAGGCCGCCAATGCTGCCAAGCAGCAGGCCAAGGCTGCCAAAGAGGAGCAGAAGGCGCGCAGGAGGCAGGAAAAGGACAAGGCCCGCGCTCTGAAGCAGGGTTAGCCCATGTACCTCAAGTCACTGGTCCTGAAGGGCTTCAAGTCCTTCGCCGACCGCAGCGCCCTTGCCCTCGAGCCCGGCATCACCGCCGTGGTCGGTCCCAACGGATCGGGCAAATCTAATATCAGCGACGCCGTCCTGTGGGTACTGGGCGAAAGGAACGCCAAGAACCTGCGCGGCCAGGTCATGGAGGACGTTATCTTCGCCGGCTCGTCCGCCCGCAAGAGCGTGGGCGTGGCCGAGGTCACCCTGGTGCTGGACAACTCCGACGGCAGCCTGCCCGTGGACTTCGACGAGGTGGCCATCACCCGTCGCATGTACCGCAACGGCGAAAGCGAGTACCTGATCAACAACACCACGGCCCGCCGCATGGACGTGCTGGACATCCTGCACGACTCCGGCTTGGGCACGGGCACCCATTCCATCATCAGCCAGGGCCACCTGGACTCTATCCTTCAGTCCAAGCCTGAGGACCGTCGTGCCCTCATCGAGGAGGCTGCCGGCGTCCTGAAGCACAAGCAGCGCAAGGCCAAGAGCCAGCGCCGCTTGGAGCAGATGGACCAGCACCTGGCCCGCGTTCGCGACGTGGTGGCCGAGGTGGACCGTCAGCTGGGCCCGCTGCAGCGCAAGGCCCGCAAGGCCGCCCAATACGAGGAGCTTTCCACCCAGCTGGCCGACGTGCGCCTGCAGCTGGCCGTAGACGACCTGCGCAAGCTGCAGCTGAAGTGGGATGCAACCTGCGCAACCGAGAAGGAGCTGGACCAGAAGCTGCAGGAGGCCCGCGCTGGCGTGCAGCAGTCCGAGGCCGCCTTCGAGAAGCTGCAGGAGCAGATCCGTCGGGAAAGCGCCGACGTGGCCGAGCTTGCCGCCTTCCAGAACCGTGCATCGTCCGCAGCCGATCGCCTGGACTCCACCGCGCTGCTGGTGGCCGAGAAGCGCCGTGCCGCCGACGCTCGCGCTGCCGAGCTGCAGGCTATGCTGGATGGCAACCAGGCCAAGCGCGACCTTGCCAGCGCCGAGCGCGCCAAGGCCGCCGAGGACCTGGAGAAGGTGCGCCAGGAGCGTGCCGAGGCCCAGAAGGCCGCCGACCAGGCCCAGGCTGCCTACGAGGAAGCCCGCTCCGCCCGCAAGGACCTGGAGCGCAACGCGGAGGACGCCAACCGCGCCCGTGCCCGGGTCGACCGCGACCTGTCTGCCGCCCGTGCCGAGCTGTCCCGTACCCAGGAGGCCCTGGCTGCCGGTGCCGGCCGCCTGCTGGCCCTGGAGGAGCGCCAAGAGGAGGCCCAGGGCCGTCTGGACGCTGCCCGCAAGGAAGCCCAGGACGCTGCCTCCCAGGCCGAGGACGCCAAGTCCGGCCTGAAGGAGCTGGAGGAAAAGGAGCAGCAGGCTAAGGACGACCTGGCCGCCAAGCGCAAGGAGCGCGACGCCATCCGCGGCCGCGTGGACCGCGCCTTCGCCGCCGAGCGCGACGCCCAGGCCAAGGTCCGCGGCCTGGAAGAGGTCGAGCGCGCGTCCCTGGACGCTGCCGGTCCTGCCCGTGCCTGGCTGACCAAGCAGGACTCCCTGGACGTGGACCTGCGCCCCCTGACCTCCAAGGTCCGGGTGGACGAGGGATACGAGCCCCTGGTGGAGCGCCTGCTGGGTGCCGACGTAACCGCGCTGCTGGTGGAGGGCTCCTCCCAGGCGAAGACCGTGGTGGACGCCCTGGCCCAGGGCAAGCACGCCGGCGACGTGACGCTGCTCATGTGCGGCGGCGCTCCGACGCGCGAGTATTTCGCCCCGGAAGGCTCCGAGCTGCTGCTGGACCATCTGAGCTGCGACGACGACTGTGCTGCGGCCGTCCGCGCCCTGGTGGGGGACGTGTGCGTGTGCCAGTCCACCGCCCAGGCCCTGGCCTGCCATGACGCCGACGAGCAGGGGCTGCGCTTCATAGCGCGGGACGGCTCCATCGTGTGGCCGTCGGGCAAGGTGCAGGTGCGTGCCGTTTCGGCGGGCGAAGGATCCGGCGCCCTTTCCCGCGCTCGCGAGCTGGAGCAGGCCCGCAAGGACTTCGCCGCCGCGGTGACCGAGCACTCTGCCGCCAAGATAGCCGGCAACCAGGCCAGCCAGGACGTGCGCGTGGCCCAGGAGCTGAGCTTGAAGATCAGCCAGGACCTGGCGAGCATGCGCGGCAGGGCAATGTCTTTGGCCGAGGCTTCCCACAAGGCCTCCAAGCAGGTGCAGCGCGTTGAGCTGGAGTGTCAGTCCATCGCCCGTCAGCTGAAGGAGGAGCAGGAGAAGGCGGCCACCCGCCAGCCCCAGCTGGACCAGGTGGCGAACCGCGTGAAGGAGCTGGAGTCTCAGGTCGAGCAGGCCAAGGAGCAGCTGGCGGCCGCCCAGGAGAAGCTGGGTCCCGCCCGTGAGGCCGAGTCCCAGTGCTCGCTGGCCCTTTCCGAGGCAAAGCTGGCGTCGGTGTCCCTGGTGGAGCGCGAGACCTACGCAGCCCGCGTGGTTGACGAGCGATCCCGTGAGCTGGTGTCCCTTGCCAAGGCGGACGAGGACGCCCTGGCGCAGCTGGCCGGCAAGCAGGCCGCCCGCAAGCGCACCGAGCCCCTGATGGACGTGCTGGAGCAGCTGGCCGAAATGGCCCGTGACCGCGCCCGCGCCCTGGCGGCTAAGGTGGCGGATGCCCAGGAGGCGTCCACCGGCGCCCATGAGCAGGCAAACGCCGCCCGTCAGGCAGCCCAGGGGGCCCATGCCCGCCTGGATGCGGCCAACGAGTCGCTGTCCCAGGTCCGCGTTGAGAAGGGCCAGCTGGAGGTGCGGGTCCAGGCTGCGGTTGACGCCATCGTGCATGACTGCGGGGTCGCCATGGAGCAGGCCCTGGAGGTGCCCGAGGTGCAGAATCGCGCCGAGCTGGAGGAGTCCGCGCTGAAGCTGCAGCGCCGCATCACCAACCTGGGCGCCATCAACCCGGATGCCGCCGCGGAGTACCAGGAGCTGCGCCAGCGCTACGACTACCTGCAGTCCCAGCTGCAGGACCTGGCGGACGCCCGAGCGTCCCTGAAGAAGATCAACCGGATCATCGATGACCGCATGAAGGACGACTTCATCAACACCTTCCATCAGGTCAACCAGAACTTCCAGGAGATCTTCGCCGTGCTGTTCCCCGGCGGAACCGCCGAGCTGACCCTGGTGGACCCCAACGACCTGGAGACCACCGGCGTGGAGGTGGCGGCCCAGCCCAAGGGCAAGCGCATCACCAAGATGACGCTCATGTCCGGCGGCGAGAAGTCGCTGGTCGCCTGCGCGCTGCTGTTCGCCGTGTACCGCACCCGCTCGACGCCGTTCTACATCCTGGACGAGATCGAGGCGGCCCTGGACGACAGCAACCTGCGTCGTCTGACCGCCTACCTTGCCGAGCTGCGCGGTAAGACGCAGCTCATCATGATTACGCACCAGCGCCGTACCATGGAGATGGCCGACGTCCTGTTCGGCGTCTCCATGCAGGCTGACGGCGTGACGAAGGTCATCAGCCAGCGCCTGGAGAAGGCGCTTGCCTACGCAGAGTAAGATAGGAGTACCATGGGTTTCTTCGACCGCATAAGCAAGGGCCTGGCCCGTTCCCGCGACAAGTTCCGCGAGCAGATGAACGTGCTGCTGGACCGCGGCCCGGACCTGGACGATGATTTCTGGGAGGGGCTCGAGGAGGCCCTGATCCTGAGCGACGTGGGCGGTCCCGCCGCCATGGACATCGTGGAGAGCCTGCAGGACCAGGCCAAGCGCAAGGCGCTGCCGGACGCGTACGCGGTCTTCGATATGCTGTACGACCAGATCGCAGCCACCTTCACCCCGGCCGAGCAGGGCATCTTCGACCAGGAGCAGGCGCTGGTCCTGTTCGTGGGCATCAACGGCACCGGCAAGACCACCACGGTGGGCAAGCTGGCCAAGGAGGCCTCCGACGCCGGCCGCACCGTGATCCTGGGCAGCGCTGACACCTTCCGCGCCGCCGCCATCGAGCAGCTGGAGGTGTGGTCCAAGCGCGCTGACGTGCCCATGGTCACCCGTGAGCGCGGCAGCGACCCGGCGAGCGTGTGCTATGACACCATCGAGAAGGCCGAGGCCATGGGCGCCGACCTGGTGCTGATCGACACCGCCGGCCGCCTGCACACCTCCAACGACCTCATGCGCGAGCTGGAGAAGGTCGTCAGCGTGGTGCGCAAGCGCGCCAACATGCCCGTCTACACCGTGCTGGTGATCGACGCCACCACCGGCCAGAACGGCCTGCAGCAGGCCCGGGAGTTCAACAAGGCCCTGGACCTGGACGGCCTGATCGTGACCAAGCTGGACGGCACCGCCAAGGGCGGCATCGCGCTGGCGGTCAGCCACGAGCTGGAGCTGCCCATTTACAAGATCGGCGTGGGCGAGGGCATTGACGACCTGCGTGACTTCGACGCCCATGATTTCGCCCGCGCGCTGGTGGGCGACCTGGACGGACGCTCCGCAGACGACCAAGCAGAAGAAGAGTAACAGGGGAGAGCAAGCATGTTTGAAAACCTTTCCGAACGACTTCAGAACGTCTTCTCCGGCCTGCGCAGCAAGGGCAGGCTGACGGAGGAGGACATTTCCGCGGCCATGAAGGAGATCCGCATGGCCCTGCTGGAGGCGGACGTCAACTTCAAGGTGGTGAAGGAGTTCACCAACCGCACCAAGGCCCGCTGCCTTGAGGCGGAGGTGCTGGACTCCCTGACCCCGGCCCAGAACGTGGTCAAGGTGGTCATGGACGAGCTCACCAACCTGCTGGGACGCAGCGACTCCAACCTGGTCCTGTCCAGCCGCATACCCAACGTCATCATGCTGGTGGGCCTGCAGGGCTCCGGTAAGACCACCGCGGCCGCAAAGCTGGCGTATCACCTGAAGGAGCAGGACCATGCTCCGCTGCTGGTTGCCTGCGACGTCTACCGTCCCGCAGCAGCCGACCAGCTGCAGACCCTGGGTGACGAGATCGGCGTGCGCGTCTACCGCGGCGACGGCGTCGACCCGGTCCAGATCGCCAAGGAAGGCGTCCAGGACGCAATCGACCACCTGCGTGACGTGGTCATCGTCGACACCGCCGGCCGCCTGCACGTGGACGAGCAGATGATGGAGGAGGCCGAGGTCATCAAGCGCGCGGTCAAGCCCGACCAGATCCTGATGGTCGTCGACGCCATGACCGGCCAGGACGTGGTCAACGTTGCCCAGGCCTTCGCCGAGCGCGTTGACTTCGACGGTGTGATCATGTCCAAGATGGACGGCGACGCCCGCGGCGGCGGTGCCCTGTCCATCCGCGAGGTCACCGGCAAGCCCATCAAGTTCATTTCCTCGGGCGAAAAGCCCGACTCCCTGGAGGTCTTCCACCCGGAGCGCATGGCCAAGCGCATCCTTGGCATGGGCGACATGCTGACCCTGATCGAGTCCGCGGTGAAGGCCAAGGACGAGGAGATCCAGGCGGAGCAGGCCGAGCGCATTGCCAAGGCCCAGCTGACCCTGGACGATTTCGTGGAGATGAACCGCAAGATCCGCAAGATGGGCGGCATCGCAAAGCTGGTCAGCGCCCTGCCCGGCGGTGACAAGGCCCTGGGTTCCGGCCAGGTGGACGAAAAGGCCCTGGACCGCATGGTGGTCATCATCAACTCCATGACCCCGGCCGAGCGCCAGAAGCCGGAGATCCTCAACGGCAGCCGCCGCAAGCGCATTGCCGCCGGCGCCGGCGTGACCGTGCAGGAGGTCAACGGCATCATCAAGAAGTACAACGAGACCAAGAAGATGCTCAAGAAGATGATGCCCGACGGAGACCTGTCCGCCCTCAAGGGCAAGAAGGGCCGTCGCCGTCGTCTGGGCATTCCCGGCATGGGTGGCATCGGCATGGACGATCTGAAGAAGCTTCAGGACATGGTGGAGAAGAACTCCTAGGTCCTGGCCACAAGGTTCGTTTTAACCCTTGCAAAATGCCCGGGTACATACTATTATTGTTAACTGCTGTGTTCCCGGAGTCCCACACAGGGGATTCTGCGGAAGGAAATAATCATTTAAGAAGGAGTTCAACTTCATGGCTGTTAAGATTCGCCTCGCTCGTCATGGCGCAAAGAAGCGCCCCTACTACCGTGTCGTCGTTGCCAACGCTCGTTCCCCGCGCGATGGTCGCTTCATCGAGGAAGTCGGCCGCTACAACCCCTGCGTTGAGCCGGCAATGGTTTCCCTGGACATGGAGAAGGTTGACAAGTGGCTGGCAAACGGCGCTCAGCCGACCGACACTGTCGCCAAGCTGATCGAAACCGCCCGCAAGGACGCATAAATGTCTCAGTTGTCTGAAGGCATCGTCGAGCTTGTAGACACCCTGGTCCGCCCGCTGGTCGACAATCCCGATGCACTGGAGCTGACTTCCTCCGAGGAGGCTGGCACCATCCTGGTGGAGATTCATGTTGACGAAAGCGACGCCGGCAAGGTCATCGGCCGTCAGGGACGTGTCATCAAGGCCGTCCGTACGCTGACGCGAGCCGCTGCGTCCAGGTTCGATGCTCATGTAGAAGTGGAGCTCGTTGACTAGTGCGCACGTGGGCTGATGTTGCCGAACTGACCAATACCAAGAACCTGAACGGAGGGCTTGTCGTGCGCAGCGCGTCAGGCCTTCCTTTTTTGCTTGAGGAGGGCATGCAGGTGGCCCTGGTCCCGCCGGTGCTGGACGCTCCCCGTTTCGTGACGGTGGAGGATGCCCAGCCCACGGGCCTGGACGGCGGTGTGGTCTGGTTCGAGGAAATTGATGATGTATCCGTGGCCGAGATGGTGGTGGGCTGTCATTGCCTGGTGCGCCGGGAGGATCTGCCCGAGCACACCGTCATGCTTGACGACTCCACCGACATTGCAGGCTGGCCCGTGACCGACGTACGCGCCGGCTCTTTGGGCATTGTGGCCGAGATCCGCGAGATGCCGGGCCAGATGATGCTGGTGGTTGAGCGCCCCGACGGTTCCGAGCTGCTGGTTCCCCTGGTCGATGAGTTCCTGTCCCAGGTGGACGAGGAGTCCGAGCAGCTGGTGGTGGACCTTCCCGCCGGCCTGCTGGACCTGTAGGGGAGGGGTCTTTCGTGCTGATCGAGACCATCTCTACCTTCCCGAACATGTTCGACTCCGTCATGGGGTCCTCCATGATGCGCATCGCACGCGAAAAGGGCGCCCTTGAGTTCAAGGCCCACGACCTGCGCGACTGGACCCATGACCGGCATCGCACCACGGACGACGAGCCCTATGGCGGCGGCCAGGGCCTGGTCATGAAGTGCGAGCCCATCTTCGAGGCGTTCGACGAGGTAAGCGCCGCGTCGCCGGAGCGTCCCCACGTGATCTTCCTTTCGCCCGTGGGAAAGACCTTTACCGACGCCGACGCCACCCGTCTTGCCCAGGAGAAGCGACTGCTGTTCATCTGCGGCCACTACGAGGGCATTGACGAGCGCGCCTACTCCCTGGCTGACGAGACCCTGTCCATCGGCGACTACGTGCTCACCTCCGGCGAGCTGGCGTCCATGGTGATCATCGACGCCGTGGTCCGCAAGGTGCCCGGCGTGTTGGGCGCGGAGCTGGGAGCAGTGGACGAAAGCTTCAACGGCAACCTGCTGGAGTATCCGCAGTACACCCGACCGGCGGAGTACCGCGGCATGCAGGTTCCCGACGTGCTGCGCTCCGGTAACCATGCGCTCATAGAGCAGTGGCGGCGGGAGCAGAGCCTGGAGCGCACGGCTCGCCTTCGCCCTGATCTCCTGGAGGGCGTGCAGCTCACCAAGAAGGACCGGGCTTTCCTCGAATCTTTGCAGGAAACGGCTGAATAGCGCGTTCTTTTCGTTATAGTAAGCACTTACACCATGCAGGCGGCTGGTCCGCCTGCTTTCTACAATAGGGAAGGGTTGCCTGACATGCCGATTGGCGATCATGCAGAACAGAAGAAGCCGGGAATGCTGCGGACCATCATTGACGTGCTGGTCCTTCTTGCCATGGTGCTGCTGCTTTCCTGGGGCCTGCGCACCTTCGTGTTCCAGGCCTACGAGATTCCCTCCGAGTCCATGGAGCCCACCATCCACGGCAACAGCCAGGTGCATGACATGGTCTTCTCGGAGAAGATCACCTACTACACCCGGACGCCCCAGTACGGCGAAATCGTGACCTTCACGGACCCGGAGATGCCGTCGCGCGTGCTGATCAAGCGTGTTATCGCGACCGGCGGACAGACCGTCGACCTGAAGGACGGAAAGGTGGTCGTGGACGGCAAGGCTCTGGACGAGCCCTATGTTCACGGCTCCGTGTCCGAGGAGCTGCCCGGGTCCTCCCTGACCTTCCCTTACCAGGTGCCCGAGGGGTGCCTGTGGGTGATGGGCGACAACCGCGAGTGGTCCCAGGACTCCCGCTGGTTCGGAGCCATCAAGGAGAGCACGGTCACCGGCCGTGCGGTGTTCATCTACTGGCCGATCCAGGATATTGGCTTCATAGAATAAGTTTGCAATGGCGAAAGGGCGCAGCGGCTGCTGCGCCCGAAGCATGAGTAATACCAAGGGGGAAGAAAGCATGTCTGACACCACCGCAGGCGCCGCTGGCGCACCGCAGGCGCAGCAGCCGCCTACGTTCCAGGAAGTGATCATGAACCTGCAGGCCTACTGGGCCAAGCAGGGCTGCGTGGTCCTTCAGCCCTACGACAACGAGGTCGGCGCGGGTACCAACGCTCCCGCCACCACCCTGCGCGCGCTGGGTCCTGACACCTGGCGCACCTGCTACGTCCAGGGCTGCCGCCGTCCCGCTGACGGCCGCTATGGCGAAAACCCCAACCGCCTGCAGTTCTACTATCAGTTCCAGGTGCTCATGAAGCCCTCTCCGGACAACGTCCAGGACCTGTACCTGGGTTCCCTGAAGGCCATCGGCATCGACCCTGCCGAGCATGACGTCCGCTTCGTCGAGGACGACTGGGAGAGCCCGACCCTGGGCGCCTGGGGCCTGGGCTGGGAGGTCTGGCTCAATGGCATGGAGGTGACCCAGTTCACCTACTTCCAGCAGGTGGGCGGCATCGAGTGCGATCCCGTCCCCGCCGAGGTCACCTACGGCTTGGAGCGCCTGGCCATGTACATCCAAGGCGTTGACAGCGTCTATGACCTGGTGTGGTCCAAAGCCCCCGACGGCACCGTGTTCACCTATGGTGACGTCTTCTACGAAAACGAGCGCGAGCAAAGCGCCTACAACTTCGAGTACGCCGACACCGACATGCTCTTCAAGCGCTTCGAGGTCAACGAAAGGGAGTGTCACCGCCTTCTTGACCTGGGCCTTCCCCTGCCCGCCTATGACTGCGTCATGAAGTGCTCCCACGCCTTC
>JAUNCQ010000005.1:0-52352 GCA_030526515.1 Coriobacteriia bacterium
GGACGAGCCCGGGCAGCTGGAGCAGCCCCCTCAGGCATGACCGCCGCAGGCCGCCCGGAGGGGGAGCCCTAGCACGCTTCCCCGGACAGGGCGGCCCTGTAGACGTCCTGATAGGCGACACCGGCTTCTCGGCTGACGCGCGCGACGTCGTCGTGTTCGGGATATATCCTCGCGGCGCCCGAGGGGAGCACGACCTCCTTTCCCGCGAGCGACCCGTAAGGGGTGTTCACCTGAACGCTGCGGCGGGGAAGGACCGTGCGCTCCATGACGCAACGGCGCACCCCGATGGTCGTGGTCTGCTCGAAGAGGATGCGCTCGAGCTCGGCGCGCTCGGCCTCGGTGCAAAGGACCTGCACCTGCCAGGCGGGACGGCTCTTTTTGGTGACGAGGGGCAGGCAGTGGGCCTCGCGCGCGCCGGCCTCGAGCAGGAGGTCCAAGGCATGCCCGAGCGCCTCGCCCGTGCAGTCGTCAATGTCGCATTCGAGCCTCAGCACCGTCTCGGCCGGCGCGGCGCGGCCGACCCGCTTCGCGGATGGCCGGACCGTGGCTGGCTCGCTTCGCGGCCGGCGCGGCGCTGCGGCCGAGCGCGAGACCACGAGCGACTCTCGAGCCCGTCGACCCTTCCGGTCGGCGGGCTTTCTTTCGTCCTGGGGCCATTTCGCGCTGGAGGGCGTTTGCTGCGGCAGGGCGCTGGCTGCGGTGGGGCGCTCCCTGCCGCGAGGCATTCGCACTTTCGGGCGCGGCGATGTGCGAATGATTCGGCGGCGTTCGCTCTTTGGGCAGTCGTAAAGTCGGAACGATATTTCGTTCCCACGTTGGCCGCGTTGAATGTGCGAACGACTTCCAGGCGTTCGCACTTTGCGCGCCCGTAATGTCGGAACGATTTATCGTTCCGACATTAGCCTTGGTCATTATGGGAATAAAATTTAGCCCCAAAATCCATTCCCACATTCGTCCCACCGAAAGTCAGAACGACTCGAGGGGCCAAATCCGTTCACACAATAGGGGGTTTGCGGGCATATGGGCCGAATACCTCCATTGTGCGAACGACCTGGGCGTACGTACAATGGGACGCCCGCAGAGTGCGAACGAATATTACGTTCACACAAGAGCCGTAAGCAATGTGTGAACGACCTCGGGGCGTGAAGGGGAGGATCACCACGCCGACGAGGAGACGCCTAGTTTCGGCCGAACATTCACCGGCGCGTGGGCAGCGCTCGATGAACGATCGGCGATTCCGAGAAAGCGTCCACGCCCCCTTTCGCGCGTTGAGTGAATGAATCAGGCGTTCACCCGCTGACCAGGAGCTTCCCATGAACGACTTTCAGGCCCCTGAATCGTTCATGGAGCATCGCCGTCGATTGGGTGAATGACTCCCACGGGCGCGGCAAGTGAGAGGAGGGCGCCCCGCCGAGCCCCACGGGGCCTGCCGCCTAGCAAATCCGACATCCCAGCAGTTCGGCCGAGCCAGCTACGAGGCGCCCGGCGCCGACGGTCAATTGTGAAAGAATGATGACCTGCGGCTCTGGCGCTCATGCGCCCAAAAAATGAGTAAAATACCGTTGAATAACTGAGAGGAGAGCCCGCCCCCATGATCTGCCCGTCCTGCCATACCGAAAACCGCGACACGGCCAAGTTCTGCGACGAATGCGGAACCCGACTGCATGCGCCCGAAGAGGGCATGTCGCTGGAAGCCGAGCAGGTACAGGACGAAAACCAGGCTGCTGACCTGGGCGAAAGCGCTGGTCAGACCGATGGGGGAGACGAGGCTGCCGACTCCGCAGAGGCCGGCGAGGTCGCGGAGGCTATGGCGGCCGACGCCGGCGAGCAGGACGGCGCCTCCTCCGACGAGGGCGACGGCTCTGCAGATACCGATGCCGCTGCCAACTCCGCAGACGACGCCGCGGCCGACTCCGAGCTGACCGACGACGCCGATGACCAGGCTGATCCCGCCGACTCCGACCCGAACGGGGTGGAGGCCGAAGGCGAAGCGGGCGAAAGCGCCGACGCTGAGGACGCCTCCGCCGACGCGAACGCCGATGCCGCAGCCGTCCCCGACCCCGCTGACGAGCCGCTGGACCTGGAGGCCCTGCGCAACCCGGACGGCGTGTCGCTGGCCGACGAGTTCGACTTCCGCGACGTCACCGAGGTCGACGAGCTCGAGCCCGAAGCCGACGACCCGGACCCCGCCTACCTGAAGGAAACGCTGCCGGACCCCAGCCGCCCGCGCCGCAGGCACCCGCACACCATGAGCGCCGCCGACACTACGGAGATCCCGGTGGTCGGCGCCCCGCAGGACATGCTGGTGGACGTGCACTCGCTGCCGGAATCCGCCTGGAAGCCGTCGGACACCCTGGAGATGCCCGCCATCAACGTGGCCGATGAGCCTGCCAACCGCGCCTTCATCGCTCCCGACGCAGGAACCAAGGAAGCCCGCAAGGCCGAAAAGCAGCGTCGCAAGGAGCAGAAGCGTGCTGCCCGCGAAGACCGCAAGAACAGCTCCGTGGATTCCCACGGTCGCCCCCGCGTGCCTTGGTCCGCCGGCAAGAAGGTCGGCGTCACCCTGCTGATCCTGGCCCTGGCCGGCGGCGGAGCAGCCGCTGCTACCTACAACATGCAGCTGTGGGGCGGCAAGTCCGTGCCCAGCGTGGAGGGCCTGTCCGAGGCAGACGCCATCTACCTGCTGCAGAGCGAAGGCTTCCAGATCGAGTCCGACGAAGTCCCCTCCGACGACGTGGAGGGCATCGTCCTCATGTCCGACCCCGCCAGCGGCTCTCGCGTGGACGAAGGCTCCCAGGTCATGCTGCACATCTCCGTCAGCCGCACCATCCCCAAGGTCAAGGGCATGTCCGAAAAGAAGGCTCTGGCCGCCCTCAAGGAAGCCGGCTACGAGAACATCATCGACCCCAAGACCGAAAAGCGCGATGACTCCGAGGGCAAGGTCCTGGACGTGTCCCCGAAGGCCGGCTCCAAGGCCAAGTCCTCCGCCGAGGTCCAGCTGACCCTGTCCGAGTACTACCGCGTCCCCGACGTCAAGGGCAAGTCCAAGGAGCAGGCCCTGACCGAGCTGGACAAGGCCGGATACAACGCCGTGGTCAAGATGCAGACCAGCAAGGACGTCGAGCCCGGCAAGGTCATCTCCACCAAGCCCGCCGCCAAGAAGCGCCTGAAGTCCGGCTCCACCGTGACGGTCAACGTCTCCATCAGCCGCGAGGAGCAGCTGCTGCAGGCCGCCCGCAACTACCTGGCCATCGGCTCCAGCGTCGAGCTCAAGTCCGCATCCTACGTGATCACCTCCGTCGATGAGCTCACCGTGCATGGCACCAACCAGGTCTACTTCACTATCAGCGGCAAGCCCTTCACCGAGTTCCTGGGCCAGACCCTGTACCTGCCGGTCCGCGCCGGCACGGGCATCCTGACCTTCGAGGACAACGGCACCGACGTCATTGCCGTGGACTAGGCCCGCCCGTGGGCTCCCGCACCTACAACGCCGACGTTCTGGTGCTGAATAAGACCAAGCTGGGCGAAACAGACCTGATCCTGACCCTCCTGGCCGAAGACGGTCGCCAGCTGCGGGCCGTAGCCCGGGGCGCCCGCAAGCCAACCAGCTCCTTCAGCTCCCGGCTAGAGCTCTATTCCACAGCCCATGCGCAGCTCATCGAGCGCTCCGGACTGGATATTGTCCGGGAGGTGCGCCTGATCAACGGACGGCCCGAGTTTCGCTCCGACCTGGACAAATGCGCCGCCGCAGCCCCCGTGGCCGAGCTGCTGGCCAAGATCACCCAGGAGGGCCTGGCCCACGATCGGCTCTTCGAGCTCTCCAACGCCACCCTGGACGCCATCTGCGCCGCCGGCCCCGACCACGCGTCGCTGCTGTGCGCCGCGGGCCTGCTGAAGATCTGCGCCTTCGCCGGGTTCCGCCCGTCCCTGCGCTCCTGCGCGTCTTGCGGAGGACAGAAGGCCGACTCACTGCGCTTTTCCTTCGACGAGGGCGGCTTCCTGTGCGAAAGCTGCGCCAGCCACGGCACCGCCGCCTACCTGGACCCCGCCGTAGCCCAGTGGCTGGACGTGCTCATGTACTCCACCTTCGCCCAGCTCACGGAGCTCGCGCCCAACCAGTCGGCCGCCGCGGAGTGCATCGACTTCGCCCGCCGCTGGATCCGCACCCACGTGGGCGCCCAGCTGAAGTCCTGCGCCTTCCTGCTCCAGTGCGGCATGGCCCGTTGACGGATACGGCTCCCCGCAGCTGCGCGGGATGTGCCATAATGGCTCCCAGCAAACTCCAAGGAAAGGAACTTCCATGTACCGATACAACTGCGCCGGCGTGTGCGCCCGCTCCGTCGACTTCGACATCAAGGACGACGGCACCCTGACCAACGTCAGCTTCATGGGCGGCTGCGCAGGCAACCTGCTGGCAATCGGCAAGCTGGTCGAGGGCAAGGACGCCGCCGAGATCGCCGAGATCCTGAAGGGCAACCGCTGCGGCGGCAAGCCCACCAGCTGCGGCGACCAGCTGGCAAAGGGCATCGAGGCCGCCCTGGCCCAGCGCAATGCCTAGCGCGCGGGACCCAAGGTCACGGGGACGAAAGGAAAGCGAGCGGCCTTTTCGCCCAAATTGTGAAAATTGCTTGCATGTACAGCCTGTACCGCTATAATGGTCAGGCTGTATTTTTTACGCACTCCGACCTTGGTTCGTACGCTCCACCGCATACGTACCCAGCTCGGAGCAAGGTTAGCGCGGCGCAAGCCGCAGAAGAAAGGTGGGAAACCATGGCAACTAAGCTCAGCATCACCAAGGAGCGCACCGCAGAGCTCGTCGCTCAGTTCGGCAAGGGCGAAGGCGACACCGGCAGCCCCGAGGTGCAGGTCGCAATCCTGTCCGAGCGCATCCGCAACCTGACGGAGCACCTGAAGGTCCACAAGAAGGACAACCACACCCGTCGTGGCCTGATGATGCTCATCGGTAAGCGCCGCGGTCTGCTGAAGTACATCAAGGACCGCGACATCGACAACTATCGTCAGCTGATCAAGGCTCTCGGTATCCGCGACAACATCTAAGAACATGAGGGAAGCCCGCTTGGTCGGGCTTTCTTTTCAGCGGGCGAAAGCGCGCTGGAGAGGGGAGGGCTCGGTGCCCTCCCTGCTGTGTGTTAAGCGGTCGGAAGCACAAGGGGTGCTTCTGCTCGTGGCGGCGCGAAGAATAAGTAATGCCGCCGAAGAAGTCGGGCGCAATAGGGCGCTCGAGCAAAGAGAAAGATTTTGCAAATGGAAAAAATCGTCGAATCCTTCGAGCTCTACGGTAAGCAGTACCGCCTGGAGACGGGCGAGCTCGCCAAGCAGGCAACCGGTGCCGTGCTGGTTTCCCAGGGCGACACGACCGTCCTGGTCACCTCCGTGGTGTCCCAGCAGGAAAAGGATTATGACTTCTTCCCGCTGACGGTGGACTTCATCGAGAAGATGTACTCCGTCGGCCGCATTCCCGGCGGCTACCTGAAGCGCGAGGCCCGTCCTTCCGAGAAGGGCACGCTGACCGCTCGCATGATCGACCGCCCCATCCGCCCGGGCTTCCCGGACGGCTTCAAGCAGGAAGTGCACGTGGTGGCAACCACCTTCGTGTGCGACCAGGTGAACGCACCTGACTGCATCTCCGTCATGGGCGCATCCGCCGCGCTGATGGTGGGCGGCGCTCCGTTCGACGGCCCGGCTGCCTGCGTGCGCATCGGCCGCGACATCGACACCCAGGACTTCATCGTCAACCCGACCTACGAGGAGATGGAGAACTCCGACCTGGAGCTGACCATCGCCGGCACCGCTGACTACATCAGCATGGTCGAGGCTGGCGCCCATGAGATCTCCGAAGAGGACATGCTGGCCGCCATGAACCTGGGCCAGAAGGCCATTGCCAAGTTCTGCGAGAAGCAGGCCGAGTTCCTGGCCAAGGTCAACCCCGAGCCCATGCCCTACAAGATCCACCAGGCCGACCCGTCCGTGGCCGAGCGCGTCAACGCTCATCTGGACGAAATGGCCGCTGCCCTGCGCGACGCCGACAAGCAGTCCCGCATGGGCAAGGTCGAGGAGCTGAAGGCTGCCATCAAGGCCAACGACTTCACCGAGGAGGAGCAGTCCGCCTGGGGTTCCGACATCGCCGCTGCCTGCAAGGCCCTGGAGAAGAAGGCCATGCGCGCCATGGTCATCGAAACCGGCGAGCGCGCCGACGGCCGTACCCCCGAGCAGATCCGCCCGCTGCACATCGTCCCGGGCTACCTGCCCCGCGTCCACGGCTCCGGCCTGTTCCAGCGTGGCCAGACCCAGGTCATGAGCGTGGCTACCCTGGGCATGCTCAACGAGTGGCAGCGCCTGGACACCATCGAGCCGGTTGACGGCAAGCGCTACATGCACCACTACAACTTCCCGCCCTACTGCACCGGCGAAACCGGCCGCATGGGCGCCCCGAAGCGTCGCGAGGTGGGCCACGGCGCCCTGGCCGAGCGCGCTCTGATCCCGGTACTTCCCACCGAGGACGACTTCCCGTACGCCATCCGCGTGGTGTCCGAGGTCCTGGAGTCCAACGGCTCCTCCTCCATGGCATCCACCTGCGGCTCCACCCTGGCGCTGATGGACGCCGGCGTGCCGATCACCCGTCCGGTCTCCGGCATCGCCATGGGCCTGATCAAGGAGGGCGACGACGTCGTCATCCTGTCCGACATCCAGGGCCTGGAGGACTTCCTGGGCGACATGGACTTCAAGGTCTGCGGTACTGAGAAGGGCATCACCGCCCTGCAGATGGACAACAAGGCCCGTGGCCTGTCCGTCGAGATCTTGGCCCGCGCCCTAGAGCAGGCCAAGGAGGGCCGTGCCCACATCCTGAGCGCCATGCTCGAGCAGATCGCCGAGCCCCGCGCCGAGCTGAAGGACACCGCTCCCCGCATCGAGACCATCCACATCCCCGTGGACAAGATCCGCGACGTCATCGGCTCCGGCGGCAAGGTCGTCCGCGGCATCCAGGAGGAGACCGGTGCCAGCATCGACATCCAGGAGGACGGCACCATCCACATCGCAGCCGTCGAGGGCCCGGCAGGCGCTGCCGCCAAGGCCATGATCCTGGGCATCGTGAAGGAGCCCGAGGTGGGCGAAATCTACACCGGCGAGGTCGTGGGCATCAAGGACTTCGGCGCCTTCGTCAAGCTGACCCCCGGCAAGGACGGCCTGCTGCACATCAGCCGCATGGCCAACGGCCGCGTGGGCAAGGTGGAGGACGTCCTGAACCTGGGCGACCAGGTGGAGGTCCAGGTCATCGAGGTGGACGAGAAGGGCAAGATCAGCCTGGACCGCCTGAACAAGCCCGATGCACCCGAGTCCGCATCCCAGGGCCAGGCAGACGCCCGTCCCGGCCGTGGTCCCCGTCGCGACCGCGGTGAGCGTGGCGAGCGCGGTGGCCGAGGCAACGGCAACGGTGGCCGCACCCCGCGTCGCCGTCACGAGGCCTAAGGGCTAAACTGAGCGCATAAGCGAATGAGAATGGCAGGGCCTCATGTTCGTGGGGCCCTGCTTCTGTTAAAGGAGGAAACATGATCAAGGTTGCTGTTGCCGGCTGCGCCGGCCGCATGGGCACCGCCGTGGTGAACGTGGTCACCGCCGCCGAGGACATGGAGCTGGTCTGCGGCATCGATCCCTACGGCGTGGACAAGGACCTGGGCTACCAGGTGTTCGCCAACATCGACGACGCCCTGGCTGGCGCCCAGTTCGACGTGCTGGTTGACTTCACCCAGCCGTCCGTGGTGGAGGCCACCCTGCGCAAGGCCCTGCCCGCCGGCGTGGACTGCGTGGTGGGCACCACCGGCCTGTCCAACGCCAAGCTGGAGGAGCTGGCCGCCCTGGCTCCCGAGGGAACCGCGCTGTTCTTCGCCCCGAACTTCACCACCGGCGCCGTGCTGATGATGCAGTTCGCCAAGGCCGCCGCTCCCTTCTTCCCGGAGGCCGAGGTCATTGAGATGCACCACTGCAACAAGAAGGACGCCCCCTCCGGCACCGCCGTGCGCACCGCCCAGATCATCAACGAGGCCCGCGGCCGCGTCAGCACCGCTCCCGGCAGCGAAACCGAGATCGAGGGCGCCGAGGGCGCACGCGGCGCACTGGTTGAGGGCGTGCCCGTCCACTCCGTCCGCAGCATGGGCTACGTTGCCAGCCAGGAGGTCATCTTCGGCTCCATGGGCCAGACCCTGACCATCCGCCACGATTCCTGGGACCGCGACTCCTACATGCCGGGCGTCCTGCTGGGCATCCGCAACGTAGGGGAGTGCGCCGGCCTGGTTGTGGGCCTGGAAAACTTCATGGAGTAAATTTCGCCCACGTGTCCTATAATTCATAGATTGTTGTACCAACGGCAAATTGCTACGACTTGCCTGAGCATATATAGAAGGAGAACACCATGTCCCAAGCGCTGCGTTTTGGCCGACTGATTCCCGCAATGGTCACCCCGTTCACCCAGGACGGCGACCTTGACCTGAAGCGCGCCCGTGAGCTGGCCAACCGACTCATCGAAGGCGGCGCGGACTCCCTGCTGATCAACGCCACCACCGGCGAGGCTCCGACCATCTTCTATCCGCAGAAGATCGAGCTGTTCAAGGCCGTGGTGGACGAAGTCGCCGGCCGCGTGCCCGTGATCGCCTACGCTGGCGACAACTGCACCGCCGACTCCGTGGACTTTGCCAAGCAGGTCCAGGACCTGGGCGTCGACGGCATCATGCTGGTCGTTCCCTACTACAACAAGCCGCCCCAGGAGGGCATGTACCAGCACTTCAAGACCATTGCCGAGGCTGTGGACCTGCCGGTGCTGCTGTACAACATCCCGGGTCGCTGTGCCATCAACATGACGGCCGAGACCACCCTGCGCCTGGCTCGCGACGTGAAGAACATCGTGGGCATCAAGGAGGCCTCCGGCGACATGGCCCAGGTGAAGGAGATCATCGACGGCGCCCCCGAGGACTTCGTGGTCTACTCCGGCGACGACTCCGCCACCCTGGAGATCATGAAGATGGGCGGCGTGGGCGTCGTGTCCACCATCGGCAACGTGTGCCCGGCCCGTATGAAGGAGATCCTGGAGCTGGCCGCTGAGGGCAAGTGGGAAGAGGCCGAGGCCGCCAACGAGCGCCTGCTGCCCCTGATGGAGGGCCTGTTCGTGACCACGAACCCGATCCTGGTGAAGGAAGCGCTCAAGCTGGAGGGCTTCCCGGTGGGCGGCGTGCGCCTTCCGCTGATCGACGCCACCCCGGAGCAGTCCGAGGTGCTGGCCGCCACCATGAAGCAGGTTGGCGTCCTGTAGCAGTAAGTGACCAAGGGGACGAAGCTTTCGCCCGCTTGGTAAAGATAGCTTGCACGGAGGTACGTCCCTTCAGCAGAGGGGGCGTGCTTTCGTGCGCATAGACGAAGGAAATCCCGAGCGGCCCGCCATGCCGCGATTTCCGGATGGAGGTGAAAGTGGCAAAGAACAACGACGAGCGCGCTGACGAGCAGGGCAAGAAGCAGACCCGCTCCTACAAGCACGTCAAGATCGAGCGCGAGCGCCCGAAGCTGACCCGCGGCGAGCAGGCCGAGCAGCAGGGCACCAAGCGCAAGTCCCGCCGGGGCAACAAGCCCAAGGCGTCCGATGCGGTGCTGAAGGTCATCCCCCTGGGCGGCCTGGACGCCATCGGCAAGAACATGACGGTGTTCGAATGTGGCGACGACATGATCCTGGACGACGCCGGCCTGATGTTCCCTGACGACGAGCATCCCGGCGTTGACCTGATCCTGCCGGACTACACGTACGTGCTGCAGAACGCCCACAAGCTTCGCGGCATCGTGGTGACCCACGGCCATGAAGACCACACCGGCTGCCTGCCGTACCTGCTGAAGGACCTGGACCGCCAGGTGCCCATCTACGCGACCAAGATGACGCTGGGCCTGATCGAGGGCAAGCTGAAGGAGCATCGCATCAAGAACGCGAAGCTGTGCGAGATCAAGGGCGGCCAGTCCGTGAACATGGGCTGCATGACCGTTGACTTCTTCAGCGTGAACCATTCCATTCCCGGTGCCGTGGGCCTGTTCCTGCAGAGCCCCGCGGGCAACGTGCTGCACACCGGCGACTTCAAGCTGGACCAGACGCCCATCGACGGCGTCCATACCGACTTCGCCGCCCTGGCGCGGTTCAACAAGATCGGCGTGGACCTGATGATGAGCGACTCCACCAACGCCCAGAACAACAGCTTCACCCCGTCCGAGGCCGAGGTGGGCAAGACCCTGCGCTCCCTGATCAACCAGGCCGAGGGCCGCGTGATCATCGCGTCCTTCGCCAGCCACATCCACCGCATGCAGCAGATCTGCGACGCTGCGGTGGGCTGCGGCCGAAAGGTGGTCGTCACCGGCCGCTCCATGATCCAGAACACGGACATCGCCCGTCGCCTGGGCTACCTGCGCATTGCAGACGACAACCTGATCGATGCCTACGAGCTCAACGACGTCCCCGCCGACGAGGTCGTCATCATGTGCACCGGCAGCCAGGGCGAGCCCCTGTCCGCACTGGCCCGCATTGCCAATGGCGAGCACAAGACCATCGACATCGAGCCCGGTGACACGGTCATCATCAGCGCCACGCCGGTTCCCGGCAACGAAAAGGCCGTGACCCGCGTCATCAACTCCCTGGCCAAGATCGGCGCCGACGTGTGGGACAAGCGCCGCGCCATGGTGCACGTTTCCGGCCATGCCGGCGCGGAGGAGCTGAAGCTGGTGCTGTCCATCGTGCAGCCCGAGCACTTCATGCCCGTCCACGGCGAGGCCACCCACCTGCGCGCCCATGCCAAGCTGGCCCGCAAGACCGGCGTGGAGGCCGACAAGATCTTCATCCTGGAGAACGGCGAGTCCCTGGAGCTGTCCCACAAGGGCGTCCGCATTGGCGAAACCGTCCAGAGCGGCATCGTCTACGTTGACGGCTTCAGCGTGGGCGACACCTCCCAGGAGGTCCTGGACGAGCGCCGCGCGCTGGGCGAGCAGGGCGTTGCCGTGCTGACCGCAGCCGTGCGCTCCCACGACTACTCCGTGGTGGGCGGCGTGCACCTGGAGATGCGCGGCATCACCGGCGAAACCGAGGAGTACCTGACCGTGGACTGCGAGGCCACGGTGTTCCAGGCCATGCGCCGCGCCATCAGCAAGGACAAGCCCCTGAAGGACGTGAAGAAGGTCATGCGGGACTCCCTGCTGTCCATCCTGTGGGAGCGGACCAAGCAGCGCCCCATGGTCATAGTGAACCTGCTGGAGGTCTAGTCCGTCACGTTGCAACACCGCAACCTGCGCTATACTGAGATGCGTGTGACCCTATGCGGTCGCACGCATCTTTTTTCATGTTTCGGGGCGAAAGCTACGGCCCGCCCTGCCACCGTAATCACACCAGTCAAACGTACAACAGGAGGGTGCCCGTGGCACGTTCGTCCAAGCAGAGCAATCCGGCAAGGGAATCGGGATCCAAGGCGGCAACGCCCCAGGAGAAGAGCGCCCAGAAGGGCCGCAAGCCCAAGCCCCAGGCCGCGGAGGCTCCGGTCCAGAAGGAGGCCCTGATCGGCAGCAATGCCCGGCGCGATATTGCAGGCGTTGCCTTCATAGTGCTGGGCGTGGTGCTGTTCGTGTGCGCCGCGTTCCCGTCCGACGCCATGGTGTCCAACGGCCTGAGCGTGGGCCTGCACTACGCCTTCGGCATCGGTGCCTACCTGGTGCCCCTGGCCCTGGTGATCGTGGGCGCCTGCTTCCTGGTGCGCTTCGGCCGTGAGCGCGTGCCGCTGCGCGCCACCATCGGCCTGGCGCTGATCCTGCTGGCCGTGCTCATCATGCTGTCCCTGTTCACCCCGGGTGCGTCCGACGCCAACGCCGGCGAGGTGCTGAACCCCGCCAAGTTCACCATGCTGGGCGGCCTATTGGGCGGCGGCTTCGCCTGGGTGGGCCTGCAGTTCCTGGGCCAGGCGGTTTCCTGCGTGATCCTGCTGGGCCTGATCGTGGTGGGCATGGTGATCATCGGCCTGTCCCTGTCCGGCATCATCGAGCACCTGCGTGAAAAGTACGGCAACCCCCGCGGCGAGCTTGACCCGCGGGTCAACATGCTGGACCGTCCCCAGGCCCGCATCGTGCGCCAGGAGCCCCTGCCCATGGAGCAGGGCGCCCAGCCCGCCGCCGCGCCCCAGGCCCAGCTGTCCGCGGCTCCCACCGCCGTGATCGAAAACGCCCCGACCCTGCGTGAGAAGCTTGCCGGCAAGATGGGCAAGCGCAACTCCCGCAAGCTGGCCGCCGCCCCCGAACCTGAGTACGAGTACGAATACGAGCCCGGAGAGGAGCAGCCCACCCAGGTGCTGCCCCAGGATCGGGTCAAGTCCAAGCCCGCGCCCACGCCCCGCAAGCGTGCGGGCAACAGCGTTGACTTTGCCCCGAAGAAGCGCAACTCCCAGCCTCTGGAGGACGAGCAGCCGCTGGCTCAGGCGGCAGGCACCGCCGCAGCCCAGGGCGCCGCGCAGGCAGCGGCCCCGGCCCAGAACACCCGCAAGACCCTAGACTTCGCCGCAGCCGGCGCAGCTGGCGCCGCGACCCAGATGACCCGCAAGCTGGGCGGCAACGGCGCCGCGACCCAGACCATGCCCGCAGTGGACCGCAAGCGCAAGCCCTCCACCCCCATGGCAACGCCGCGCCCGGACAACGACTTCGAGCTGCCGCCCATGAACCTGCTGGCAACCCGCAAGACCGTCGACGGCGGCGGGGGAGAGATCTCACAGGAGGAGCTGCAGGAGACCGCGGAGACGCTGCAGACCACCCTGGAGGACTTCGGCATCATGGCCCAGGTGGCTGGCTGGGTCGCCGGCCCCACGGTGACGCTGTTCAAGGTCAGCCTGCCGGCAGGCGTGCGCGTGAGCCGCATCACCGCCCTCAACGACGACATCGCCCTGGCGCTGGCAGCGCCCGGCGTGCGCATTTTCGCCCCGATCCCGGGCACCAACTATGTGGGCATCGAGATTCCCAACAAGAGCCGCCGCACCGTGTTCCTGGGCGACGTGCTCCAGAAGGCCAAGGGCGGACCGCTCGAGGTCGCCATCGGCGAGGACGTGGAGGGCAACCTGATCGTGTCCGACCTGGCCAAGATGCCCCACCTGCTGATCGCGGGCACCACCGGCTCCGGCAAGTCCGTCAGCATCAACGCCATGATCATGTCCATCCTGATGCGCGCCACGCCTTCCCAGGTCCGCTTCATCATGGTCGACCCCAAGCGCGTCGAGTTCACCCCGTACAACGGCATCCCGCACCTGTACGTCCCCGTGGTCACCGAGCCCAAGGACGCCTCCAGCGCCCTGGCCTGGGGCGTTGCCGAGATGGAGAAGCGCCTGAAGGACTTCAGCAAGATCGGCGTCCGCAACATAGGCCAGTACAACGCCAAGGTCCAGTCCATGGAGGCGGAGGAAGGGGAGGAAAGCCCCGGCGAGCTGCCCTACATCGTGATCATCATCGACGAGCTTGCCGACCTCATGATGAACGTGGGCAAGGAGGTCGAGTTCAGCATCAGCCGTATTGCCCAGCTGGCACGTGCGGCGGGCATCCACCTGATCGTGGCCACCCAGCGTCCGTCCGCCAACGTGGTGACGGGCCTGATCAAGTCCAACATCACCAACCGCATCAGCTTCAACGTGGCGTCCTCCATTGACTCCCGCGTCATCCTGGACACCCCGGGCGCGGAAAACCTGATCGGCAACGGCGACCTGCTGCTGAGCAAGCCCGAGTTCGCCAAGCCCCAGCGCATCCAGGGCTGCTACGTATCCGAGGACGAGATCTTCGACGTGGTCAGCCGCCTGAAGGAGCAGGGCGAGCCGGAGTACCACACCGAGATCCTGAAGACCAACCTGGTCACCCTGGGCGACTCCGACCCCAACGGCGGCGGCGGTTCCTGCGAGGACGACGACCCGCTGATCTGGGAGGCCGCCGAGATCGTGGTGTCCAGCAACCTGGGCTCCACCTCCAACCTGCAGCGCCGCCTGAAGGTGGGCTATGCCCGCGCGGGCCGCATCATGGACATGCTCGAGGACAAGGGCATCGTGGGCCCGGCCAACGGCTCCAAGCCCCGCGACGTGCTGGTAGATGCTATGGAGTTGGAAACCCTGAAGGCCTTCGAGCAGAATGATTAGTACAATAGGGCCACAAGACTACGCAAAGGAGTAGATTATGGCTATGAATGCACCGTTCGGAAAGGTTCTGCGCGACGCTCGTGAAGCGCAGGGAATCGAGCTGAACGAAGCCGCCCGTCGCCTGCGCATCCGCCCGGACATCCTGAGGGCGATCGAGGCCAACGATTTCGCCCACATGCCGCCCCGCGGCTATGCCCGCAACATGGTGAACGCCTACGCGCGCTTCCTGGAGCTGAACCCCACGGAGATCACCCGTGCCTACGTGACCGAGATGAACGCCTATTCCGCAGGCGCTGACGCTGATTATGACGAAAGCCCCCGTCGCTCCCGCTCCGGTGCCGACGCACACGGCGATCGCTCTTACAGGAGCGAAAACGGCCGTCAGGTGTACTCCGACCGCATGGATAGCCGCAGCTCCGTCGGCTACGCCGACCTGCGCTCCGGCAGCCAGGTGGGCAGGGGAGCACGCCCCAGCTCCGGCGGCCAGCCCTACACCAACTTCTACAGCGGCGGCAACCAGGGCGCCGGCGGCATCCTGGACTTCATCAAGGAGAAGTGGTTCCTGTTCGCGGGTGCCATCGTGGTGATCCTGCTGATCGTGCTGGTGTTCAACGTGATCTCCTGCGCCACCAAGGCACCCGAGGAGGAAACGCCCACCGTGCCCATCACCGGCGTGGCTGACACCACCGGCGGCTCCGAGTCCGGCGAAGGCTCTGGCACCGGCACCACCACCGAGCCCGCTCCGGCTCCCGTGGAGACCGCTCCCACCGCAGCCAACTTCACGTACAAGGTGTCCAGCGGCGCCACCGCCTACGTGCAGGTCAACGTGGACGGCAAGAACGTCCTGGACGACGACGTGTCCGACTCCCAGTCCTACGAGGTCAAGGGCAAGCTGACCTTCATGACCGACAGCCCGGACAACGTCACCTGCACCGTGGACAACGAGAAGGTGAAGCTGAAGGAGAACAGCATCGGCCTGTACGAGTGCACCGTTGACTTTGCCAAGATCCTGAGCGACTGGCAGAAGGACCACCCGACCGCAGGCACGACCGTGACCGGCACCACCACGGGCACCACCGGAACCACGGGTACGGATACCGCCACCTCCGGCAACACCGCATCCTCCGCCGGCACCGCAGGCGCGAACTCCGCCAGCTCCGCTTCGTCGACCAACACCGCCAGCTCTGCAGGCGCAACCGGCACCACCGGCGGCGACACCTCCACCACCGAAACCACCGGTGAGGGCGAAGGCTCCTCCACCGAGTCCAACTAGATCCCAGAAAGGAATCCCATGGCTAAGGAATCAAGCTTCGACGTCGTGTCCACCATCGACCTGCAGGAGGTCGACAACGCCTACCAGCAGGCAAAGCGCGAGATCGCTACCCGCTATGACTTGAAGGACTCCGGCGCCTCCATCGACTTCAGCAAGTCCGAGAAGACCCTGACCGTGAGCGCTCCCGCTGACTTCGTCTGCCGTCAGGTGAAGGACGTCCTGGAGACCAAGCTGCTCAAGCGCGGCATCGAGCTGAACGCGCTGGACTGGGGCAACCCGCAGAACGCTACCGGCGGCACCGTGCGTCAGGTGGCCAAGCTGATCGACGGCATTGACAAGGAAACCGCTGGCAAGATCAACAAGGACATCAAGGCCCTGAAGCTGAAGTGCAAGGTCCAGATCGAGTCCGACAAGCTGCGCGTGAGCTCCGCCTCCCGCGACACCCTGCAGGAGGTCATCCAGTTCCTGAAGGGCAAGGACTACGGCCAGCCGCTGCAGTTCAACAACTATCGCTAATCAGCCACACACATCTGAACAGAAAGAACGCCATGTCTATGCATAACAGCATTGGCGCCGAAGCGGCCTGCACCCAGCAGGTCGCTTTCGTCACCCTGGGTTGCGCCAAGAACGAAGTGGATACCGCTCGCATGAAGAGGGCCCTGCGCGCCGCCGGCTATACGGTGGGCGAAGACCCCGAGCAGGCTCAGTGCGTGGTCGTGAACACCTGCTCCTTCATCCAGGACGCCACCGAGGAAAGCCTGGACACCATCTTCGAGCTGGCCCAGCTTCCCAGCATGAGGGAGAACGGCGCCAAGATCATCGCCGCCGGCTGCATGCCGGCCCGCTACGGCAACGACCTCCAGGACGAGCTGACCGAGGCCCAGGCCTTCGTGCCCTGCTCCAAGGAGGACGACATTGCCGCCGTGGTCGCGTCCCTGATCGGCCCGGGTGCTGCCGTGGGCACTCCCAACGCCGTCGAGCTGGGAGCCCATGACTACGAGCCCACCGCCGGCCCCTTCAGCACCTACGTGAAGATCTCCGACGGCTGCGACCGGTTCTGCTCCTACTGCACCATCCCGTACATCCGCGGCCGCTACCACAGCTTCGACTTTGCCACCGTTCAGGGCGAAGTCCGCTCTGCGGTCGAGGCCGGCGTGCGCGAGGTCATCCTGATTGCCCAGGACACGGGCCGCTGGGGCGCCGACTTCGACGAGCCCCGCAGCCTTGCCTGGCTCATGGGCACCCTTGCCGAGGAGTTCCCGCAGACCTGGTTCCGCGTCATGTACGTGCAGCCGGAGGGCATCACCGATGAGCTGCTGACCGTCATGCGCGACCATGCCAACATCTGCCGCTACCTGGACATTCCGCTGCAGCACGTCAACGGCAAGGTCCTGAAGGACATGAACCGCACCGGCGACCGCGCGTATTTCGACCAGGTCTGCGCCCACGTGCGCCAGATGGTGCCCGGCATCACCCTGCGCACCACGCTCATTGCGGGCTTCCCGGGCGAAACCGACGACCAGTTCGAGGAGCTCTGCGACTTCGTGGAGGAATGCGACTTCGATTACATCGGCGTGTTCCCGTACTCTCAGGAGGAGGGCACCCGTGCGGCCTCCATGCCCGATCAGCTTTCGCCCGAGGAAAAGCAGGACCGCGCACAGCGCGTACGCGACCTCGCAGACGCCGTTTGCACGGCTCGTGTTGCAGAACGGGCAGGTCAGCGTGTTACCGTACTGATTGAGGGTTTGGAAGAAGACGGCCAGCTGTACGGCCGCGCCATGAGCCAGGCCCCCGAAGTGGACGGTTGCACCTACGTCAACGGCGGAAACCCGGGCGACGTGGTGGAGGTGACCGTCACCGACACGCTGTTCTACGAAATGGAGGGCGAGCTCTGATGAGCAGCCAAAACGACAAGACGACCGTATGGACCCCGGCCAACGTGGTGACGGTGGTACGCATTGCCGGCGTGCCGCTGTTCGTGGCGGCGTTCCTGGCACCGTGGCCCGCCTGGCTTCCCGGCGGCCATGAGATCGCCTGGGCGCAGCCCTGGGTGGCCGCCGCGCTGTTCGCCGTTCTGGCGGCAACCGACGGCGTTGACGGAT
Organism: Coriobacteriia bacterium; assembly: GCA_030526515.1. GTDB lineage: Bacteria > Actinomycetota > Coriobacteriia > Coriobacteriales > Eggerthellaceae > SUG1186. The sequence continues at coordinate 17,562 of JAUNCQ010000005.1, forward strand.
ACCTGGCACGCAGCCGCAACGAGGTCACCGACTTCGGCAAGTTCGTGGACCCGCTGGCAGACAAGATTCTGGTGGCGGCTGCGCTGCTTGCCCTGACGGAGCTTCAGATCCTGCCCTCGTGGGTCGCTCTGGTCATCTTGGTGCGCGAGTTCATCGTCTCCGGCCTGCGCATGATCGCCGCAGCTCAGGGCGCCGTGGTGGCAGCCAGCTGGTACGGCAAGGCTAAGACCTGCTTCCAGATCGCGGCCATCCTCATGTTCATCCTGAAGGATGCCATCATGCCCGACTCCCAGCTGCTGTTCCTGGGCAGCTGGCTGGTCATGCTGATCGCGCTGGCGCTGACCATCGTGTCCATGGTGGACTACTTCATGAAGTGCCGCGGCTTCCTGGGTCTGGGCCCCAAGCCCGAGCCCGAGCCGACCCTGGCGGAGCAGGTGGTTGCCGCTGCCAAGGACGCCAACGTGACGCTGGGCACGGCCGAAAGCCTGACCGGCGGCCTGATCAGCGCCGAGCTGACCAGCGTTCCCGGCAGCTCAGCCGTGGTGCGCGGCGGCGTGACCTCCTACGCCATTGACGTGAAGGAGAACCTCTTGGGCGTCAGCGGCGACGTGCTGGAGTCCCAGGGCGCCGTGGACCAGGACGTGGTCCTGCAAATGGCACAGGGCGCAGCCGAAAAGCTCCGCGCCGACCTGGTGGTCGCCGTGTCCGGCATTGCCGGCCCCGGTGGCGCCGAGCCGGACAAGCCGGTGGGCACCGTCTGGATGGGCTGGTGGTTCAAGGGCCAGTCCGGCGCCGAGCGCCTGCAGCTGAAGGGCGACCGCGATAAGATTCGCCAGCAGACGGCGCACGCGGCCCTGAAGAAGATGAAGGACCTGCTGTAGCGAGCGCCACGGGACTCAGATACCGCTTCGAGGCGGGCGAAGGCCAAGCTGGTTTTCGCCCGCCTTTGATTTGGAACGAACTCAGGTCAGGGCGAAACGAATCGGAATCCGTTCAGAATCCGGTTCAGATCGCACCGAATGCGCATCAGGGGCAGGAGAGGGATTCCATAGAGCCGCTCCAGAGGGAGCCCAGATCCGAGTGGCAAAATGCCACTATCGAACAAATGTCTTGACGCGCAAACATTTGTTCGAGATAATACGAACAACACACAAGCAGCTCAATCGAGAAGGTGGGGGAATGAACGAAGACAAGGCGAAAATGCTCAAGCTGACCACGGATCAGATCGTGACCAAGTTCGGCAAGGGCGCCATCATGAAGCTGGGCGAAGACGGTGCAGAGCTGGCAGTTGAGGCCATTCCTACTGGTTCGCTGCCCCTGGACGCGGCGCTGGGCATCGGCGGCGTGCCCCGCGGCCGAATCGTGGAGATCTACGGCCCTGAGTCCAGCGGTAAGACCACCCTGGCCCTGCAGATCGTGGCCGAAGCCCAGGCGATGGGCGGCATCGCCGCGTTCATCGACGCCGAGCACGCCCTGGATCCCGTCTACGCGGCACGCCTGGGCGTGGACATCGACGACCTGCTGATCTCCCAGCCGGATACTGGCGAGCAGGGCCTGGAGATCTGCGACATGCTGGTGCGCTCCGGCGCCATCGACGTGGTGGTCATCGACTCCGTCGCCGCGCTGGTTCCCCGCGCCGAGATCGAAGGCGAGATCGGCGACACCACCGTGGGCCTGCAGGCGCGCCTGATGAGCCAGGCGCTGCGCAAGCTGGCAGGCTCCCTGTCCAAGTCCAACACCACCTGCATCTTCATCAACCAGCTGCGCGAGAAGATCGGCGTCATGTTCGGCAACCCGGAGACCACCACCGGCGGCCGCGCGCTGAAGTTCTTCTCCAGCGTCCGCATCGACATCCGCCGCATCGACTCCATCAAGAAGGACGGCGAGGTCATCGGCAACCGCGTCCGCGCCAAGGTCGTGAAGAACAAGGTTGCCCCGCCCTTCCGCCAGGCCGAGTTCGACCTGATGTACGGCGAGGGCATCTCCCGCGAGGGCTGTATCGTAGACATGGCCGTGGAGGCCGGCGTGTGCCGCAAGAGCGGTGCCTGGTACACCTACGGCGAGGAGCGCCTGGGCCAGGGCCGTGAGGCCGCCAAGCGTACCCTGCGCGAGAACCCGGACCTGCGCGAGGAGATCGAGATTCAGGTACGCGAGGCCTTCGGCATCCCCGTGGTCACCCGCACCCAGGAGGAAGCCGACGAGATCAGCCCCGTGGCCAAGCCCGGCAAGAAGAAGTAGCATGGCCGCTTCCAAGCAGCAGACCATTTCCGAGCTGCGCCGTCAGATGAAGAGCATCGAGTCTGGCGGCGCAGCCGTCTTTCAGGAGCCGGTCCGCCCGCAGTGGGAGAACTGCGCCTGCGAAGACCCCGACGGCGAGTTTGACGCACGACGCGCAATGGACCCCTTCGATTTGGACGAGCAGCAGCGTGCCTTCGCGCGCATCGAGAGCCTGTTCATGCATCGGGACCGCAGCGAGCATGAGATGCGCACGCGTCTTGCCCAGGAGGATTTCACCCTAGACGCCATCGATCATGCGGTGGGGAAGGCCAAGCGATGCGGTTTGATCGACGACGCCCGGTTTGCCGACGCGTTCATTCGCGCACGTATTCGTTCTGGCAAGGGAAACTGCGCCATCGAGCACGACCTGCGCCAGAGGGGAGTGGAGCCGTCGTCCCTGCCGGACTGGCCCTACCAGTATCAGGAAACCTCTCGCGAAAGACAGGTCGAGCGTGCGTTTGCCCTGTTGGAGCGCCAACCTCCCCGGTCAAAGAACCCTCTGCGCTCGGCCTATCAGAAGCTGGTGCGCAAGGGGTACTCGAGTTCCGTGGCCAACGAGGTCGCCCAGCGATGGTTCCGCTCCAATTTCGACTAACTTTGTCACACAGTCCCTCTATTTAGGTTAGAATAAACAGCACGTGAGTATTCGTACCCGATTGGGTATTTTGTTATAGATACAAATCAAGACAATCTCTTTCGAGTAGTTCGTATGCTCATGCCTGGCTATTGCCTGGCATTTTATATGTCATAACCCGTTTGGAAGGAGAACGAATGACCGAAGTCATCATGGTCGTAGTCGGCGCAGTCGTCGGCATCGTTCTCGGCATCGTCGCAGCTCGCTTCATCGGCAACTCTTCCACCAAGAAGGCAGCCGAGGAGGCTCGAAACACCATCGATGAGGCAAAGCGCACGGCCGAGACCCTGAAGAAGGAAGCCCTGCTCGAGGCAAAGGACGAGGTCCTGAAGATCCGTCACGACGCCGAGGTCGAGAACAAGGAGCGCATGCGCGAAGTTCGCGCAGCCGAGAACCGCGTCTCCCAGCGCGAGGAGTCCCTGGACCGTCGCGTGGAGACCCTGGACAAGCGCGAGCATCAGATTTCCTCCCTGCAGGGCCAGCTGGACAAGCGCGAGCGCGAGCTCGACGCTGCCGAGGCTGAGATCGGCGAGCGCCTGGAAGAGGTCGCCGGCATGACCTCCGAGGAGGCCAAGGAGGAGCTGCTGGAAGCCCTGCGTGACGAGGTGACCCACGAGTCCGCCGCCATCATCCGCGACGCCGAGGCACGTGCCAAGGCAGAGGCTGACAAGAAGTCCCGCGAGATCCTGGGCCTGGCCATCCAGCGCGTTGCCGCTGATCACTCCGCCGAGAGCACCGTCTCCACCATCAGCATCCCGTCTGACGACCTGAAGGGCCGCATCATCGGTCGCGAGGGCCGCAACATCCGCTCCTTCGAGCAGATCACCGGCACCAACCTGATCATCGACGACACGCCCGAGTGCGTCACCATCTCCTGCTTCGACCCGGTCCGCCGCGAGATCGGCCGCGTCACCATGGAGAACCTGATCTCCGACGGCCGCATCCATCCGGCACGCATCGAGGAGATGTTCGCCAAGGCCACCAACTTCGTGGAGCAGCGCGTCATGGAGGCAGGCGAGCAGGCCTCCTTCGACACCGGAATCCATGACCTGCATCCGGAGATCGTCCGCACCATCGGCCGTCTGCGCTACCGCACCTCCTATGGCCAGAACGTCCTGAACCACTCCCTGGAGGTCGCCTACCTGTCCGGTGTCATGGCCGCAGAGCTGGGCCTGGACCCGGTTCGCGCAAAGCGCGCCGGCCTGCTGCATGACCTGGGCAAGGCCATCGACCACGAGATCGACGGCTCCCATGCCGTCATCGGCGCCGACCTTGCTCGTCGTTTCGGCGAAAAGGCCGATATCGTCCACGCCATCGAGGCTCATCACAACGACGTCGAGCCCAACAGCGTCCTGGACGTGCTGGTGCAGGCTGCTGACGCCGTGTCCGCCGCCCGCCCCGGTGCACGCAAGGAAACCCTGGACGCCTACATCAAGCGTCTTGAGAAGTTCGAGGAGATCGCCAACTCCCACGAGGGCGTTTCCCAGACCTACGCTATCCAGGCTGGTCGCGAGGTTCGCGTCATGGTCGAGCCCGAGGTCGTCGATGAGGCCGCAGCCGTTGTGCTGGCTCACGACATCGCTCACCAGATCGAGAACGAGATGCAGTACCCCGGCCAGGTCAAGGTCGTGGTCATCCGCGAGAGCCGCGCCGTCGACTACGCGAAGTAGCACCTCTGCATGAACCAGCTGACTTCCTTCTTGGATGAGGTTGCAACCGAAAGCCATCTCCGAGTCGAAACCGACCTCGGGGATGGCTTCGTTCGTCTGCGCACCGATGAAGCCGAGCGCAGGCAGGCTGCCCATGACATCCGTACCAACGAAGACATGATCATCGAGCTGCTGCGCAACTCCCGCGACGCCCACGCCCGCAACATCTTCCTGGCCTTCGCCAAATCCGGGGACGATAGGGTAGTGGTGGTCGTCGACGACGGCGACGGCATCCCCGCCCACATGCACGAGCGGGTCTTCGAGCCTCGCGTCACGTCCAAGCTGGACAGCATGCACTTGGACAAGTGGGGCATCCACGGCCGCGGCATGGCCCTGTACGCCGTCAAGGTGAACGCGCGGGAGTCCCGCATCTGCTGCTCCGCCCCGGGGAAGGGCTGCAGCCTGTACGCCCGCACGAATCCGGACAAGGTGGTCGAGAAGGCAGACCAGTCCACATTCCCCACCTTCATCCTGAAGGACGGCGGCAAGGTGACCGTCAAGGGCCCGAAGAACATCCTGCGCACCGCCTGCGAGTTCGCCCTGGAGCACCGCAGCTCGGTTTCGCTGTACGTAGGCTCCATCTCCCAGATCGCCGCAACGCTGTACGAGTTCGGCTGCGCCACCATCTCCTCGGTTGAGCGCGCATTCGGCGACGGTCGCCAGGACTCCGCCGTGGTCAAGCGGCTGGCTTTCGCCCGTGACTGCCAGGAGTTCGCCCAGATCGCCCACGAGCTGGGCCTGGACATGTCCGAGCGCTCCGCCCGCCGCATCATGGACGGGGAGGTCCGTCCCGCGCCCGAGATCAAGGAGCTCATCACCTTCGTCGACCAGCGCGAGCAGGCTGCCGCACCCGCCAAGACGCCGCGGAAGCGCACGTCTGGCGGCATCCGTTTCGCCCCAGAGGACCTGTCCCGTTTCAAGGACACCGTGGCCCGGGCCTACGCCGAGCTGGCAGATGCCTACTATCTGGAGTCGGACCCACATATTGTGGTTCAAAAGCGCTCGGACGCACTACATATATCGATTCCGCTGTACCCGAATTCCTAAATAGGGGAGTCGAAGCAGCGCTTTATCCTTGCGCGACATAATGCGAACAGATACAATCTCCAGACAGCACACAAAATCGTCACACACCAAAACGAACGACTAACACCGCTGAAACAACGCACTATCAAGAAAAGGAAAACACGTGTCCTCAACCGTAGAAGCCTCGGCAGGCATCGGCTGCCTGAAGGTATCTTCCAAGTCTTCTCCCGCCTCCGTCGCCGGCGCAATCGCTGGCATGATCAAGGACGGAGCCCTCGTTGAAATCCAGGCTGTTGGAGCCGGCGCCGTCAACCAGGCCGTCAAGGCAATCGCCATCTCCCGCGGCTTCCTTTCGCCCGTAGGCATCGAGATCGCCTGCATTCCGTCCTTCGCAGACATCGTCATCGACGGCGAGTACCGCACCGCGATCCGCTTCGCGGTCGAGCCCCGCTACATGCGCGGCGTGCCTCAGGAGTACGCGGGCGAAAGCGACGTCTCTTATTCTTTCGAGTAGTATTCCGGCGCAACTGCGCCATCGAACCACCAGGAGTTGAATTCTGTCCATGACCCATGCCCTCAATGACCTTGCATACCATGTAATCGTTTTCGGCTGCCAGATGAACAAGCATGACTCGGAACGAGCTTCTGGCATGCTCGAGGCGTTGGGAGCCTACTCCGTGGACAGCGTCGAGGCCGCTGACGTCGTGGTCTTCATGACCTGCTGCGTCCGCGAGGCCGCTGACGTGCGCCTGTACGGCCAGGTTGCCAGCATGAAGAACATCCCGCTGCGCGAGGGCACGCCCCTGAGCAAGCGCATCGTTGCCGTGGGAGGTTGCATCGGCCAGCGCGACGGCCAGGAGCTGGTAGACAAGATGCCGCACCTGGACGTGGTGTTCGGCACCCACAACCTGGCATCCCTGCCCACGCTGCTGACCGAGGCCGTTCAGAAGGGCGGCCACAGGGTCCAGGTCCTGGAAAGCTCCACCGAGTTCCCCACGGACCTGCCCACCCAGCGCGAGCACGAATGGGCCGCATGGCTGCCGATCACCATCGGCTGCAACAACTTCTGCTCTTACTGCATTGTCCCGTACGTCCGCGGTCGAGAGAAGTCCCGTACCATCGAGGACATCACCGAAGAGGCGCAGCGCTACGTGGACGCAGGCGTGACCGAGATCACCCTGCTGGGCCAGAACGTCAACTCCTACGGCCGTGACCTGTACGGGGAGCCCCGTTTCGCCCAGATCCTGAAGGCCGTGGCAGGTACCGGCGTCAAGCGCCTGCGCTTTGCCACCAGCCATCCCAAGGACCTGAGCGACGAGGTCATTGCCCTGTTCGGCGAGCTGCCGTGCCTCATGCCCGCCCTGCACCTGCCGGTCCAGTCGGGCTCCAACCGCATCCTGAAGGAGATGAACCGCCGCTACACCCGCGAGCACTATCTGGAGCTCATCCGCAAGGTGCGCGAGGTCCGTCCCGACATCGCCCTTTCCACGGACATCATCGTGGGCTTCCCGGGCGAAACCGAGGAGGACTTCCAGCAGACCTATGACCTGGTGAAGGAAGTGGGCTACGGCCAGGTGTTCACGTTCATCTACTCCAAGCGCGAGGGCACTCCCGCCGCCAAGATGGAAGACGATACGCCCCGCGAGGTCATCCAGGAGCGCTTCGACCGCCTGGTCGAGCTGGTCCAGGCCCAGGCCTACGAGCAGAACCAGAAGGACGCCGACGCTACCGTGGAGGTCCTGGTCGAGGGCACGTCCAAGCGCGACGCGAACCTGCTGGTGGGCAAGAGCCCCAAGAACCAGACCGTTCACGCGCCGATCCCCGAGGGCCGCACCATCGACGAGCTGGCGGGCACCTACGTCAGCGTCAAGGTGGACACCGCTCGCACCTGGTATCTTTCCGGCACCGTGGTCGACTAGGCCATGGACGCCGTCATGCACAGCCAGGTGCTCCCCACCCCCGTCGTGTGCGTGGTGGGCGCCACCGCATCCGGCAAGACCGACCTTGCCGTTGACCTGGGCATTGCCCTGGGCGGCCAGGTGGTCAGCGCAGACTCCATGCAGGTGTACCGCGGAATGGACATCGGTACCGGCAAGCTGCCCGTGGCCGACCGGCGCGTGACCCACTACGGCTTCGACCTGGTGGACCCCGGCGAGCCCTATTCGGCGGCCCTGTTCCAGCCCTATGCCCGCGAGTGCTTCCAGCGCATCTGCGACCAGGGACAGGTGCCCATCCTGTGCGGCGGCACCGGATTCTACGTGCGCGCCGCCATTGACGACTACGAGTTCCCGGCAGGGGAGCAGGTGGGCAATCCCGTGCGCGACCAGTGGACCGCCTTCGAGCAGGAGCACGGCGCCCATGCGCTGTGGCTGGAGCTGCAGCAGCGGGACCCCCGCAGCGCCGCCGTCATCCACGAGAACAACGTCAAGCGCGTGATCCGCGCCTTCGAGATGCTGGCGGAAGGCGCCTGCTACGCCGACCAGCTGGAGGCCCTGCAGGCGATTCCCCAGGCGCTGCCCGCGGTGTTCGTGGGCCTGGAATGGGATCGCGAGAAGCTGTACCAGCGCATCAACCTGCGCGTGGACCGCATGATCGAGTCCGGCTTGGTAGCCGAGGTCCAGGGCCTGCTTGACCAAGGCTTCCGCCAAGGCATCACCGCTCCCCAGGCCATCGGCTACAAGGAGATCGTGGCCTACCTGGACGGGGAGTGTTCCCTGGACGAGGCGGCCGAGCAGATCAAGATGGCCACGCGCCGCTACGCCAAGCGCCAGGGCACGTGGTTTCGCAAGGACAAGCGCATCACCTGGCTGCGTCCGGAGGGCAAGGACCCCCAGGAGCTGCTGCAGGAGGCGCTTGACGTCATAGAGCCGGCGTTGGGCCGGCGGTAACGCAAGAAGAAAGGTAGAGCATGTCTGAATTCGAATCCGTCATCACCCGCGGCTGCACGACCATTCTGGAGCAGCGGCGCGAAAAGGCCGTGCTGGTGGGCATCGACCGCCCTGGCACCACCTGGCCCCTGGAGGCATCCCTGGCAGAGCTGTCCCGCCTGGTAGACACCGCCGGCGCCGACACCGTGGCCACCACCTCCCAGAAGGTGGACTCCCCGAACCCCCGCACCTTCGTGGGCTCGGGCAAGGCGGAGGAGATCGCCGACCTGTGCCGCGCCTACGCTGCGGACCTGGTGGTGTTCGACGACGAGCTCACCCCGTCCCAGCAGTCCAACATGGAGCGTACCATGCCCAAGGACGTGAAGGTCATCGACCGTACCGCGCTGATCCTGGACATCTTCGCCCTGCATGCCACCAGCAAGGAGGGCCGCCTGCAGGTGCGCCTGGCCCAGAACCAGTATCTGCTCCCGCGCCTGCGCGGCATGTGGGCCCATCTGGCCTCCAACCGCATGGGCGGCGGCGTTGGATCCCGCTTCGGTGAGGGCGAAAGCCAGCTCGAGGTCGACCGCCGTATGGTCCGCAAGCGCATCACCTCCATCAAGCGCGAGCTCGAGCACGTCTCCAAGGTTCGCGCCGTCCAGCGCGAGAGCCGCTACGCCAGCAACACCTTCAAGGTGGCCCTGGCCGGTTACACCAACGCCGGCAAGTCCAGCCTGCTGAACAACATGACCAACGCCGAGGTGCTCAGCTACGACAAGCTCTTCGCCACCCTGGACTCCACCACCCGCAAGCTGGTGCTGCCCGAGGGTCGCGAGGTCACCCTGACCGACACCGTCGGCTTCATCCAGAAGCTGCCCCACACCCTGGTGGATGCATTCAAGTCCACCCTGGAGGAAGTCGTGGGCGCTGACCTGATCCTGCACGTGGTGGACGTTTCCTCCAACGAGTTCGAGGACCAGATGATCGCCGTGGACGAGGTGCTCGGTCAGATCAAGGCCCAGGAGATCGACCGCGTGGTGGTCTTCAACAAGTGTGACCTGATCTCCGAGGAGCAGATCCAGGGCATGCGCACCCGCTTTCCCAACGCGGTGTTCGTTTCGTCCGTGACCAACTACGGCATCGACGATCTGATCACCCGCATCGGCTTGATCGCCTCCTCCCGCGACCGCCGCCTGTGCGCCCTGGTGCCCTACAGCAAGGGCGATCTGGTCTCCCTGGCCCATCAGCAGTGCCGCATCATCAGCGAAGAGTACCGCGAGGACGGCACCTACCTGGTCATGTTGGCAAGCCCAGCCATTGCCGTGCGCTTCAACGACTACCTGACCGAGGAAGGGGAGTAGGGGCTCCCTTTCGCCCGTATGCGCGCCCTGTGCATGCGTCAGCCCCGTAAACACGACGCCCTCGCAACCAAGACGGCTGCGAGGGCGTTCTGCTATCTGATGTCGTAACGCTACAGGCGGCGGAAAACGGCCACCACCTTGCCGGCGATGGAGCAGTCGCGGGTGATGATGGGCTCCATGGAGGAGTTCTCCGGCTGCAGACGGATGTGGTCGGCCTCGCGGAAGTAGCGCTTGACCGTTGCGCCGTCATCGATGATGGCAACCACGATGTCGCCGTTGTTGGCGTTGGGCTGCTCCTTCACGACCACGTAGTCGCCGTCGTTGATGCCGCACTCAACCATGCTGTCACCCCTGACGGAGAGCATGAAGGATGCTGCATCGCCCACGATATCCGTAGGCAGGGACATGGTGTCCTCAATGTTCTGCTCAGCCAGAATCGGCACGCCGGCCGCCACGTTGCCCACCAGGGGTACTTCAACCGTACGGGCGAAAGAGGGGGTCAGCACGTTGCTGAACATCTGGGCACGGGAGGCCTGCTCAACCTCGGGCTCGGATGCTTCGCCCTCCTGGTCGACCAAGATGATGGAGCGGGACTTGTGCGCGTCGCGCTTGATCAGGCCCTTGTCCTCCAGCGCCTTCAGATGCACGTGGACGGTGGAAGGGGAGGACAGGCCGAGTTCCTTGCAGATGTCACGGACAGTGGGAGCGTACCCCCTCTCCTCGATGCACTTGCGGATGCAGTCGAGAACGGCCTTCTGTCGCTTTGATGGTTCGGAGCCCATATGCTGTCCTTTCCTATATTGCGAACAAATGTTTGAATATTTGTTGACATGAACTTTTGTTCGAATTATTATAAACACGAACATTGGTTCTATGCAAGGAGCAGGAGGCAAACAAATGGCAGAATTCGCAAATATCTCCTTCGTGCAGGGCACCTCGGCACTCAAGATCGAGCACACGGCCCATCAGAACGTCGTTCGCCTCGAACAGGAAGACTTCTGCCGAAGCATCTACCAGCAGGAATCCGAGCCCGAGCCCATCACCTACTGCGACTACGTGCGCGAATGCGCTCGCGAGGCAGCCGAGGTGATCGCCCACGGAAGCCTGGAGACCACCATGCCGGCCATGTTCACCCGTCCGCAGGCAGCAGTCCTCGGCACCATCATCGGCGCCCTGACGCTGTTCTGCATGTTCTTCGCCTAATCCCGCAACCCCGGTCTTGCTGCGTTGGCCGCGGGTTCTTACTTGGGCCGCCCCCGATCTTGCTGCGCGGGGGCGGCCTCCTCTTTCGTCCTGAAAAGAGGGGAGTGGACCATACAATTTATTGATTTTGTCCTGCGAAACTATGACTTGAAAACAATATCTAGTATGCTGTCCCTAGTCCCATCTAGGAAGGATGCCTATGCGCTGCCCCTCATGTTCGCACCTGGAGTCCAAGGTCGTTGACTCCCGATCCAATGACGACAGCACCTCCATTCGCCGTCGAAGGGAATGCCTGAAATGCGGCACTCGCTTCACCACGTACGAGCGTCTGGGCGAAAACCCCATGATCGTCATCAAGTCCGACGGCTCCTCGGAGGCATACAGCCGTGACAAGCTGTTCCGCGGCATCCTGGTTGCCTGCGCCAAGCGCCCGGTGAGCGCTGACGCCATCAGCAGCATCATCGACGACATCGAGGTCGAAATCCGCAAGCATCCCAAGTGCGAGATCGGATCCAAGGAGCTCGGAGACATGGTCGTGGAGCGATTGGGCCAGCTGGACGTAGTGGCGTACGTGCGCTTCGCCAGCGTCTACAAGGACTACCAGGACATCGAGGAGTTCATGGGTGCACTGGACGCACTCCAGAAGAAGAACCAGGACTAATACGGAGGCTCAGATGGTGACCCTTCCGGTCAAGCTGTTCGATGAGGGAATCGAACAGCCTTCCTATGCATACGCAGGAGATGCGGGCCTTGACCTGCGCTCGACTATTGACGCGACCCTGATGCCGGGGGAGAGGCTCATGGCGCCCACAGGCATCGGCGTGGCCCTGCCGCAGGGTTACGCAGGCCTGGTGGTCCCCAGGAGCGGACTGGCAGCCAAGCACGGCATATCCGTGGTAAACGCACCGGGCCTGATCGACAGCGGCTATAGGGGAGAGATCCGCGTGGTGCTGATCAACCTGGACCCCCGTGAGCCATTCCAGATCAAACGAGGCGACCGCATTGCCCAGCTGATGGTGGTGCCGTTTGCCCATGCGGACATCGCGGTCGTACCTGAGCTGGATCAGACGGAACGAGACGCCGGCGGCTTCGGCAGCAGCGGTGTGAATTAGGTTTACATAACTTGGAGCACTTATGAATCCCATGCCCAACAAGAACTTGACGGACAAAGAATACCTGAGCCTGGCAAAGAGCCTTGCCCGCACATCAGCTATCGCAATCATCTGCGCTGCAGTGAGCATGTTCATCGGCGGCATTGCGCTGAGCACCGTCGGCGTGCTTGTAGCATTGGTTTCCTTCGTGTCTGCGCGAAAGGTAGTCCAGGGCATCAGTCAAGAGAATCAATCTACAGCAGCCATAGATGAATACCTGGCCGCCTACAGCAGATTAAAGGCTACTCTGATCGCCGCAGTTTTCGCCCTGATAATCAACGTGGCTTCTGTGGCGTATATCTGGCCGCAGATCCAGGAATATCTGGCAACGGGAGATCCCAGCAGCCTGAGCCAGATGCTCGGCGGCAATGGTTCCTCCAACAACGGCAGTTCCGGTTTCTGGGGCTCTGGTAGTTCCGGAACGGGCAGTGCGCCGTCCTCCGGCGGTTCCTTCTGGTAGAGCGGGCGCTCCCCCTGGCATCAGGCAATTTATACATATATTGCTGATAATATATGTTATGTAAACCTATCTAAGATCGCCAAGGGCGGCCCCACAGGAGTAAATTCCCACCCATGCAGTCGGAAAGCAGTATCATGTTTTCAGCTGAGTAATCGTCAACAGGAGAAACGTGATGGCACGCCTTTACGATACCGGCGAGAAGAACGCGAGAGGGTTTCGCGCCCCGCTGACCCGTCGAATGATGAACGCCTGGCTCTATGCAGGCCTGGAAAAGCATGAGTACGCCGAAATCAAAGATGCGTACCACACGCCGAACTCGTCGACTCTTTACTACGGCGCGCTTCTGGCGCTTCTCGCTACGCTGACCGTCGTAGTGTCGGGCACGTTCGCGCAATCCACGCTCCCCCACGAAATGGCGTACCTGACCTTTGGCGCCGCAAACCTTGCCATCGCAGCAGCCTCCTATCTCCTGAAGAGAAACGACCAACCCGCCCCTACCCTCCTTGTGGTGGTTTTCGCCCTCTCCGTATACCTCTTCGGAATATTCGTCGGCGCTGTCCACGAGACGCACACACTCGCCGTCACCTTCATGGTGTCTCTCATCCTCATTCCGATGGTGTTCAACTCAACCCCTGCGGTCATGCTCAGCGAGATGATTGCCGTCGCCGTTCTCTTTATCCTCACGGTCTCCCAGCACAAGGCCCCGGAGGCGGCGCAGGTCGACATTGCCAATGCCATAAACTTCAGCGTCATAAGCCTTGTGGCGAATATCTACGTGTACAAGACGAAGGCAAGAGGCTACCTGGAGGGCATCAGGAGGGTTAAGAACGAAACGGCGCTGGAAGCCGCAAATTCCAAGAACGTCGAGCTTCTGGCTGCGGAGCGCGAGCACAGCAGCATCATCGAGTCGCTGGCGCGTATCTACATCTCCATGGCTCGCATCGACCTGCGCAAGGAAACGTTCCAAAGAATCGCATCCCAGAAGCAGAGCAAGTATGCCCTCGGCGAAGAATACGACGCGCACAAGGTCAAGCAGTCAATCATCGAACGCAGCGTAGCACCAGATTTCATCCCCCTGATCAAAGCGTTCCTAGACATCGACACCATCGCCGAGCGTCTGGGCGACCAGCCCATCATCTCCCAGACGTTCCAGGACAACCACGGTACATGGCAAAAGTGCATCATCGTGCCTATGTCCAAGGATGCTAGCGGCCAGGTAATATCGGTGATCGTGGCTATTCTGGACGTAAACGCAGAAATGACTGTTCTGGAGTCAAAAGACCACCTGATTCAAGCACTGGCAATCCCCTACGACAACGTCTTTGCCGTCGACGCAAATAGCGGAGACAGCGTATGCTTCCAGATGTCCCGGGAGACCAAGAACATCCGCGGGCACAAGTACGTTACCAGCGGCTACAAGCTCGGCCTGGCCAGCTACGTGAAGGACTTCGTCCTCGAGGACGATCGTCAGTTATTCGACGCAATCAGCAATGCCCCCTCCGCCCTGGCCCTGCTGGAATCGAAGACGACCTATTCCTTCACCTACCGAATGGTGCGAAACGGTCGCCTGCAATACTACCAGTGCATGATGGTCTTGCCCGACCCTGCCCGCAAAGAGTTTGTGATGGCCTTCCGTAACGTCAGCGACGAGAAGCGACTCGAACTCATTCAACAGCAGCGGCTTGAAAAGGCCCTGGTGAACGCAGAGTCGGCCAGCAAGGCAAAGTCCGACTTCCTGTTCAACATGAGTCACGACATCCGAACGCCCATGAACGCCATCATGGGATTCCGCGACCTGCTGGAAAAGCACCAGGACGACCCCGTGCGCAGGCAGGACTGCCTGGACAAGATCAAGGCCGCCAACGAGGTGCTCTTGTCCATCATTAACAACGTCCTGGAGATGACCCGCATCGAGCAGGGCGCCATCGGAGTGGACGAGACGCCGGCAAGCGTCGACCAGTTCTGCGACGGCATCGAATCCATGTTCTGCGAGATGATGGCCGCCAAGGGCATCGACTTCACAATCGAAAACAACGTGACACACCCATACGTCTACGCCGACTTGCCCAAGACCCGCGAGCTGTTCATCAACATCGTCTCCAACGCCTACAAGTACACGAACCCTGGCGGAAGCGTACGGGTGACGATCGAGGAAACACCCTCCGATGACCCAAGCAAGACCACATTCAAGTCCACCGTGACCGACACCGGCATAGGCATGAGCAAGGAATTCCTGCCACGCATGTTCGACGAGTTCTCCCGCGAGAACAACACCACGGATGCGAAGATCGAGGGCACCGGCCTGGGCATGCCCATCGTCAAGCGCCTGGCCGACCTCATGGGCGGACACGTAGAGGTCGAAAGCGAAAAGGGCGTCGGCACCACCGTCACCTTCATCAACTCCCACCGCATCGCCAACGCAGAGGAATGCGGAGGCATCATCGACCGCACGATCGACTTGGATCTGATCGCCGGCAAGCGCATCCTGCTTGCGGAAGACAACGACCTCAACGCCGAAATTGCCATTGAGCTTCTGGGCGAAGCAGGCCTCGAAGTCGAGCGCGCAGAGGATGGCGCCATTTGCTGCGACATGCTCAAAGCCGCCGAGCCGGGATACTACGACCTCATCCTCATGGACATCCAGATGCCAAACATGAACGGCTACGACGCAGCCATCGCAATCAGGAACCTGGCCGACCCCATAAAGGCCTCCATCCCCATTGTGGCCATGACCGCGAACGCATTCGAGGAGGATAAGCAGGAGGCCCTGCTATGCGGCATGAATGGGCACCTTGCCAAACCGGTTAATGCGAAGGAGATCCTGCGCCACCTCTCGAGCCTGTTCAAGAACAATCAGGGCACAACGCGTTAGCCTGCAGCCCAAGAAGCCTAATATAGCCAGCTGATCAGTCCGTCGCCGACGCCATGATCACCACGTACCGGTCCATGGCTCCGTCATAGAACGTCCAGCAGGATGCACCCCACCATTCATGCCCCATGTCGAAGTAGTCCGACCAGCCGGTGGACCACTCGTACGCCACCAGCGCATCAATCCCCTGAGGAAACAGCGCCTGGTTGACCAGCTCGAAGTCCTCCCTGCCATAGCGCTCACGAACAATCTGGCCCTCGATCACCACGGGCTCGGTGCCATGGGGCGGCTCCAGGAAGGCGGTCCAGTACGGAATCCTGTCGTCCTGGTACGGGCCATCGTAGTACATGAGCTCTCTTTCAGGGAGACCATCGAATCTGCGAGGAATTTCCAGAATGCTGCCAGGGTCAACCAGCATGGCCGCCGCCTTGCCCACATCCCAGGACCACCCGCCCTGCACGCGGGCCGAGCACTCCGCCATAGCCAGGTCCAGGGCCCGCCTGTGCGCCTCAAGGCCGCACGCGCCGTCATCCTCGGCCGCCAGCAGATAATCAACGCAGCAGCATCCGTAGCGTTCCAGAACGCGAAGGAACCTTTCGTCCTCCAACTTCCTCATGGGCGCCACCTCCTACAGAGCCTTGACCAGCGGGCGAAAACGCCTGAAGCCAACCCGCCAAGCCCATGGTAACGGGTTTTCACGCGAACAGGAGCGCGCACGCGAAATCATAACTCAGGGACCCGCGCGCCTTTCGCCCGCTAGACGAAGAACCCGTCCCCTTTTGCCGCCGTGCCCCATCCTCCGCGACGCCAGGGTGCATGATGGGACCGTAGTAGTAGACACCCGAAGGAAAGGCGCAGACCTATGAAACTTCTGGAAGGAAAGGTCGCCATCATCACCGGCGGCACTCGCGGCATCGGCTTCGAGATCGTTCGCACGTTCCTGGAAAACGGCGCCAAGGTGGCCCTGTGCGGCTCCCGCCAGGAAACCGCCGACAAGGCAGCCGCCAAGCTGCGTGAGGAAAACCCCGAGTGGGAGATCGAGGCAATTGCCCCCGACCTGTCCGACCCCGCATCCGTGAAGGAGGCCTTCACGGCCGTCAAGGACAAGTGGGGCCGCATCGACGTCCTGGGCAACAACGCCGGCATCTCCGCCCGCGACTCCCTGTACGAATACGACCCGGAGGATTTCAAGCGCCTCATGGACCTGAACGTCAACTCCGTGTTCTACGGCATCCAGGCAGTCGCCCCCATCATGAAGGAGCAGGGCGGCGGATCTATCATCAACACCAGCTCCATGGTGGGCCGCTACGGCCAGCCCCGCGGCTGCGCCTACCCCACCTCCAAGTTCGCCGTGAACGGCCTGACCCTGTCCCTGGCCCGCGAGCTGGCTCCTGACGGAATCCGCGTGAACGCCGTGTCCCCGGGCGTCACCCATACCGACATGGTGGACAACCTGCCCGAGTCCGTCATCCAGCCGCTGATCGCATCCATTCCGCTGGGCCGCATGGGCACCCCGAAGGACATCGCCAACGCCTACCTGTTCCTGGCAAGCGATATGAGCTCCTATATTTCCGGCCAGATCCTGGGCGTGGACGGCCTGAGCCGCCCGTAAGCGCACCAAAGGAATACGTATGGCAAGGCCTCGCATCGAATGGCTTGATTCCCTGCGGGGCCTTGCCATGTTCTTCGTCATTTTCGGGCACGCGTGGGCGCTGCCCGCCTGGGGCAAGATGCTCATCTACAGCTTCCACATGCCCCTGTTCTTCGCCATATCCGGTGCGGTTTTCCGCGTGTCCAAGTACGACCGCCTCCGCGACTGCGCCCTGGACAAGGCCAAGGGCCTG
Source organism: Coriobacteriia bacterium (assembly GCA_030526515.1). Taxonomy (GTDB): domain Bacteria; phylum Actinomycetota; class Coriobacteriia; order Coriobacteriales; family Eggerthellaceae; genus SUG1186. Next base: position 34,963 of record JAUNCQ010000005.1, read on the forward strand.
CTCCTCCCCTACCTGCTGCTGTACCTGGTGAACATCCCGCTGCAGCTGATCAGCTTCGGGGTTTTCGCCAACACGTTCTATTCGCCTCAAGACCTGCTGCTGGGCTTCCTGACCGGTAGCGTCATGGGCAACTCCGCCTGCTGGCCCCTGTGGTTCCTGCCCTGCCTGTACCTGGTCAGCGTCCTGTTCTGGATGCTGGCGCGTCTTGAGGTCAGGACGAAAGCCCCGCTGTGGCTCACCGTGAGCCTGGTATTCGCCCTGGGCGTGGCAATCTGGGAGCTGGCACCCGGTCAGGGCCTGCTCCACTGGAAGACGGTGCCCATGGCCATGCTCTTCTACTACCTGGGCCACGCCTTCATGAAGCACCGGGAGTCCGTGTTTCGTGCAATCGACTACGACGCAGGACGAAAATGCCGCCAGTCCCTGCGGTTCTTCGCAACCCTGGCAATCCTGCTGGTCGCAGGCCTGTGGATGGGCTGGCTCAACGGCAAGATCTCCATGATGAGCAACATCTACCACAACTACGGCCTGATGCTGGGCTCCGCCTGCTGTACCAGCCTGGCCCTGGCCATGGTCACCATGGCGCTGCCCAAGGTCCGCATGCTGGACTTCGCGGGCAAGAACTCCCTGGGCTTCTTCGGCCTGCACCGCAACCTGCTCCATGGGATCGAGAACTGCACCCTGAACTTCCCGCTTCTGGGCTCCAACGCCCTGGTTGCCACGGCAGTGGTCTGGGCGGTGCTGTTCCCGCTGTGCGCCTTCGGCAACCGCTTCTTCCCGCCGCTGGTGGGCAAGTGGGCCAAGCCCATGCCGAAGGCTGCAGTCGCCAGCAAGGCCTAGCCCGAGCAAACGCAAAGCCCACGAGCGGCGCTGCATCCGAATCCGCCCCAGAACGCAAAAAGGCCCCGGAGCGCTCAGCCGCAACCGAGGCCCCGGGGCCGAAATCCCAATGCTATGCCAGGCAGGCGTCCAGGTCGGCCTCGACCTTGGCGCGGTCCATGCCCTTGCCTATGATCACCAGCTGCACGCGGCGATCGCCAACCTCTTCGTCCCAGTTGTCCTGGACCTCAGGGTACTCCTGGAAGATCTGCTCCAGCTCCTCCGGCGTGGAGGCAGCAGCCCAGGGGCCGGACTCGGTGGCGTAGACTTGGCGACCGGCCTGCTCGAAGATGATGGTGGTCTCCCAGTCGTCGTCGAACCACAGCAGGCCCTTGCAGCGGATGATGTCCTGGGGCCAGTCCATGGAAAACGCCCGCAGCTTCTCGCGGTCGAAGGGCGTGCGGCGCTCGTAAACGAAGGTGCTGATGCCGAATTCGGCCACGTGGTCATGCTCGCCGTCGTGGCAGTGGCCGCAGGCGCAGCCGGGACCGTGCTCGTGGTGATGCTCGTGACCGTGATCGTGCTCATGCGCATGGCCGTGCTCGTGGTCGTGGCAGCCGCAGTCGCAGTCCTCGCCATGCTCGTAGTCATGGTCGTGACCATGCTCGCTTTCGCCCCCTTCAGCAGCCTGACGGGCAGCGGCCTTTTCCTTGTCAGCCCGGTCCATCTCGCTGGCCCAGGTGGCAGAGGTCAGGACGCCCTCCAGGTCGAAGGAGCCTGTGTCCAGCAGCTCGGCCAGGTCGATGTTGCCGCGAACCGCCTCGATCATCTTGGCCTTCTTCTGCAGGCCGCGGACGATGGCCTTCAGCTCAGCCATCTGCTCAGGCGTCACGGAGTCGGCCTTGTTCATGACCAACGTGGAGCAGAACTCGATCTGGCTGATCAGGAGGCTGGCAATGTCGTGCTCCTCCAGGTCCTCGTCCAGCAGGTCCTGGCCGCCGTTGAACTCGTCGAACATGCGGGCGCAGTCCACCACGGCAATGACGTTGTCAATGACCATGGGAGCATCGCCTTCGCCCGCCTCCTGGCAGAACTCGCTGATGGTGAAGGCAATGGGCGCGGGCTCGCACACGCCGGAGGCCTCGATGATGATGTAGTCGAAGTCGCCGGAGTTGGCGATCTCACGCAGCTGCAGCGCCAGGTCCTCGGACAGCGTGCAGCAGATGCAGCCGTTGGTCATGGGAATCAGGCTGTCGTCCATGGTGGTCAGGGCGCCGGTCTTGGCAATCAGGTCCGCGTCCACATTGACCTCGCCGATGTCGTTGACGATCACGGCGGCGCGGATGCCCTGGGTGTTGGTGAGGATGTGATTCAGCAACGTGGTCTTGCCGGCTCCCAGGTAGCCGGTGATCATCGCTATCTTGATGGGTTCTTGCTCCTGCGTCATAGGTGCTCCAATCATGGTCAATCAGCGGGCGAAACAGCCGCCCGGTCAAGCTACTCGATGCTGGCGCCCAGCAGACGGGCTTCCTCCAGGCCGGGATTGCCTGCAATGGCGCCCTTCTCATACACGCTGCCCACGGCCACCACGCCCAGGACCTCCTGCTTGCAGTAGTTGGCGCACACGTTGAAGGAGTCGATCAGCGGCTGAGCCGTGGACGGATCCTTGTCCTCATAGGTCAGCAGCAGCGCAACCTCCTTGATGCCGAAGGGCTTGGCAATACCGCAGAACATGCGGTCCTGGAAGGCCTTGATCTGGGCCGGATAGCTGTAGTAGTACATGGGAATGGCGAACACCAGCACGTCGGCCCAGCGCAGCTCCGGATAGAAGTCCTGCATCTGGTCTTTCTGGACGCATTCGCCCTCATGGCCGAAGCAGTACTCGCAGGCCTGGCAGCCTGCGATCTTCGCATGGCCCACCTCGATCAGCTTGACCTCATGGCCGGCGCCCTTCGCGCCCTCCATGAACGCATCCGCCAGCTGGGCGGAGTTTCCGCCGCTACGGGGGCTGCCGTGGACCACCAGGATGTTCTTCGCCATGGTTCGCTCCTTGTCTTTCGCTCAGATATTCCGAATCTACGGGACCGAATACCCGCTTCCCTACGCGGGCTCTACCAGCGTGTCGTACAGCGCGTACAGCTCAGGCAGCGCGCGCTTGATGCTGGTGGGCTTGAAGCCGTCCGCCTCCACGATGCAGTGGGTGGACTCCGCCGTGGCCAGGGGCCGGTCGTTTTCCAGGTCCATGCCCTGGGTATAGAACTCGTAGGCGTAGGTGGTCTTGGTGGGCCGGTTGCTGATCACGCGGGTGCGGACTATGACCGTGTCGCCGTAGCGCAGGGGGCTTCCGTAGTGCAGGTGGGCGTCTACCACGGGCGAAAGATAGCCCAGCTCCTCCATCTGCGCGTACGGGTAGCCGGCAGCCTCCAGGAACGCGGTGCGGGCATCCTCCATGTACAGCAGGTAGTTGGCGTGGTACACAACGCCCATCTGGTCGGTTTCCGCATAGCGGACCTTAATGGGTACGTCGACGATCATTTGGCTCCTCATTCACGTTGAGCGGGTCCCTTGCGGGACGTATTTTGCAAAACACCATTATACTAAAGCAGCAATCCACAGACTAAGGAATCACCGTGACCAAGAACACCACGCCCGCAAAGCGCTACAACAACCTGACGCCCCTCATGATCTTGCAGCTGGCCGCCCCGCACACCTGGTCGGCCGCCATCATGCCCGTGCTCCTGTCCGCCTGCATTGCCGCCGCCGGCGGCGCCGGCCTGAGCGTGGTCATGTTCGTGGTGCTGCTGGCCATATGCGTGCTCATGCAGTCCGCGGTGAACACCCTGAACGACTACATGGACTACGTGAAGGGCGCCGACACCGTGGAAAACCAGCTGGACCCCACCGATGCGGTGCTGGTCTACAACAACGTGAACCCCAAGCAGGTGCTGGCGCTGGTGGTCCTTCAGCTGGTGCTGAGCTTTGCCCTGGGAATCTACGTGATCCTGCAGACCAGCTGGATCACCCTGGCCATTGGCCTGGCAGGCTTGGCGGTGCTGGTCTTCTACTCCGTGGGCAAGGTGCCCCTGTCCTACCTGCCCCTGGGAGAGTTCGCCAGCGGCTTCACCATGGGCGGCCTGGAGACCCTGGCCTGCACCTACGCCCTGACCGGCACCTTCAGCTGGTACCCGCTGCTGGTCAGCGTCCCCCTCATGTGTACCATCGGCCTGATCAACTTCACCAACAACACCTGCGACATAGAAAAGGACATCGAGGCCGACCGCAAGACCCTGTCGGTGCACCTGGGCCGCCCCAAGGCGCGCCGCGCCTACAAGGGGCTGCTGTTCACGTCCCTGGCCCTCATGTGCGTGCTGGTGGCAGTGTTCTACACCCCGGGCCTGGTCGTGTGCGCCTGCATGCTGGCAGCCGGCTACCCGCTGCTGAAAGCCCTGTGCGCCAACCCGCTGGTGCTCCAGTCCCGCGGCCCGGCCATGGCCCAGGCGGTCAGCGTCAACATCACCTTCAACGTGTTCTACGACGCCGCCATCCTATTCGGCTCCTGCGCGGTCCTGCTCTAGAGCGGGACGAAAATTTCGTCCTCTAACGATCAGAGGCCTGGGCCACCTGGAGGATCTTGGTCAGCTGCACGTAGATGTCCTTCACGTTGATGGGTTTGGCCAGATGGCCGTTCATGCCGCTGCGGAAGGCGTCGCGACGGTCTTCCTCGAAGGCGTTGGCCGTCATGGCCACGATGGGCACGCTGGCCTTGATCGGGTCCGTCATGCGGCGGATGGCCACGGTGGCCTCGTAGCCGTTCATGACCGGCATCTGGATGTCCATGAGCACCAGGTCGTAGTAGCGCGAATCGTTCTGGACGATCAGGTCGAAGCAGGCGCGGCCGTCCGCTGCGCGGTCCACCTGGAAGCCGGCGTCCTGCAGGATCTCGATGGCGATCTCGGCGTTGAGATCGTTGTCCTCCGCCAGCAGCACCCGCTTGCCCCGGAACAGGGTCATGTCCACGGTGCGGTCCATCTGCTTCAGGCAGTCTTCGGCCTCCGCGATGCGGTGCGGCAGGACCACCTCCACGATGGTGCCCTGGCCCTTGTGGCTCTTCACGTTGATGCTGCCGCCCAGAATGGACACCAGCTGCTTGACGATGGGCATGCCCAGGCCAGTGCCCTCGATGCCGGCATCGGTGGTGGTGTTCTCGCGGCTGAACTCGTCGAAGACATGGGGCAGGAACTCCTCGCTCATGCCAATGCCGTCGTCGGCCACCGTGGTGCGGAACAGGGCAATGCCCTCCTGGGTGCTGGGCAGCTCGTCAACCTGCCAGATCACGTTGCCGCCGGGCTTGGTGTACTTGTAGGCGTTGGAGATCAGGTTGATGAACACGTCGCGGGACTTGGCCACATCACAGTATACGTAGTCGTGCTCCACGTTCACCTGGGTAACGAAGTTGATCTGCTTGTCCTGCATCATCTCAGCGAACATGGAGGTGATGCCGTCGCAGTACTGCTCAACGTTGCCAACGATTTCGTCCAACTCCATGGAGGACTGCTCTATGCGGGTCATCTCCAGCACGTTGTTGATGATGGACAGGAGCACGTCGTTGGCACTGGCGATCTTGTCCAGGTAGTCCTGACGACGAACGGGGTCGTCCTGGTGCTTTTCCAGCAGGTCGCGGAAGCCCATGATGGCGTTCATGGGAGTGCGGATGTCGTGGCTCATGTTGAACAGGAAGTTCGTCTTGGCCTTGTTGGCGTTTTCGGTGGCAATCAGCGCCTGCTCCAGCTCCGCCTGGGTCCGCAGCTGCTTGACCTTGGTGTCGTGGATGGAGCGGGTGGCGAAAATGACCTGGGCAACCTGGCCCTGCTCGTCGCGAGCTGCCTCGATGAAGGTGACCTGGCGCCATTCGCGGGGGTAGGCTTCGTCCCCCGTGGTGAACAGGGCGCTTTCGTACTCTTCCGTCACCAGCTTCTTACCGGACATGCGCTCTTGCAGCGTGTCCAGGCTCACGAAGTCCTTGATGCGCTGGTAGTGATGGGGCGCCACCATCTCGGTCGCGAAGAACTCCAGGGCGTCGTCGGCCGTAGCGAAGTCGCGAATTCGACGCCTCACCTCCTCCTCGCAGGCCACCTGGTGGAACTGAAGGTTCCGCAGATCCAGCAGGTACATGGCGGTGTAGATTTCGCCCAAGGACGCGAAGATGCGCGTGTTGGCGGCCAGCTCCTGGTTGGCGGAGGTGTTCAGCTGGGTCATGGACTCGATGGTGTCCATGCGGTCCACCAGGTCGCGGTTGGCACGACGCAGCTTGAGGCGGGACAGCTCATGGCGGGCCTTAGCCGCGCAGATATGCAGGTTGACGGCCACGCTGATCAGGGCGAAGGCCAGAGCGTCGGCAATGTCCACGAAGGCCACCGAGGGAGGTTCGAACGCAGCGGCCAATATGATGAAGATCACGGTGCATATCAGCATCTCGCCCAGCAGCAGGGCCGGAGACCCGCCCAGGATCATGGGCATGACCACTATGACCACCATGAAGGTCACCGAGAGCTGCTCCGCCGTACCGATGGTGCCGGTGTAGATGCTCAGGCCGTAGACGGAAAGCGAGAACAGCACCATGCCCGCGTACGTGCGCTTCATGCCGCGCTCAGCGCCGGAGTGCACCAGGCCCATGACCACCAGGTTCGCCAGGCACACGGTGAAGTACGCCACGCGGTTGCCCTCCAGCAGCGGATCCATGTAGGTCAGAATGGCGAAGAGCATGGTCATCGCGGCGATGACGCCCGGCAGCACCTTCATGATCTGTATGTTTGACTTCAGCAGGGGACGCTTGACCGCCTGATACTCCTGCTCGGACAGACCGGCGTACAGCCAGGCCCTACGTGCCTTTTCCTTCAGGGAAGAACCCATGAACAGCCACCTTGCTCAACTCGATATGCATGCACTTGACGCGTCGGGCAGACGCACGGTCGTACCCAGAATCAAGCTATCACAGGGACGGCTGCTCTCCATATTTGTTTGAAATACCGTTACCTAACGAATGCGCTGCTCAGGACGAAATCCACGTCGCGACCCGCGGCGAAGCTACTCCCAGGTCAGGGTGGCAACGCTCCCCCACAGCTGTTGCAAGCAGCAGGGATCCGCGGCCAGGCGCGGTCCCCACAGGGCAAGCAGGTCCTCCGGGGTCACCGGCTCCTCCTGGGGCAGCAGTCCGCTCAGGGCGGCGATGCGTCCCAGCAGCACCTGGGGCGAGCCGTATTCCTGCAGCAGGGCGTCCAGATGGGCGGCCTTGTGGCGCTTGGCCAGCCGCTCCCCCGTGGGCGCGCAGATCAGCGGCACGTGGGCATAGGTGACGCCCGGCAGCCCCAGGGACTCCTGGAGCAGCATCTGCTGGCAGCAGGAGTCCAGCAGGTCGTTGCCTCGCACCACGCTGGTAACGCCCTGGACGGCATCGTCGCAGACCACGGCCAGCTGGTAGGCGAAGGAGCCATCGGCACGGCGGATCACGACGTCACCGGCCTGGGACACCACATCCTGGCGCACGTCCCCGGCTACCTGGTCCCGGAAGGCGAACACGCTGCCCTCAGACCGCGCCTGGCAGGCGCGGGACACGTCCAGGCGCCACGAGGGACCGGGTCGGCCCTGGGACCGCACCAGGGCGTCCCGAGCCTGCTGCTCAGCGGCCGAAAGCCCCTTGCAGGTGCCGGCATAGACCTGGTGCTCTCCCCTATGGGGAGCCGATGCCGCCTTCAGGTCCGCACGGGTGCAGAAGCACGGATACGTGAGCTGGTTTTCGCCCAGAAGGTCAAAGGCCAGGCGGTATGCCTCATCACGGCCGGACTGGTAGAACGGACCCTCATCCCAGGTCAAGCCCAGCAGCTCGTAGTCCCGCATGACCTGGTCAACGTACTCCTGGCGGGAACGGGTCTGGTCCAGGTCCTCTATGCGCAGGACCATGCGCCCGTCCTGGGCCTTGGCCACCAGCCAGGCCACCAGGGACGCGAACACGTTGCCGGCATGCATGCGACCGGTGGGAGACGGAGCGAAGCGCCCCACCACGGGACGCTTCGCATTGTGATTCGTATGCAGTTCGGACATGGATCCGACTTAGCGCTGGGCGAAGGCCCTGCCTGCTGCGAACGCCTTCAAGTTGGCGTCCACGAACTTCTCCGGCACGCGCTGCTTGATGCACTCAACCCAGGTCTCCTCCGTGAAGTCCAGGCTGGCGGACAGGGCGCCCAGCAGGACCACGTTGGCAGCCTTGGCGGTGCCGGCTTCTGCGGCCAGCGGAGCAGCGGGGATCAGGACGGCGCCTTCGGCCTCCAGGTCCTGGTTCATGCGGGGCGGCATGGCAGCCTTGCCGGTGGCAACGGACTGGGGCTTGATGACCTCGTCGTTCACCAGCAGGAAGCCGCCTTTCTTCAGGAACGGCAGGTTGCGCAGGGCCTCCATCTTCTCGAAGGAGACCACGCAGTCGCAGCAGCCCTTGTCGGCAACCATGGACTTCACGTCCTTGCCGAAACGGACCACGGTGGTGACGGCACCGCCGCGCTGGGACATGCCGTGAATTTCGCTCACCTTCACCTGAACGCCCGAAGCCATGGCGGCGCGGGCCAGCAGGTCGGCGGCAAGGATGGTGCCCTGGCCGCCCACGCCGCACAGGAGCACGGTGGTGGTTTCATGGGAGTTCAGCATTAGCGGGCTCCTTCCATCTGCTCGATTGCCTTGAAGCCGCAGTACTGGGCGCACTGGCCACAGCCGATGCACTGGGCGGTGTCGATGCTGGCCAGGCCAGATTCGGGATCGCGGGCGATGGCCGGGCAGCCCAGGGAGGTGCAGACGCCGCAGCCGGTGCAGGCGCCGTTCACCAGGTAGGGAGCCTTGCGGGTGCGGTCCAACAGCACGCAGGGGCTGCGGAACACCAGCACTGACAGCTCGTCGCTGCGGGTGGCTTCCTTGATGGCCGTGCGGACGGCCTTCATGTCGTTGGGGTCGATGGTGCGAACGTCCTCAACGCCCAGCGCGCGGACCACGCCCTCCAGGTCCAACTCACGGCTGGGACGGTTCTGCAGGGTCTGGCCGTTGAAGGGATTGCCCTGACGGCCGGTCATGGCGGTGGTGCGGTTGTCCAGCACGCAGATGGTGCCTGCGCCGCGGTTGTACACGGTGCTGATCAGGGAGCTCAGGCCGGAGTGGCCGAAGGTGGAGTCGCCGATCACCGCGCACACGGGCCTGTGCTCGGTGCCCTCCAGGGCAAGCTCGAAGCCGTGGGCCATGGAAACGGAGGCGCCCATGTCCACGCAGGTGTCCATGGCGGAAAGGGGCGGCAGGGCACCCAGGGTATAGCAGCCAATGTCGCCGGTGACGATGGCCTTGGCACGGGCCAGCTCCTTGAACACCAGGCGGTGCGGGCAGCCCGGGCACAGCGCCGGCGGGCGGCCGGGCAGGTTAGCGGGGGCGTCGGTGAACTCCGGTGCCTCCTTGCCGAAGGCGACGCGGATCAGACCCGGGGTCAGCTCGCCGTCACGGGGCAGGCCGCAGGGGAACTCCGCGACCTCCACGCCGCAGGCGCGCACGGCCTGGGTCAGGTAGTCGGAGCCCTCCTCCACCACGTACAGGTCCTGGACGGAGGCGGCGAAGTCGCGGATGGACTGCGGGCACAGGGGCCAGGTCACGCCCAGCTTCAGGACGGAAGCCTCGGGCATGGCCTCGGACACATGCTGGTAGGCGGCGCCGGCACAGATGATGCCCAGCTTGCCTTCGCCCTGGAAGACCTTGTTGTACTCGCAGGCACCGGCCCATTCGGCCAGCTCGGCATCGCGCTGCAGCTGCACCTTGCGGCGGGGCTTGGCGAAGGCAGGCATCATGACCCACTTCTGGGGGTTGGACTCGTAGGGCTTCAGCTCGACCTCAGCACGCTCGCCAGTCTGGACCGGGGTCTTGGTGTGGCTGATGCGCACGGAGGAGCGGATGAAGAACGGCACGTCGAAGCGCTCGGAAAGGTCATAGGCGGCCTTGGTGAACGCATAGGCCTCCGCTGCGTCGGCCGGGTCCATCATGGGAATATGGGCAGCCTGGGCGTAGAAGTGGGAGTCCTGCTCGTTCTGGGAGGAGTACATGCCCGGGTCGTCGGCTGCCAGGATGACGAAGCCGCCGTTGACGCCGGTGTAGGCAGCCGTGAACAGCGGATCGGCTGCCACGTTCACGCCCACGTGCTTCATGGTCGCCAGGACGCGGGCGCCGGCAGCAGAAGCGCCGATGCCCACCTCAAGGGCCACCTTCTCATTGGTGCACCACTCGGCGTACACGCCTTCCTTCTTCGCGAAGTTCTCCAGCGTTTCCGTGGAGGGGGTACCCGGGTACGCCACGCCCACGCGGACGCCTGCTTCCCAAGCGCCCTGGGCAATGGCCTCATTGCCAGAAAGTAGTTCCATCATGTTCCCTTCGGTTCGCAAAGCGCCTTAGTCCTGCTCGAATACCAGGCAGAAGACGCCGATCTGAATCTGATCGCCGGGAGCCAGCGTCGCGGACTCCACCGGGCGGTTGTTCACCCACAGGCCGTTGTAGGAGTTGGTGTCCTCCATCTTGAAGAAGTCGCCGTCAGCATAGATGCGGGCATGCTGGCGGGACACCGTCATGTCGTTCAGGAAGATGTCGCAGTGGGGATTTCGTCCCACGACCTGCTCTTTGGCGGGCAGGTCGTAGACCATGCCGATCTGCGGGCCCTTCACCACGCGCAGGCGGGAGCGCAGCACGGACGGGATGTTCAGCGATGCGCGGATAGGCTCGGACTCGGGAGCGCCGATGGCCTGGAAGCGCTGGGTGCTGCCGGGAAGGTTGTAGCCGCATGCCTGGCATGCCGCCCATTCCGGGGAAACGGCGTTACCGCAAATGGGGCACGTTTCGCTCATGGTTCACCTGCTTTCTGCCTACAGAGAAGACGCAGTGGTCTTGTCGTTCAGCAACGGGGTTTGATTTATCAGCGTATCAGGAGCCTGGGTCTTACCGAACAGCAAGCGGTCGAAAAACACGCCAATGGCCTCGAACGGATTGGGACCGCGCTGCTCCTCCAGGGCCACCAGGTCAGCCTCGGCAACCACCTGGTTGTGCTGGCTGAACACCAGCTTGCCCACCACGTCGCCCACACGGATGTCGCCGGACAGGTCCTTCATCTGGATCTCCTGGCTCACGTTGCCGTTCAGGTCGAACAGCGGCACCGTTGCGGAGCTGTTGGACAGGCCCACGGCAAAGGTGGCGTCGGTCCAGCCCGGGTAGCCCACGCGCGCCATGACCGGCACCTCCAGGGTCTGGCCGTTCTGGTTGACCTGCATGGTCTCAGGGCTGTTGGCCAGGGCGTAATTGACGGTATGACCGTACACCCAGTCAAGCAGGGTGCTGGTGTCGGTGAAGCGCTGCCATTCATCCGTGGACTTCAGGACAATGCAGTACACGTCGCGGTCACCGCGGTTGCAGGCGGCCGCGAAGCAGTTGCCCGCCTTTTCGGTGTAGCCGGTCTTCACACCGCATAGGCCCTCGTAGTTGCCCAGCAGCTCGTCGGTGGGCTCCAGGCGGATGCCCGCCGGAGAGCCGTCGCGAGTGATCTTGATGGTGGTCTCGCCCATGGACACCACCTCGCGGAAGGTGTCGTTCTGCATGGCTGCCGCCACCATGGTGGCAACGTCCTTTGCGGTGCTGTGCAGGCTGCCGGTGTACTCGTCGAAGTCCAGGCCGTGAGCGTTGCTGAACTCCGAGCTGGTCATGCCCAGCTCCTGGGCCTTGGCGTTCATGGCGTCGACGAAGGCCTGGTTGCAGGCGTACTCGTTGGTGGCGTCGCCGCCGTTGCTGTCAAGCATGCGGCCACCGTAGAACTCGGCAATGGCCTGGGCGGCGTCGTTGCCGGAGGGAATCATGAGGGCCTTAAGCGCCTCGGCAAGGGTCAGCTTGTCACCTGCCTGGAGCTCAGCGGAGGACTCGCCGATCTTGGCGGCGGTCTGGCTGACGGTGATCACGTCGTCCAGGGAGCCCTGCTCCAGGGCCACGATAGCGGTCATGATCTTGGTAATGGATGCGATCTGGGTCTCCACTTCGGCGTTTCGGTCGAAGTAGACCTGGCCGTCCTCGTCCACCACGTAGACGTACTCCGCCGCCACGCTGGGGCACTGGGCCACGGTCAGGCCGCGGGCCTCGACGGTTTCGCCCATTACCAGGTCCGCCTTGCGCACGTCGGCAAGGGCGGGCACGGTCCAGGCTGCCGTCAGGGCAAGGGTCAGAACGGCGGCCAGCAGAGCCGCCGCAGGACGGGCGGCAACGCGTCGGATGGGGTGCGTTTCGGGTTTCGGGTATCCCATGCGTTTCCTTTCAAGCTCGAGGTTTAAATCAGCACGCACGGCCCGAAGGCCGCGCGCTAAGGGTATGTTCAGGGCGAAAGCCCCGGCGGCGAACGCTATTCGCCGTAATCTTCCGTATAGGACCCGGATTCACCGCCGCCGGTGCCCAGCAGCGTGACCTCGTCCTTGGGGTCGTACTCGGAAGTGAAGGTGTCCTCGCTGACGATCTCACCGTCGGCGTCCTTCACTATGCGGATGACGGACACGATGGATCCGTTGGTGCCAGTGGTCTGGAGCTCCGTGTACCCTTCAGGATAGTCGGGGTCCTTCTTGGTGACCTTCTTGAACTTCCGGCCAGGCTCCCAGTCCCCCACCTTCGTTTCCACGGTGTAGCCGGGGCTGATGCCGTACAGCGCCACCGTCACCGACGAATCGGTGTAGGAGGTGCGCATGAGCACGTCGGACTCCGTGGGGTTGGTCCACTCCAGGTCAAGGTCGGGCCAGCTCACCGCCGCGTCACGGCCTTCCGGATAGGACGCGATGTAGAGCGAATGGTTGCGGCGCTTCGGCACCGGGAAGCCGGCCTCGTACACGGCGTTGAATACCGTAGTGGCCACCTGGCACACGCCGCCGCCGATGGAGTCCACGTACTCGCCGTCCATGATGGAGCCGGCGGCCTGGAAGCCCTTCTCCTCGGTGCTTTCGCCCGCCACCTGGTTGAACGACCAGCTTCCGCCGGCGGGGCAGATGGAGTTGTTCAGCTCGTCCGCGGCAACATGGATGTTGTTGACGCGGGCCTCGGTACCGTCACCGGTGTTGTACTCCGTGGTAAAGGAGGAGATCTGCTCGATCACGCCGGAGTCCAGAGCCTCCTGGAACGGCATGGTCTGAGGGATCGGACCCACGCCCACCTGGATAGTGACGGGGTTGCCGTCGGCTTCCTTGGCACCGTCCTGGGCCGGGTTCTGATCGTCACCGAACAGGGCCACGGTCAGGTCATGGGCTGCCTGGGGAATCTGGGGCATGGTGCCCTCGCCGGTGATGTGCACGGTAGGCTCAGGCCCGTCGACGGTAAAGCGCACGGTGATGCCCTTCTTGTCGGCGGTCTGCTTCAGCTGATGCACGATGCTTGCCCGAGAGGCGTTTTCGTCAATATAGGGAACCAGCTCCCAGCCGCCCTTGCGCTCCTGGACGCGGGTGGCCACCCAGGACCCCACGTCCGCTGCGCTGGCTTGCCAGCTGGTGTTCTGATACACGATCACGGCGCCGTCGGCGATGGCGTTGTTCACCCTGTCGCGCACGGCCTCCGCAGCCTCCTGCTCAATGCGCAGGGGCGTGTAGGGCGCGTTGGCCACGAACTCGCCGCAGCCGTTTTCAGAGGTCAGGACCACCTGGCGGATATTCCCGGACAGCTCGTCGCGGTCGACCATGTAGCCGTCATGGCCTTCGGTGACGGACGCCTTGCCCTCCTCTACCTTGATGTTCCAGTCAACACGGGGGTCGCCGATGGTCTTGTCGATCTTCTGGGCGAAATCCTCCACCTTGGCCTCGTCGAAGGTCAGGTCAAGGTCCAGCTTCACGCCGCCGAAGAGGGCATTCAGGCGACCCAGGAACAGGCCGTCGCCACGACCCACCTCGAAGGCAGCCTGGGAGCGGGCGGCGTAGTCCACCGCAGCGCCCAGCTCAGCCGGGGTGATGTCCCACTTCTGCGTGTTCGCCTGGACCTCTTCCACGGAAAGCTGCTCTTCGGGGCCCAGGTCCTTGACCTGGCCGTTCTTGACGGCCTCCTTCTGCTCTTCGCCGGCGTAGATGGTCACGACGCCCTGGTAGATGCGTCCCTGGTACACCTGGGACAGCTTCTCCTGGGCCTGGGCGACCGTCAGGCCGCTCAGGTCGACGCCGCCCACCTGCACGCCCGGGAGCACCTTGCCCCAGTTCAATCCGGCATCCACGCCAATGAGCAGGACCAGCGCCAGGACAACGCCCAGCACCAGCTTGACCGCATTGTTCAGGGCAAAAGGAACGTTCGGAGCCTTCGGCCCACCGCCACGACGACCGCCGCCGCGGGTCTGCAACGCAGGAGCGCCCAGGCTGGGACCGGCGGAGCCGCGTCCCTGACGGGAGCGGCCTTCGCCCTTGGTCCACAGGGCAGGGGTATTGAAATCAGGGGCTGCGGAGCGCTGCTGCCGAGCACGCTGAGGCGCGGGGGCCTTTTCAGCCGCTGCGGCCTTAGCGGGCTTGGGACCCTTTGCCAGCCTGCCTGCAGCAGGATCTTTGGCGCCACGCTGCAGCTTGGGTATAGCAGGGTCCTTCAGGCCCAGGTTCAGCTTGGGAATCTTGGGCAGGGAGTCCAGGCTCAACGGCAGGGACTTCTTCTGAACGGCCTGGGCCTTCTGATTCTTGGGAGAGCGGGCCCCCTTGGCAGCATGGGCACCCTTCGGCATGTCCTGGACCCTCGATGCCCTGGGCGCAACCTCGGCGGCCTGCTTCTGTCGCACCCGGGCAGGACGCGCAGACGCAGCAGCCTTCGGAACGGCTTTGGGAGCAGCCTTGGTCGCAGGCTTCGGAGCGGCCTTTGCGGTCACCTTTGCTGCGGCCTTCGCAGGAGCGGCGCTCTTGCGCTTGGTGGTTCGATTGGCATTGCGCGGCTCCTTCTTAGCCTGCTGCACCTTTACCGAGGTGCGAGCGCGCTTGTGCGGAGCCGGATTGGTCTTTCCGGATTCCATCAGGCGTCCGCCTTACCCGCAGCCAGCTCTTCCTTGGAGCGCTTGATGCCGAACACACCGCAGACGGTGTAATAGATAGTAGTGAAGATGCACAGCAGCAGGCCCGCGTACACGAACCAGATTCCCACAGAGCAGGGAGCTCCGTTGAACCCGGGCAGCCAGTCGAAGCTGCACCAGCCAACGCCCGGGACAATGGGGGCGTTCAGGAGCAGCAGGGCAAAGCCCACGAACAGGAAAGTGGTAGCCAGCTTGCCGGTGAAGATGACGGGGACCCGCACCTTCCAGTGCTTGATCAGGACGGCGCCGCCAACCAGCAGGTACAGGTCGCGAACAACCACCAGGATCACGATCCACAGTGGCAGTCGGCCCACCAGCAGAAGTCCCAGCACGCCGAAGATCATCAGCAGGCGGTCCACCGCAGGATCCAGCAGACGACCAAGCTTGCTGACGGTATTGGTACGACGGGCAATCTGCCCGTCCAGGAAATCAGTGCAGGCGGCAACGGCGAACACCACGGTTGCGGTGATGTTGGCGCCGCCGATCAGCAGGACCAGGAACAGGGGCACCATGCACAGACGAATGAAGGTGATGATGTTGGAGATGGTGAAGATCTCGTCCGTGACCTCCTGCTCAGCCATCTCGACGTTTCCCTTGGGATGCTTGCCCTTCATTTCGCCCCCTTTCCTGACCATGTTCTACAACTAAAACCGGGCCCAGGGGCCCGGATTTTGAGCACAGTCCATTATACCGATTTGGTAAATGGGGGTAACCCCCAACGGGAGGTTACCCCAGGAATTTACTCAGATTCCTTATTCTGCTTTGCCATGAACGCAGCGCGCACCTTCACGGCCTTTTCATAGGGCAGCTTGGCCAGCTTTGCGTCCATGTCAGGGTCGCCCGTGGGCTCGATGGACGGCTCGGCCGGCTTGCCCTGCTTGGCCATGAACGCGGCACGAAGCTTGACCGCCTTGTCGTAGGGCAGCTTCGCGAGCTTGGCGTCCATGTCGGGATCGCCCGTGGGCTCCACGGTCTTGGCCTCGCCCTCCGGCTCCTCCTTCTTGGGCTCGGGCACGGTGATGACCTCCGGCTCGATCTTGGTGGAGATATGCGGAATGTCCGGGTTCATGACCAGGGACTTCTTGGGGCACTCGGACACGCAGTAGCCGCACTGGACGCACTGAAAGTGGTTGATGGCCCAGGTACGGCCCTTCTTGTCCACCTCGATGGCACCGCAGGGGCAGCGCTTCATGCAGATGCCGCACAGGATGCAGGTCTGCACGTCAACGATGACGAAGCCCTTGCGACCAGCCGGCGCCTTCTTCTGCTCCAGGGGGTACAGACACGTCTCGGGCTGCTTGAACAAGGAGCCCAGGGTCATCTTGCCCAGTTTGAAACCACCCATGGTTCCTACCTTTCAGTGCAGCTGATGCACGGGTCGATGGTCAGAATGATGTTGTTGACGTCCGCCAGGTCGCAGCCCTGCAGGGCCTTGGTCATGCCGCCCAGGTTGTAGCTGGTTGGGGTGCGGATGCGCATGCGCTCCAGGTTCTTGGTGCCGTTGCCGCGGGAGTAGTAGTAGCACTCGCCGCGGGGCTGCTCCACCACGTGGCAGGCCTCGGCGCCGTCAGCGGGAGCGCCCTTGACGGCCACGGCGATTTCGCCCGCGGGAATCTTGCTGATCATTTCCTTGATGATGTCGATGGACTGCAGGACCTCCTTGCAGCGGACCACGCAGCGCTCGTAGCAGTCGCCGCCGGTGCCCACGATGGGCTCGAAGCCCTCAAGCAGGCCGTAGCCGCCGTTGCCCAGGGTACGCACGTCATAGGTGACGCCGGAGGCGCGGCCGAAGGGGCCCACCATGCCCAGGTCGATGGCGTCTTCCTTGGACACGTAGCCCACGCCCTTGGTGCGGTTCTGGATGGAGCTGTCCTTCAGGAAGGTGTTCATGATCTGCTTGTAGTCGCCCATGATGCCGTCCAGCACGGTGATGAACTCACGCAGGGTGGCATCGTCGATGTCACGGGCAACGCCGCCGACCTTAACCACGCTGAAGATGACGCGACCACCGGTGGTCTTCTCGAACAGGTCCAGCACGCGCTCACGCAGGCGCCAGCAGTGCATGAACAGGCTCTCAAAGCCGAAGGCGTCAGCAGCCAGGCCCAACCACAGGATATGGGAGTGGACTCGGGACAGCTCGTGCCAGATGGTACGCAGGGCCTCGGCGCGGTCGGGAACCTTCACGTCCATGAGCTTCTCCACCGTTTCGGCGTAGCCCATGGAGTGACCGAAGGCGCAGATGCCGCAGATGCGCTCCACGACGTAGATGAACTGGTTGTAGTCACGGGTTTCGACCAGCTTCTCAAGGCCGCGGTGGACGAAACCGATCTGCGGGATGCAGTCGATGACCTTTTCGTCCTCCACCACCAGGTCCAGGTGCAGCGGCTCAGGCAGAACCGGATGCTGCGGACCGAAGGGAACGACCGTACGCTTGCTCATGTTATTCGCCCTCCCCTTCTGC
>JAUNCQ010000005.1:52362-70406 GCA_030526515.1 Coriobacteriia bacterium
GGCCTTCTCCTTCTCAGCCTTCTCCTTGGCTGCCTTGGCCGCCTTGGCCTTTGCCAGCTTGGCAGCCTTTTCGCGGGCGGCCAGCTTCTCCGGGCTGATGATGGTCATGGGAGCCTTTTCGGACAGGGCGTAGAAGTTGCCGCCGAAGTCGATGACGATGTCGGTGATGTCGACGTCGAACAGGTCGTGGGCTTCGTTTTCGAAGACGAAGGCAGCGAAGAACAGGTCGGACACGGACGGGACCTTCTGGCCCTTCTTCACGCCGCGGACCGTCGGGTTCACCAGCTGGCCGTCCTTCATGTAGGAGTAGGTCAGGTCGATGCCGTCCTCGGTGTTGGTGCAGAGCATCTGCACGTAGCGCCAGCCCTCGGCCTTGCGCATCTCGGCATCAGCGCGCAGCTGGTCGAGCTCGATGTTGACGAAACTGGTCTCAAGATTCATTATTCGCCCCCCTTTCGAGCTTCCTTCATGGCCTTGGCCTTTTCCTCCAGGACGGCTACGCCCTGGACCACTGCGTCGATGATGGATTCCGGACGCACGGCGCAGCCCGGGCAGTACACGTCCACGGGAATTGCCTTGTCAACGCCGCCGATGACGTTGTAGCAGTCGTGGAAGATGCCGCCGGAGCAGGCGCAGATGCCGCAGGCCACGACGACCTTGGGCTCGAGCATCTGGTCGTAGATCTCCTTGACGACCGAGATGTTGCGCTCGTTGACGCTGCCGGTCACCAGGAAGATGTCGGCATGCTTGGGGTTGCCGGTGTTGATCACGCCGAAACGCTCGGCGTCGTATCCAGGGCACAGGGCCGCCAGCACTTCGATGTCGCAGCCGTTGCAGCTGGAACCGTCGTAGTGGATGACCCAGGGTGATTTAGCTACTAATGCCATCCTTTGCTCCTTACAGAATCATGAGGGCAGCGATGTTCACGCCGCCAGCGACCAGGGCGATAATCCAGGACCACCTGAGCATGGCCTGCCACTTCACACGGGCGAAGTTGTTGTCGATCCAGATCTCCAGGAAGTACACGGCAACGGCCACGACCAGCGCCAGGATCAGGGACAGGGGATTCGACCAGACGAAGAACATGCCCGCCCAACCCAGGAACAGGACGTTTTCGCACCAGTGCATGATCTCGACCTTGGCCAGCGTAGGGCCGGACATCTCGGTGGTCATGCCGCGGACGATCTCCTGATGGGCATGGTGGCTCATGGAGATGTCGAACGGGGACTTGCGCAGCTTGATGGTCAGGATGAACAGCAGGCCGAAGAAGACCAGGAAGGTCTTGCAGATGGCCGGGACCTCAACATCCAGGATGCCGGACACGCTGAAGGTGCCCAGTGCCAGGTAGATGCCCACGGCAAACAGCAGCACCATGGGCTCGTAGGCCATGACCTGCAGGGTTTCGCGGTTGGCGCCCACCTCAGCGTACGGGCTGCGAGTGGAGTAGGCAGCCACGATGAAGAACAGGCTCGACAGCGTGATGACGAACACGCACAGCAGCAGGTTGCCGCCGCTGTAGAAGATGCCGCCGGACAGCACGGCCAGCACCAGGGCCAGGGTCACGTAGACGCCCTCGACGTCGTTGACGGACGCGCTTTCCTTGGACAGGAGCTTGCGCACGTCCCAGTAGGGCTGCATGATGGACGGTCCTACGCGGCCCTGCATGCGAGCAGAGACCTTGCGGTCCACGCCTGCCAGGAAGCAGCCGATGACCGGAGCCAGGATCGCGAAGGCGACGGTGCCTACGATTACGCTCAGAAAAGTCATTTCGTTCACCTCCTACAGCAGGATCATCGCGATCGCAACCACGAAGGCGGCGATGATGATGGTCGCGGTTCCAATATGGGCGGGCTTGGTCAGCTTGCCTTCGCCGAAGTAGTCTTCCATGTACCAGTTGCGGGCGGTTGCCTCGGTAGAGCCGCTCAGCGAGTTGGTGAAGGCGCGGGTGTCGGTGTCGACGGTGATGCCGGACAGGTACACGTTGACCTTGCGGGACTTGGACTTGCGCTCAAGGCCGACCAGCAGGACGAAAATCATGATGGCGCTAAGGAAGGAGCTGATCCACAGGTTGTCGTCGGACAGGGTCTGCAGGTCCGTGCCGAACACGCCCAGCAGGTACGGCTCCACCAGCGCGTTGCTGATGAGCGGCAGGAACAGGCAGCCGACGAAGACCAGGAACACCATGGTGACGATGGCGGCCCATTCGCTCTTATGGACGGTGACCTCGACGTTCTGGGGCTTGGCGGCAATGCCGGAGAGCTTGCCCATCCACTTGGTCCAGAACATGAAGGTGGCAGCGGAGCCGAAGGCCAGCAGCAGGATCATGACGATGTGACCGCCGTCAACGAAGGACACCAGGGTGGCCCACTTGGCCAGCAGCATGCCGAAGGGCGCGATGAACATGCACATGATGCCGATCATCATGAAGCGGGCCAGGCGCGGCATGCGCTCGAACAGCAGGTCCATGTCCTCGATGTTGCGGGAGCCGATGTGATGCTCAGCCGTGCCGACGCATAGGAACAGCAGGGACTTGGCAATGGCATGGAACAGAATCAGGAATGCGGCTGCCCACACGGCCTCGGCGGTGCCCACGCCGGCGCAGGCGGTGATCAGGCCCAGGTTGGCGATGGTGGAGTAGGCAAGCACGCGCTTGGCGTTGCTCTGGCTGATGGCCAGGCAGCTGCACAGCAGGAAGGTCAGGCCGCCGATGAGGACGACCATGGCCTTGGGCACCGCGCACACGGCCAGCACCGGGGCCAGCTTGACCAGCAGGAACACGCCGGCCTTGACCATGGTGGACGAATGCAGCAGCGCGCTGGTGGGGGTCGGTGCGACCATGGCACCCAGCAGCCAGGTGTGGAACGGCATCTGAGCGGCCTTGGTCAGGACTGCGAAGGCCAGGGCCGTCACGGCCAGCACGGCGATCTCAGGATGAGCAGCGCCCTGGGTCAGGAACACGTTCAGATCCAGGGTGTTCATCTGGATGGCAGAGGCGAACAGCGCCACCACGAAGCCGATGCCGCCGGCGATGTTCATGATGATCTGGCGGAAGGCGTTGTTCAGGGCCTCTTCCGTACGGGTGTAGCCGATCAGCAGGAAGGAGCACACGGTGGTGATCTCCCAGCCGGTGAACAGCCAGATCATGTTGTTGCTGAACACGATCACGTACATGGCGGACAGGAACAGGAACATCAGGCCGAAGAAGAAGGGACGACGGTCCTTTTCGCCCTTCGGCTGATGATGCTGGAAGTCCTTCATGTAGCCCAGGGCATACACGCAGATGCCGGAGCCGATCACGCCGATGATGAACACCATCAGGATGGTCAGGGAGTCGTAGTACAGGCCGTTGGAAACCTCGAGGCCGTGGGCGAAGCCCATCTCGAAGACCAGGGACAGAACCAGCTGGACAACTGCCAGGGCGCCGGCGAACAGGTTCTTGAAGCGCACGGCGAAATACAGCACGACCACGGCGATCAGGACGCCGACGGCGGTGCACAGGTAGTCGATCGCATGGCTGGAGAACTGGATGGGCGTGTAGCCCACGCCGATGTTCGTGGCAACCATGGCCACAGAGGCGACAGCCGTGACGACGGCGCCTCCGATGACGATCACGTCTCGAGCCTTGTCAGCGCGGATGCAGAACAGCAGCAGCGCCACCACAAGCGGAAAGACGATGAGGAAACCAGGTAAGAGCAATGTATCCTCCTTCTGTCCGAAACCAAGTACAAAAAAGAGCCGAACTAATCGGCTTTTCCATATCCATATAAATACCAAAACCGCCCCACACAACCTCCCCATGGAGCCCAATCCTCCGCTGGGGTTCGGTAAGTGGGAAGGGGCTTTCCGTTCACCCCCGCTCTTTCAACCGCTCACGTTCAGGCACCGTTTATAATGTTTCGAAGACAATTCCAGGAGGTGATTCCATGAGCGCCCATGCATCCGTTCCCTACATGACGCTGGACCCGGAGGTGGAGGCCGCCATACGGTTGGACCGCGCCAACGACTGGCAGAATCCCCATGCGTTCCGGGACGCCGACGCCCTGCGCCGCCTGGACAACCCCCACGACGATGCCACGCTGGTGCGGCCGGCCTTCGTGCGGGACATCGAGAAGATCCTCAACATCCCCGCCTACAACCGCTACGCCGACAAGACGCAGGTGTTCAGCTTTGCCGAGCACGACGACATCTGCCGCCGCGGCCTCCACGTGCAGCTGGTCAGCCGCGTGGCCCGGACCATCGGCACGGCGTTGGGGCTCAACACGGACCTGATCGAGGCCATTGCCCTCAGCCACGACCTGGGCCACACGCCCTTCGGCCATGCGGGCGAAAGGTTCCTCAGCAAGGTCTACCACGCCCATACGGGCCGCTACTTCAACCACAACGTGCAGTCCGTCCGCGTCATGGACCAGCTCTACCCGCGCAACATATCGCTGCAGACCCTGGACGGCGCCCTGTGCCACAACGGCGAGTTCGCCCAGCAGGTCCTCGAGCGCGGCACCACCGCGACTTTCGCCCAGCTCGACGAGCTCTACGAGGGCTGCTGCGTTGACGAGCAGGTCATTGGCACCCTGCGCCCCTCCACCCTGGAGGGCTGCGTGGTCCGGGTCAGCGACATGATCGCCTACCTGGGCAAGGACCGTTCCGACGCCCAGGCCATGGGCGTGCTACCCGACCTTGACGGCTTCCACACCACGGTGATGGGCGCCGGCAACGCCCAGATCATCAACAACCTGACGGTGGACATCATCAACAACAGCTACCGCCAGGACCGCATCAGCATGAGCCCGGACATGTTCCAGGACGTGAAGGTGGCCAAGCGCCAGAACTACCAGATCATCTATCTGCAGGAGGGCATGGTGGACGAAACCTCCAACGTGGTGGAGGAAATGTTCACGGACCTGTACGAGCGCCTACGGGCCGACCTGCTGGCCGGGGACGAGTCCTCCCCCATCTTCGCCCACCACATCAGCCGCCTATGCGCCAGCTCGCGCACCCTGACGCCGGAAACCTATCTGGCGGAAAGCGTCGACCAGGTGGTGGTGGACTACCTTTCGTCCATGACCGACAGCTACTTCCATGCGCTGCACAAGCACTTGTTCCCCGCCAAGGAGCGCAACATCCATCTGCGCGCCTACTGCGACGACCTGAGGTGATCCCATGAAGCTTCTGATTGCATCCGACCTGCACGGCTCCCGCCTGTACGGCCAGCAGGTGCTGAACCTGGCCGATGAGCTGGGCGTTGACCAGCTGGTGCTGCTGGGCGACCTGCTCTACCACGGCCCCCGCAACCCGCTGCCGGAAGGCCACGACCCCAAGGGCCTGGCGGAGCTGCTGAACGGCTGGGCGGCCAAGATCGTGTGCGTGCGGGGCAACTGCGACGCGGAGGTGGACCAGATGGTCCTGGACTTCCCCTGCCTGGCGGACTACGCGCTGCTGTACGACGGCGACGTGCGCCTGTACCTGACCCATGGCCACCTGGCCGGCCCGGGCAACCTGCCCAAGCTCACCCAGGACGCGTCTGTGCGCTGGGTGCTGGCCAGCGGCCACACCCACGTGAAGATGCTGGAGCGCCGGGGCAACATGCTTCTGCTGAACCCGGGCAGCACGTCCCTCCCCAAGGACGGCTCCCGCAGCGTAGCCCTGTATGATCAGGGCGAAATCAAGCTCCTGGACCTGGAAACCCGCCAGGTGCTGGCAGCCGAGCAGGCCTAGCCGGCGAAGCCTTCGTCCACCAGCAGGTCCCCGCCGTCAGCGGCGGCAGTGGCAAGCTGGTCGCAGCGCTCGTTTTCCGGATGGCCCGCATGGCCCTTCACCCAGTTGAAGGTGACGTCATGGGGCTCCTTGGCCTTGAGCAGGCGCTTCCACAGGTCGGAGTTCTTGACCGGCTCCTTCTGAGCGTTCTTCCAGCCGCGCTTCAGCCAGCCGGCGATCCAGTTCTTGTTGAAGGCGTTCACCACGTACTGGGAGTCCGAGTACAGCGTCACCTTGCAGGGGCGCTTCAGGGCCTCAAGCGCAACGATGACCCCCAGCAGCTCCATGCGGTTGTTGGTGGTGCAGCGGTAGCCCTGGGAAAGCTCCTTCTGATGCAGGTGTCCCGTAGAGTCGACGAATTGGAGGACAGCGCCGTATCCGCCCGGGCCGGGATTGCCGCGGGACGCGCCGTCTGTGAAGATGGTAACGTTCATGGTGCTCTATGCTAGCGCAGGACCGCCCGGTTGGGAATCCTTCTTTTCCAGCAGTCGCACCAGAATTCCCTCCAGCTCGTCCACCGTGGTGAAGGTATGTATGCGGTCCCGACGGCTTTCGGCGGAAAGCTCGCGCACCACGCCGGTCCAGGTGACCACGGACACGCAGCCGCCGGCTTCCAGCAGCTCCCTGACGCGCAAGGGTGCGGGGATGACGGAGTGGGACTCCTTGTCCTGAACCAGGCCGGAGTTGCGGTCGTACTCGAAGGCCACGGTCTCAATGGCCAGGACAAAGCCCTGCTCGCGAGGCGCCTGGGCAGGCTCCGCGATCTGATCGGAGTTCACATAGCAGACCAGGACCTGCTCGATCAGGTCAAGGGCATCCGCGTAGGGCACGCTCTTGGAGCCGTCGAACAGGCTGTCCAGGCCCACCCACACACGGCGCAGCAGCGCCTGACGGCGGGTCTCCACGTAGTTCAGCACCAGCAGCAGCAAGCCGAAGACGATCAGCCACACGAAGGCGGGGACCGCAGACAGCGGATCAGCCTGACCGCTCAGCACGGGGGCAATCCACAGCAGCACCGCCACCACGGCGGCTGCAACCAGGACCAGGCTGACTGCCCGCACGCGAGCAGGCGTCAGCACGTCTATGTACCTCACGGGCGGTCACCTCCAATCCCCTTCATCACACGGCTCAGGCCTCGGACGCGCACGCCGCTGAAGGCCAGCAGTCCCACCAGAACCAGGCTCATGGCACCTGCACCAGCCTTGCCGGCAACGCTCAGGGTCTGGGCAAGGGTGGCAGGCTCCTCCAGCTCATTGGTGCCATCTGCGTCGGAAAAGTCTCCCGACTGCTCGAATTCGCCGGAAGCCTCATCGGCGTCCAGATCGTCGTTTTCGTCCAAGGGCTCTTCAGGGTCCTCTTCGGGATCCAGGGCGTCCCCTTCGTCCTCAGGGTCCTCACCTGCCGTGCCGGACGCAGCGGACTGCGAGCTGCCGGCAGAGGGCTTGGCGGGCGAAGTCGGCGTTGCGCTGCCGCTGCTCGCCTCGGGCTTGCCCGGGGTACCGGGGGTTCCCTCAGGATCGGGCGATTCCGGCTTGCCGGGATTCGCCGGCTTTTCGGGCGAAGGCTTGGCCGGGTCGTCGACGCTCGGCTTCTGGGGCTTGTCAGGCGTTGCCGGCTCATCGGGCTTCTGGGGATTGTCCGGAACCGTGGGCTCCTGGGGATCGTCAGGCGTCACGGGATCCTCGGGCTCGTCAGGCTCCACCGGCACCGACGGCTGCAGCTGCCCCTTCAGGATGGCGCCATCCACATGCCATCCGTCCTCCAGGGACTTGACGGCATACCAGACCACCTTGTCCTTGGCGGGGTCGAAGCTGATGCCCTTCTTGTTACACGCAGCCAGTATCTGCGCCGACGTGGGCTGCGCCACCAGGATGGCGGGCCTGATGCCGTTGCGATCGTACAACGGCAGGTCAGAGAGGCTGAAGGCCGCGGCATTAATGGCCAGCGGCACGTCAATGGAATCGGTGTACCTGCCCGTGCTGGAATCAACCTGGCCCAGGGATTCCGGCAGCTGCGGCGCGTCGAAGACGGACACGAAGTAGCGGCCCGTCACGCGGGTTTCGGGCTCGGCAGAAGCTACGGCACCAGGACCCAGCAGGCAGCCGACAACCGTCAGCACCACCAGCAACGCCGCCAGCAGGCGCAGCACCAGGCCGGATCGGTGGACGCGCGTCATCATGCTCACCACCGCCCCTCGGCGTTGGCCTTTTCCACGAAGGCCACGGCCTCTTCGATGGGCAGGGGCTTGCACAGCAGGTAGCCCTGGAGCAGGTCAACGCCCAGATTCTTCAGGTAGTCCGCCTGCTCGACGGTCTCCACGCCCTCGGACACGATGCTCTTTCCCAGGCCCTTCATGATGCCGACCAGACCGCTGTACAGGGTGCGGGCGTTTTCGTCCGCGGAAGCGCTGCGCAGAAGCGTCATGTCCATCTTCACGCCCTGGAACGGCAGGTTCATGACGGAATCCAGGTTGGCGTAGCCGCTGCCGAAGTCGTCCAGCAGCACGTGGCAGCCGGCCTCCTGGAGCAGGGTGACGAAGCGCTCGGAGCTTTCGCCATACTTCACCGCAGAGGTCTCCGTGATCTCAAAGCCGAACATGTCAGGATCCAGTTCCAGGTTCTTGATGCGATCCAAGATGCGCAGGGGCAGCATGGGGTCGATGAGCTCCACCGCGGACACGTTGAACTTCATCTGGGTGACGCCCGCGGCGCGCAGGCGGTCCCGGTTGTCCTTGACGAACTCAAGGGCGTTGGCGTACTGCAACGCGCCCAGCTTGCCCACGGTGCCCTCCTCCTCTGCAAGGCGGATGAACACCTCGGGCGAAATGAAGCCCAGGTCCGGATGGAACAGGCGGGACAGGATCTCGAAGCCCACGAAGCGCTGCTCCTTCACCCCGTACAGGGGCTGGGCGTACACGCTGAACAGGTTCTGCTCCATGGCCTGGTTGTTGAACACGGCTATCTTGCGCTCGAACTGGTAGTCCTTCAGCAGGCTCAGGGCGTCCGGCAGCACGGTCATGTCGTTGCGGCGCATGTAGGACAGCAGGTACTCCAGGTAGGACTGGATCTCGTAGCTGGAGTCGAAGACCGCCACGGAGTCCACGGTGCCGGCGCGGTAGCTGATGCGGGCGGGCATGCCGTGCACCGGATGGGTCTGGTCGAGCCAGGTGGTGATCTGATGGAAGATGCGGCGCTGCTCGCGACGGGAGTCGCACAGCACTACGAACTGGGATCCCTTCATGCGGAACACCATCTTGGTGCGGCTCAAGGCCCGCAGCTGCGCGGCCACCTCCTGGATGATGGAGTCGCTGATGCTGGGACCGCCCAGCTTGTTCAGGGTACGCAGCATCTCCAGGGAAACGAATACCAGGCTGGCGTCGGCCTTGCGCTGGATCATGGTGTCGATCTGGCGACGGAAGCCCTCTATGTCGAACACGTTGGACTGGGCGTCAAACATGCCGTCGGTGTTGTTGATGGTCAGGAACACCACCATGGCTCCCAGGCCAATGCCGAAGCCGGTCATGAGCAGGTCGGGGTAGCGGGCCTGCAGGAACACGCAGGTGATGGCGATCACGCAGAACTCCCAGATGGCCAGGTAGTCAATGCCGCGCATGAGCTTGCGGCACAGGGTCGAGTAGCCAATGGTGACAATGCTGTAGAAGAACGCCAGCATGTACAGCAGGTAAATGTAAGGCCCATGGCTGTACTCATGGGTGACCGTGTCAAAGCTGAAGAACACGTGCGTCACCGGATTGCTCAGGGTCAGCACGGCGAACAGCAGCAGCGGGATCACGGATACCACCAGCGAAACGGCATACTCCCGCCGGAAGTTGTTGCATATGGCCACGGCATACAGGTACAGCATGGCGGTGACCAAGATCTGGCTCAGGAAGAAAGCGCTGTTGGCCACGTAGAGCACCACCAGGCTGTAGTCGGCCGCGTGCTGGATCAGGTAGGCCGTGACCGCGTCAAGGGCCACGTCCAGGATGCATACGCTCAGCATGGCCAGGAAGACCTTGGACGAAAGGCCCCGCTTCTTGGCGCGGGTCAGCTGGAACTGCAACAGCACCAGGCACAGGATGATCAGTCCTGCAATCAGGAAATCGACGTTATAGAGCACACGCGACTCCTTTCGCAGGCCTAGAACATAATTACGCAACGTAAAGAATAGCACCTTCCAACCAGTCGGTGTTCATTTACCTCCTCTTTCCCCGAGGAGTGACCAATACCGTTGATTTCCCGTTACCATCGAAGGAGCAATCACCCACAATCTAACCGAGCAAGGAGGCTCCATGAGCGCGTTTCTTCACGCAATGACCGAAAAGGCAAAGGCCAGCAAGCAGACCATAGTCCTTCCGGAGGGCGAAGACGAGCGCACGCTCAAGGCAGCCCAGGCAGTCCTGGAGCAGGGCATTGCCGACGTGGTGATCCTGGGCGACGTGGAGCAGATCAAGGCCGCTCCCTATGACCTGACCGGTGCAATCCTGATCGACCCCCGCACCTCCGAGTACCGCCAGGAGTTCGCCGACAAGCTCTTCGAGCTGCGCCAGCACAAGGGCATGACGCCGGAAAAGGCCCTGGCCCTCATGGACGACGTCCTGTACTTCGGCGTCATGATGGTCAAGATGGGCAAGGCCGACGGCATGGTGTCCGGCGCCTGCCACTCCACCGGCGACGTCCTTCGCCCCAGCCTGCAGATCCTCAAGACCGCACCCGGCGTCAAGCTGGTCAGCTCCTTCTTCATCATGGACGTGCCTGACTGCGACCTGGGCGAAAACGGCATGTTCGCCTTCGGCGACTGCGCCCTTGAGGTCAACCCCGACTCCGAGCGACTGGCCCAGGTGGCGCTGAACACCGCCCAGGGCTGGACCGACCTGACCGGCGCCCCCGCCCGCGTGGCAATGCTGAGCCACTCCAGCCACGGCTCCGCCAAGAACGACGACGCCAACAAGGTCGTCGAGGCCACCCGCCTGGCCAAGGAGCTTGCACCCGAGCTGCTCATCGACGGCGAGTTGCAGCTTGACGCCGCCATCATCGACTCCATCGGCGCCGCCAAGGCTCCCGACTCCCCCGTTGCCGGCAAGGCCAACGTCCTGATCTTCCCGGACCTGGACGCCGGCAACATCGGCTACAAGCTGGTCCAGCGCCTGGCCAAGGCCGATGCCTACGGCCCCGTGACCCAGGGCATTGCCGCTCCGGTCAACGACCTGTCCCGCGGCTGCTCCGCAGAGGACATCGTGGGCGTGGTGGCCATCACCTGCGTCCAGGCCATCGCCCAGAAGGCAGCAAAGTAGCATCAGGACAAAACAGCCGTTGTCCTCAGGGCCCGCGAATGCGGGCCCTTTCTTTTCGCCCTGAAGGCAAAAAGAAAGGCGCCCGATGACGGGCGCCTTGGAATCGCGAGTGTGCGTGGGGCTACCACCAGGTGACGTCGTCGTCTTCCTGGAGCTCGGAGCCCAGCTTGTCGTGAACGATCTGGTAGGTGTCGCGGGCGATCATGTACTCCTCGTTGGTGGGGATGATGAAGATGCGGACGCTGGAGCGGTCGTGGCTGATCTCGCGCTCGCCGGAGCCTTCGGCGTTGCGCTTCTCGGACAGGACGATGCCCAGGGGCTGCAGGCCGCTGAAGATCATGCGGCGCATCTTCTTGCAGTTCTCACCCACACCTGCGGTCAGGACGATGGCATCAACGCCGCCCATGACCGCCATGTACTGGCCGATGTACTTCTTCACGGAGTTGGAGTACATGTCATAGGCGAGCATGGCGCGCTCGTCGCCGGCGGCGGAGGCGTCGCGGATGGAGCGCAGGTCGTTGCTGATGCCGGAGATGCCCAGCAGGCCGGACTTCTTGTTCATCAGGTCGTTCATCTCAGTGGCGGACAGGCCCTCGTGCTCCATGACGAAGGGGACGATGGCCGGGTCGATGGCGCCACAGCGGGTGCCCATCATCAGGCCGTCCAGCGGGGTCATGCCCATGGAGGTGTCCACGGCAATGCCATGGTCGATAGCGGAAACGGAGCAGCCGTTGCCCAGGTGGCAGGTGATCAGCTTTACGTCCGTCAGATCCTCGTCCATCAGGGCGGCGGCACGCTCGGCGATGTAGCGATGGGAGGTGCCGTGGGCGCCGTACTTGCGGATGGCGTACTTCTCATACAGCTCGTAGGGCAGCGGGTACATGTACGCCTTCGGCGGCAGGGTCTGGAAGAAGGAGGTGTCAAAGACCGCCACCATGGGGATGTCGCCCATGTGGTTCTTGCAGGCGTAGATGCCCTGCAGGGCAGCCTTGTTGTGAAGCGGTGCCAGCTCGGCCAGCTCGTCGATCTTGGCGATCACGTCGTCGTCGATCAGGGTGGACTTGCTGAAGTACTTGCCGCCCTGGACGATGCGATGACCCACGGCGTCGATCTGAGACAGGTCGCTGATGGGAGCGTCCTCCCCCTCCACCAGGGTCTTCAGAACCACGGCGATGGCTTCATCATGATCCCTCAGCGGCTGGCTGATGACGGCCTCGTTGGCGTCAAGACCATGCTTGTGGAAGGACTCATCGTCGCCGATGCGCTCGCAGACGCCCTTGGCAAGAAGATTGCGGGTTTCAACATTGATGAGCTGGTACTTCAGTGAAGATGAACCTGCATTGATGACGAGAACGTTCACGTGGCCTCCTAGAATTCAACATTAGGCTTTCAATATTAGAAAACCTGGCGAAGGCAACCGCTTGGTTTCGGCAAGCGGCGCGCCGCTCACCGAAAAGCAAGGCAAACGTATGTTCTAAATTGCCGCTCAGGGGCGTATTTCGCCCGCGCGCCTAGGAGACGGTGGTGTCCTGGGCGTGGTCGTCGTGCTCCGGCTGGATCTGGCCCATGAGGGTATCCACCCGCTGCTGGGAGGCGGCCAGGCGCTTCTGCAGCTCGGCAAGCAGGGCCACGCCGCGCTCGTACTGCTTCAGGGAATCCTCCAGCTCCAAGGTGTTGCCCTCCAGCACGTTCACGATGCCGGTCAGCTCGGACATGGCCTGACGGAAGGTGAGCTCGGAAATGGGCGCTGCGTTCTGTTCCATGGTTCGGTTCCTTTCCGGATTACTGCTTCTGAAGGGGTTCGGCGCCGGTGACGCTGGCGGCAACAGTGCCGTCGGCCACCCGCACGGTGATGTCCTGGCCAGGGGTCACCTGGTCGACGCTGCGAAGCACATCGCCTTGCGGGTCGCGGGCAATGGCATAGCCGCGGGAAAGCACGGCAACGGGCGAAAGAGCCTCCAGCTGCGCAGCGGAAAGCCCCACCTGCCTGCGGTAGCCGTCCAGGAGGCGGGGCGCCAGGGACGTCAGGCGCCTGGACGCATCCTGATGGTTGCGCAGGGGCACGTCCAGGGCATGGCCCAGAGCCGACGACAACCTGGTCTGCAACAGGTCGAGCTTGGCTCGATCCGACTGCATGCGGTTGGGCAGCGCCTGGCTCAGGCGCGCCTGCAGGTCGTCCAGCTCCAGCACCGTGGGGGTCAGCAGGGAGCGCACGTCCTTCAGCACGGGCTTTTCGGCATACCGCTGCAGAACCAGGCGCATCTTCTCGAAGCGCTGGCTCAGGCCGCGGTGGAGCTGCACCCTCTGCTGCTCGAGCTGGCCCAGGACCGCGCTGGTGTCCGGGCTCACGGCGGCAGCCGCGAAGGTAGGCGTAAGCGTGCGCAGGTCCGCCACCAGGTCGGCGACGGTGGTATCAGTCTCATGCCCCACGCCGGTCACAACCGGAACGGAGCAGCCCGCGATGGCGCGGGCCAGGGACTCGTCGTTGAAGGGCATCAGGCTCTCGAGGGGACCGCCGCCGCGGATCAGCAGGATGACCTCGGCGCCGGCGCGCTCCACGCAGCGCAGGCCCTCGATCATGGCGGCAGCGGCGCCAGGACCCTCCACCGGAACGCCGGCGAACAGCACCTGGCCGTAGGGATAGCGATGGCGCAGCGTCCTGAGCACGTCATGGACGGTGGCGCCGCGGGGGCTCGTGACCAGGCCTATGCGCTCGGGGAACTGCGGAATGGGACGCTTGCGCTCCGGAGCGGTCAGACCCTCGGCCTCCAGCTTGCGGATCATGCGGGCGATCTGCATGCGCAGCTCGCCTTCGCCCTCCAGCTTGATGCTGAAGACGTCGAAGTTCATGGTGCCACGGGCGGCATACAGGGTGAAGCGGCCCGTCAGCACGACCTTCATGCCCACGTCCAGCTCCACGCCGCAGCTCTGGTAGCGGTTGTTCCACATCATGCAGGACAGGACGGACTTTTCGTCCTTAATGGTGAAGTACGCCGCCTTGAAGCCCGCCTTGATGCTGACGTCGGACACTTCGCCCACCACGCACACGGTCAGGTCCTCCAGTGCCTTGCGAGCAAGGCCCAGGGCACCAGTGACGGAGAAAGGCTTCTTCTCAGGCTCGGCAGGACGCTCGGGCTCGGGGGCCCAGGTGTAGGCGGCAGGTTGCTCGGCGGGAACGCCGAAGCCCTGGTCGTAGGAGCTGCTGACGCGGCCCATAGGCTAGTCCTCGCGAGCAGCCAGCAGGTACAGCAGCTGCAGCAGGGAGGTCAGCGCAGCGGCGACGTAGGTGAAGGCGCAGGCGCGCAGGACCGCGTTGGAGCCGGCGATCTCGCCCGTGCTCACGCCCACGGTCTGCATGTACTTCAGGGCCCGGCTGGAGGCGTTGAACTCCACGGGCAGGGTCACCACGTGGAACAGCACGGCCACCGCGTACAGCAGGATAGCCAGGTCCACCAGGCCGGCAAGGTTCAGGAAGATGCCGGCGAAGAACACGATCATCCAGGCGTTGGACGCCAGGTTGACGGCGGGCACCAGCGCGCCGCGGACCTTCATGGGCGTGTAGTCCTGGGCGTACTGGCAGGCATGGCCGACCTCATGGCAGGCGGTTGCCAGCGCAGTCACGCTGCGGCCGTGGTATGCGGAGGGCGAAAGGGTCACCGAATTGGAACGCGGGTCGAAGAAGTCCTGGCCTTCGGCGCCCTGGTGCACCGGCACGTTGTAGATGCCGTAGTAGGCCAGCATCTGCTGAGCGGCCTGGGCACCGGTGATGCCGCTTTCGGTGGGCACGTTCTGGTACTTCTTCAGGGCATGGTTGCACCACCAGGAGGCGATCAGGCCAATGCCCAGGGTCAGGATGATGAGGGTCAGGTAGCTCATGGCAACTCCTTAGTTCTTCTTGGTGATCTCGACGCCGTTCTTGCCAATGCTCAGGGTCAGCTTGCCGGCCAGCAGGTCCTTCAGCTCCTTGCCGACCAGGTTGCGCCGCCAGCCGCGCAGGACCTCAACGCCTTCCGTGTGCCCGCGGGCCATGCGCTCCAGGTCGCTATGGGATGCCAACGCCTGCAGGGCCACGTCGTTTTCCCGAGCGCGGATGCGGGCGATGGCCATCATCAGGTCCACCTCCACGTCCACGTTGGGCTCGTTGCGGCCGCCGCGGGGCAGGTCGGGCCACTGGTCCTCGGGCAGGTCCAGGCCCTGGCAGATCAGACCCACCACCACGCGGGCGTCGCGGGTGGAAAGCTTCTCACGCATGCCGCGGACCATGAACAGGTCGTCGATGGTGCGGGAGCCGCGCTTGCAAGCCTCCACGATCTGCTCGTCGGTCAGCACCCACTTGCGGGGAAGGTTGCGCTTCTTAGCGGTGTCCTCGCGCCAGGCGGCCACCTCACGGGCGGCGGACAGCTGCTGGCGGTTCAGGGAGCCGCCGCGCTTCAGGCGACGGAAGCGCTCGCGGCTGTCCTGCTCGTAGTTGGCCGGGTTGGACAGCTCGGCGAAGTCGTCGGAAAGCCAGCCCAGACGACGCTTCTGCTTGAGCTGCTTGGTCATGCTCTGGTACATGCGGGGCAGGTAGATCACGTCGTCGGCAGCGTACTCGATCTGGGAGTCAGACAGCGGACGGCGGGACCAGTCCGTGAAGGAGTCGACCTTCTTCAGGGTCACGCCGCACTCGGCATGGACCAGGTTGGCATAGCCGATCTGCAGCACATGGCCCAGCAGCGACGCGGCGATCTGCGTGTCGAAGATGGGCTTGGGCAGCACGCCCACCTCGTGGTACAGGATCTCCAAGTCCTGGGTGCCGGCATGGAACAGCTTGACCACGTCCTCGTTGGTCAGCAGCGGGGCCAGCACCTTCATATCGCGCACGGCGAACGGGTCCACGATGACCACCTCGTCATCGGTGGCCATCTGGATCAGGCACAGCTTGGCATAGTACGTCTTCTCGCGAAGAAACTCGGTGTCTATGGCAAGCACAGACGACTCATGGGCTCGGGCGACGAATGCCTCGAGCTCTTCCTGGGTATCTATATACACGCGGAACCTCACAAAGCTCATAGTTCGTTTCGACGTTATGTTGTACCATCAAATGATACCAACTGAAAGGTCGGCCGTGAAACTACTCATTATCAACAACCTCGCATCGGGTCTGAACGACGGCTCGATCTACGACTTCATCCGCTCCTTCACCAAGGACGGTGACCAGGTGACGGTCCGCTCCACGGACGGCACCACCGACCTGCGAGGATTCCTGGCAGACGCCCGCGACTTCGACCTGGTGGTCGCCAGCGGCGGAGACGGCACCATCGCCGCCGTATGCTACGAGCTGGCCGACACCGGCGTCCCGGTCCTGCCCTTCCCCGCGGGCACCGCGAACCTGCTTGCGCTGAACGTTTCGTCCCCCCTGGAATCCCACGCCCTTTCCAAGCTGGCTCGTGAAGGCCGGAGGCTGGATTTCGACCTGGGCGAAATCAACATCGATGGCGACAAGTACGGCTTCGGCATCATGGCGGGCGCAGGCTACGATGCCACCATCATGGAGGCCGCCAAGCCCCACAAGCAGGTGCTTGGTCCGCTGGCGTACTTCCGTGCCGCGGTGGACAACTTTGCGCCCCAGGCGTCCCACTTCACCATCACCGTGGACGGGGAAACCCACGAATGCGACGGCCTGTGCGTGCTGCTGGTGAACTTCAGCAAGATTCAGTTCGACCTGTCCGTCACCTACGAAAACCAGCCCCGCGACGGCATGCTGGACATCGTAGTGCTGAAGGTCCGCAACGCCGTGGAGCTGCTGCCGGCCATCGGCGCCGCCATGCTCGACCGCGGCGGTGACTTCCCGTACCGCAGCAACATCATGGAGGTGCACCGCGGCCGCGAGTGCACCATCGTGGCCGATCCGCCGCTGAACATCCAGTATGACGGCGAGGTCACCGGCCGCATGACGCCGTTTTCGGCCCGAATCCTGCCTGGTGCCGCCACCCTGGTGGTTTCCGAGCAGGGATACGAGACCTTCACAGAAGACGAAACCGAGGCATAGGAACATACATGACCAAGCAGCAACCCAGTTCCCTGGACAAGTTCAAGCGCTCCAAGCGCGTTACCTACATTGATGCAGGCGCACTTTCCCGCCCGCAGAAGATCACCGGCGCCTCCCGCGCCTTCGCGGGCATCATCGTGGCGGCTGCCGTGGTCGTCGGCGGCGGATGCGCCTACGTGGCCATGGACAAGCTGGTCCTGAGCGGCATGCGCGCCGATGCGCAGGTGCAGGAGATCATAGGCCAGAACCTGGAGACGAAGCTGCCGCGCCTGAAGAACATCGTGAGCACCAGCAACGAGGAGACTCGCAGCTATCTGAAGTCTGAAGGCGCCACCCTGGTGGACGTTCCCGCGTCCAAGCAGGACGAGCAGCAGATGGACGTTTTCGCCGTGGGTCCCAACAGCTCCGCCGAGCACACGGCCGACGCCCTGTCCCAGGGTATGTCGAAGCTGCGCAACGACGAGTTCGTGAAGCTGACCTACGGCACCTGGCGCCTGGACGTTGAGCAGAAGACCGGCTACACCGTGCGCATCCGCTACGCCGACTACGGCACCGGCGGCATGGAGTCCGCCATGAGCCGCGCCATGGAGTCCCAGAAGCTGACCTCCAAGGACGTCAGCGAGTCCGGCGAAGATGAGTCCGGCAACACCTACAAGACAGGCACCGTGCGCATCGGACCCAGGTCCTACACCTGGCGCGTGTCCGTGCTGCCGCTGAAGGACATGTACAAGGTCAAGGGCCTGCCCGAGGACGCCTGCTTCGTAGGCCTGCGCTACACCCGCAACTAGCGTCGGCTTTGCGACCCACCAGCTCCTCGCGGAACCTGGCAGCGCGCAACACCACCTACGAGGTCTGGCGGCACGCAGCAGCACCGCGCCTTTCGCCCCGCGCTCGGATCCCCCGACGCGGGGCTTTTTCATGCCCGGCCTAAGTCGCGGCTGGGCTCATTCGCGCCCGGATCCATTCGTG
>JAUNCQ010000057.1 GCA_030526515.1 Coriobacteriia bacterium
GCGATCAGCATGACCAGGCCGCCCATGGTGGGCGTGCCCTGCTTCACCAGATGGCTCTGGGGGCCGTCCGCGCGAACCTGCTGGCCAATGGCCTTGGCCTTCAGGACCTTGATCCAGCCCGGGGTCAGGACAATGGTCACCACCGCGGCGAACACGATGGACAGAAACACAAGAAACGTCGGATACGACGCGAACATGGTCAGCATGCTACCTCACCAGACCTTCGACAACCTTTTCCAGGCCCATGTAGTGGGAGGCCTTGACCAGCACGGCATCCCCTTCTCCCACGAGCGGGGCCACCAGCTCGCAGGCCTGCGCCGCATCGTCCACGCAACGGACGGCGGCCGAATCCATTCCCCCGTCAATGGCCGCGGCGGCCATGCCCCGGGAAAGCGGGCCCACGCACACCAGCAGGTCAAGGGGAAGGGTGGCGGCCAAGGCGCCAGTTTGGGCATGGCCGGCTTCCTCGAAGTCGCCCAGCTCGCCCATGTCTCCCAGCACCGCAATGCGCTTGCCGGCAGCCGCCAGTGCGCAGAACGTGGCCAGGGACGCGCGCATGGAGTCAGGGTTGGCGTTGTAGGCGTCGTTCACCACGGTGAAGCCGCCCGGTGCCTGCAGGACCTCCTGGCGACCCGACTCGGGCTGCGCCTGGGACAGGGCCTGGGCCACCTGCTCAAGGGCCATGCCGGCCTTCCAGCCGATGGCCGCCGCCGCGCAGGCGTTCTGCACATTGTGCAGGCCGCGCAGGGT
Organism: Coriobacteriia bacterium; assembly: GCA_030526515.1. Taxonomy (GTDB): domain Bacteria; phylum Actinomycetota; class Coriobacteriia; order Coriobacteriales; family Eggerthellaceae; genus SUG1186. Next base: position 751 of record JAUNCQ010000057.1, read on the forward strand.
CAGCTTGCAGGAAACGCGCTGCTCCTGCTGACCGTCCTTGGCGCACAGCTCGAAGGAAGCGCAGCCCTGGTCGTCCAGGGAAATCTGCTCAGCCCACACACGTGGGCCCTCCACCTGACGCTCTTCGGCACCAAGGCCGCCGTCGTAGACAACCACCTGCACGCTGCGCTGGTCCAGCTGGGCCACCTGGCGCACCATGTCCGAGTACGGGTCAGCGCCGTTCAGGAAGGCAACGCCGTTTTCGCCCGGAAGCGCAGCCATAAGCTCCGCCTTGGCACGGGCGATGTTTTCCTGGGAGCCCAGCAGCTCCATGTGGCTGGTTCCCACGTTGGTGATAACGCCCCATTCGGGACGGACGAAACCGCACAGCTGCTCGATCTGACCAAGGCCGCGCATGCCCATCTCCACCACCACGGCCTGGGTTTCCTCCTGGGCCGTGAGCAGCGTGCGGGGCACGCCCAGCTCGTTGTTCTGGTTGGCGCGGGTGGCCACCACGGACATGCCGGCGGACAGGACGTCGCGCACCAGGTTCTTCGTGGTGGTCTTGCCGGTGGAGCCCGTCAGTCCGATCACGCGGCCGGCCAGCAGATCGCGCCAGCCTCGGGCCAGATCGGTGACGGCCGCGTAGGTGTCAGCCACGCGAACCACGGCAGCGCCATGGCGGCCGGCGGCCTCAAGCACCTCGGGCGCGGGATCTTGGCACACCAGCGCCACCTTAGCCCCCGCCTCGAAGGCAGCGGACAGGAAGGCGTGGCCGTCAACGCGCTCGCCCTTCAGGGCAACGTACAGGTTGCCCGGGACCACCTCACGGGAGTCCCAGGTCACGCCCTGGGCCTGGGTGGCTCCGTCCATGGGACAGAACAGCACCTGGCCGTTGGCGAACTCAGCTATCTGATTTGCAGAAAGACGCATGTTTCCCCTCTATGCACGGGCCTTCGCGGCGCGTGCGAACTCCTCGGCCACGACCTCGCGGTCGTCGAAGTGAACCTTCACGTGGCCGATGATCTGATAATCCTCATGGCCCTTGCCCGCCACCAGGACGGCATCGCCCGGCTGCGCCAACTCGATGGCGCGGGCGATGGCATCCCGACGGTCGGCAACGACCTCGTAGTGGTCCTTGCCCGCCTCCATGCCGGACACGATGTCCCGGATGATGGCGTTGGGGTCCTCGGTACGCGGGTTGTCGCTGGTCACGATCACGTAATCGGCGACCAGGGCAACCTTGCCCATGATAGAGCGCTTTGTGGCATCACGGTCGCCGCCGCAGCCGAACACCACCAGTGTGCGGCGGGGATTCAGCGCCATGATGGAGGCAAGGGCCTTATCCAGCGCGTCCGGCGTATGGGCGTAGTCCACGAACACGTCAACGCCGTTGCTGTGCTCGGAGGCCACGCGCTGCAGGCGGCCGGGAATGCCCGGCGCCGTGCTCAGGCCGCGGATGATGGTGTCGGAATCCAGCCCCAGGCACATGCCAATGCCGAAGGCGTTCATGATGTTGGACACGTTGAAGCGACCCACCAGCGGGTACGTGAACGCATACTCCCTGCCGCAGACAGCCAGCTCGACCTTGGTCTGGGTGCTGGAGTAGTCCACCTTGGTCGGATGGATGTCCGCCGACTCGTCGAAGCCGAAGGTGATCACGTGATCGCCTGCGTCAACGCAGCGCTGCGCCAGGGCAACGCCCCACTTGTCATCCACGCTGATGACGCGCTTTGCCGGATAGTCGGAGCTGAACAGCTTCGCCTTGGCCTCGAAGTAGGCCTCGAACGTGTGATGGTAATCCAGGTGGTCCTGGGTCAGGTTCGTGAAGGACGTCACCGCGAAGGTAGTGGCGAAGGTGCGCTTCAGGTCCAGCGCATGGGAGCTGACCTCAATGGCCACCACGTCGGTCTCGACGTCGCGCATGCGGGCGAAGAGCTCCTGCAGGTCCGGGGACTCGGGGGTGGTATGGGCTGCCTCCTCCATGCGTCCGTCGATCAGGTTGCCGGTGGTGCCGATGATGCCGCACTTCTTCTGGGCGGCCTTCACCATGCTCTCAACCAGGAACGTGGTGGTGGTCTTGCCGTTGGTGCCGGTCACGCCCACCAGCTGCATGAAGCGGGAGGGGTTGCCGTAGTAGCGAGACGCCGCCTGCGCCATGGCGCGGCGGGTGTCGTCCACCACCACCAGCGTCACGTCGGAGGTGTCCACCAGATAGAGCTTGCGCTCCACCACCAGCACTTTCGCCCCACGGTCAATTGCGTCCTGGGCGAAGGTGTGGCCGTCGACCACGGTGCCCACGATGCAGAAGAAGACATCACCGGGAACCACCTTGTCGCTGCGGAAGGCAAGTCCCGTGACCAGCTCTTCTTGGTTGCCGATAATTGTTCCGTCGAGCCCCTTGAACAGCTCCGCGCACGTCTTGCCCATGGTACCTGCCTTACTTCGACACGATGTTATAACGTTCAATTGCCTCTTGCATTATATCCTTGAATATAGGCGACACATTGCCCTCCGCATCTAATTCATAAGCACCGGTGTAGCACACCAGGCTGCTGGTGGACTCGGCAAGGAAGCCAATGAAGCTGATGTTGTAGATGCCCTTCTTGTATCCGCCCTGGTCGGAGGCAACCTCCGCCGTACCGGTCTTGCCCGCCACATGATAGCCCTCTATATGGCCCGGGGTGCCCGTGCCCTCCTCGACGACGGCCTTCAGCAGGCTGATCTGGTTCTTCAGGGCCTTCTTGTCATCGATGATCTTGGTCTTCTCATACTTGACGGTCTCGTCGCTCTGGGGCTTGGACACCAGGAAGTGCGGGGTGCAGGCCACGCCGCCGTTGGTCAGGGCGCCGTAGAAGCGCGCCATCTGCAGCGGCGTCTGGGTGATGCCCTGGCCGAAGGAGATGTTGTAGCCCTGGATGCGGGACCAGCCGCTGAAGTCCGGCACGATGGGGTCCGGCTCTCCAGGGAAGTCCACGCCGGTGGCATCCTTCAGTCCGTACTGGTCGATTGCCTGGTTCAGCTTGTCGAAGCCCATCTTCTCCGTGCTCAGGGAAACGCCGATGTTGGAGGAATCCGCCATGATCTTGCGCAAGGTCATGGTTTCCGCCGGGCGCTCGTGGGAGTCCGTGACCTTGTAGCCGTCGGCTTCGATCTCGGCTGGGCAGTACAGCTTGCTCTTGGGGTTCATGGTCCTGGTCTCCAGCAGCTTCAGGGAGGTGACCGCCTTGAACACGGATCCGGGCTCGAAGGACTTGGTAAGCGGCTTCAGGACGGTTGAATCGGGCTTGGACTTGGAGGAGTCCGCAGGGTTGAACAGCGGAGTCGATGCCGCAGCGAATATTTCGCCCGTCTTGCCGTCCACCAGGACGGAGCCGGTGTCCACGCCCAGCTGCTCGGTGTAGTCCTCCAGGATGCGCTCCATTGCCTCCTGCATGACCACGTCAATGGACACCACTATGTCCTGGCCGTCCACCGAGGACTCCTTGTCACCGACGCCGTCGGGAATGGGAATGCCGTTGCGGCCGTACTCGGCCACCACCTTGCCGGTGGTTCCGGACAGGAGCTCGTCGTACTGAAGCTCCAGGCCGGCAACGCCCACGCCATCCAGGTTGCAGAAGCCCACCACCTGGCCGCCCACCTGGCCGCACGGATACTCGCGGCGGGTGTCCTCCAGGAAGTAGATGCCGTCCAGGTCCATGGCCTTGATCTGCTCGGCCAGCTTGACGTCGGCCTGGCGCTTCACGTAGGCAAAGCTGCTGCTGCCCTGGGCGATCTTCTTCTGATAGTCAGCCGGGGTACCGCCGAGCACAGAGGCGATCTGGGCGGTTTCGGCCTCAAGGTCCGTGATCTCGGAGGGGTTGGCGTAGATGGTGGTGGCGTCCACGCTGATGGCCAGCACCGTGCCGTTGCGGTCGTAGATGGTGCCGCGGCGAGGCGTCACCTTGATGACCGAGGTACGGGAGTTGCGGGCGCTGTCCGCGTAGTCGTCGGCCGCTACCAGCTGCACGTAGGCAAGGCGGCTGAACAGGCCCAGGACCAGCAGGGCGAAAACGCCCAGGATGATGTAGATGCGCAGCGAATCGTCAGAAAACGAAGCAGCGCCCGCACCTGACGGACGCGCTGCACGCTTATTATTCATTCCAGAACCACGCGAGGCACCGCTCTGGCGCCCGCGCTTGCTATTCCACTGAGCCACAGGCCCCTACTTTCCCGCGTTGGCCCCAGTCGCACGCGAAAGGCTTTCGCTCAGGGAAAGGGAGCCGTCTTCGGTGGTTGCCACCACATCTTCCGGAAGGACTATGGTAGCAGTATCGTACGGCAGGACCATGCCCAATTTGGTGGCTTCCGCCTTCACGCGCTCCGGGTTTGCCAGGCTGGTGGTCTGGACCTCCAGCTGACTGCTGACGGAACGGGCCTGGTCCAGGTTGGAGGAAACCTGGTTGGTTTCCATGGACACGGAGGCAGCGCCGGCTGCGAAGAACAGGCGGGCCACGCACAGGGCGGCAATCACGGCAAGCGCCGCGCCAATGACGAAGGCAGTCTTGATGCTGCTGCCGGCAAGGGGACGGCTCTGGGTCCTCTGACGGGATCCGGGAACGACGCGCACGTCGGGTCGGCGCTCCGGGCGGCGGGTGCGCTCGCGCTGAGGCGCAAGGGTACGCGCGGTAGACGCGTAGGAATAAGCAGGTGCTGCCATGGCCGACCCCCTTTCTGGTGTGTTTGAGTTGCGTTCAGGTGGCGTCAGTATTGCGTTGTTAGGAGCGGTTAGCGAAGCTTTTCGCAAATACGCAGCTTGGCGCTGCGGGCACGCGGGTTACGCTCGATTTCCGCGGCCGTGGGCACGATGGGCTTTCGGCTGATCACCTTCACGGCGGGCTTCATGCCGCACATGCACATGGGCAGGTCCGGCGGACAGGTGCAGCGGTTCGCGTAGGAGCTGAAGACGTCCTTGACGATGCGATCCTCCAGCGAATGGTAGCTGATGACCGCGATGCGACCGCCCGGATTCAACCAGCGGATGGCCGACTCCAGGCCGCGCTTGAGCACGTCAAGCTCGCCGTTGACCTCAATGCGAAGCGCCTGGAAGGTACGCTTGGCGGGATGCCCGCCGGCGCGTCGTGCGGAGGCAGGGATGGCGGCCTTGATGACCTCCACCAGCTGACCGCTGCTTTCGAACGGCTCACGCTCCCGCGCCTTGACCACGAACTGGGCGATGCGGCTTGCCCACTTTTCGTCCGAGTACGTACGGATGATCCGAGCGATGTCTGTTTCGTTGTAGTAGTTGAGGACATCTGCTGCAGTTAGGGTTTGATTGCCCGGATCCATCCGCATGTCAAGAGGGCCGTCAGCCTTGAAGCTGAAGCCGCGGGAAGGTTCGTCGACCTGCACCGAGGACACGCCGATGTCGAACAGGAACGCGTCCACGCCCGGAACCTCGGCGGACAGCAGGAGCTTGTCCATGTTGCCGAAGTTGCCGCGCAGCAGCTCCAGGTGAGGACGCTGCTGCTCGGGCAGCGCCTCCAGCCGCTCGCGAGCGGCCGTCAGCGCGTACTCGTCCTGGTCGATGCCGATGAGCGTGCTCGATGCCCCCAGAAGCTTTGCAGCTTCCAGGGAATGGCCGGCTCCACCGAGGGTTGCGTCTACGAACGTGTGGTGCGTTTGGAGTTTGAGTTGTTCCAGACACTCGGGGAGCAGAACCGGGATATGCCAAAAGTCAGTAGTCAATGTGCCTTCCTTGGGACCTAGTCGAACAACATGGACTCAAGATCCACGTCCTCGTAGCTTTCGTCCCACTTCTGGGCATCCCAAATCTCGAAGTAGCCGGTGTTGCCCACCAGCACCACGTCCTTGGCAATGCCCACGGACTCACGCTGGCCAGCCGAAAGGTTGATACGGCCTGCGCCGTCGACCTCGACCTCCCTGGCCCGGGACTTCAGCTTGCGGCGAACGGCCGTGTGCTTCTTGCTGCGGGCGTCAAAGCCGCCGTCCTTTTCGAAGAACGACGCAACCCACTCGTTGAAGCCTTCAGGCTCGAACACGTACAGGCATTCGTCGGACGGGTCAATGGTGATGACCAGCTCCACCGGGGCAGCAGCCTCGGCTTCCGATTCCGTCGAAAGAGCCTTGCGGAACTTTGCGGGCAAAGACAGGCGTCCCTTGGCGTCGACCTTGTGGCGATACTCGCCCATCAAGTCGATCACGGGGTGCCCCCTTTCCGAATTTTCAGCTAGGTCTCTTTCTGTTCCGTCATTCTATCCCACCATGCCCCACACTGCAACACACTCCTTCCCACACCCACACACCACTTTCACCCCATTCCACCCCACGGTTTTCCACAATTTGTGGAGTGCTTGGTGGAAACCCACAACATATTGGGTGGGAAAAGAAAGAACCGCCCCGAAAGGCGGTTCAAAGGAATTTTTCTCGAAAATGGGCGGTCGTCCCACATTTCCCACACAAGCAGGCAAACCCCCAGGTAGACGGCATGCGTCTAGGCGCGCGGGTGAGCGGAAAGGTACTCCTCCCGGATGTGGGAGCGGTCCACATGGGTGTAGATTTGCGTGGTGGAAATGTCCGCATGGCCCAAGATCTCCTGGATGACGCGCAGGTCCGCGCCGCCGGCCAGCATATGGGTGGCGTAGGAGTGTCGCAAAGTGTGGGGATGCAGGTTCGGGAAGCCAGCGGCTGCTCCGACGCGGGCCACCGTCTTATGGACGCTCTGACGGCTCAGGCGACCGCCTCGAGAATTCAGGAACACCGCAGCGGTGCCCTCCCCTGCCTTGGACAGGAACTTCCGACGGGCTCCCTCCAGGTACGAGGCAAGCCACCGCAGCGCTTGTCCGGACACGGGGGAAATACGGCTCTTGCCGCCCTTGCCACGCACCAGCACGTACCCCTGCTCCAGATACAGGTCCCCCACGTCCAACGAGCACAGCTCGCTCACGCGCAGTCCGCAGCCGTACAGGACCTCCAGCATGGCGCGATCCCGCACGCCCAGCGCGGAACTGGTATCCGGCACGTCCATGATGCGCTCCACGCCCTCCACGGACAGGACGTCGGGCAGGCTCTGGGGCAGCTTGGGCAAGGGCAGCTGGTCGGCGGGGTTGGCCTCCGCTTCTCCCTCCCGCACTAGGAAGCGATGCATGCCCCGCACCGCCGACAAGATGCGCTTGGCGCTGGAGGGAGCGTAGCCGCGCTCCTCCCGCAGGTAGCCTTCGAACACGGAAACGTCTTGCAGGGTGATCTTGCCCGCATCGGTGACGCCCACCGAGTCCAAGTAGTCGGCATACAGACGAAGGTCATGGGCATAGGCATCCAGCGTCTTGGGAGACGCCCCGCGCTCCACGCTCAGGTAATCCAGGTACTCCCGCACCTGCTCCCGTATGTCACGTCCGCTCGGCACTGCGCCAACGGCCTCCTTTCGCCGTCGCGCCCGGCGCGATCGGCATGTCTAGCTTGCACCTGATTTTACGGTTCACCTTGAACAATAGGTTTCGTCCCCTTCTTTTTTACCTGCCTGAAACACGCTCATCAACGGCTATGGGTAGTGTGCTTCAGGGGAAAGTGCGCCCTGACCGCATCCGTGCGTCGGGAGCGGCAAATTACACGTATAATTTAGCTTGGTTTACACACGCGGGCCCGCACAGGTTCCATGGGCCCCCGGGAAGGAATAGCTATGCGTATTGGATTCGACAACGATCGCTACATTGCGCTGCAGGCGGAAAACATCCGCAAGCGCATAGACCTGTTCGGCGGCAAACTCTATCTTGAGTTCGGCGGCAAGCTGTTCGACGACTACCATGCGTCGCGCGTGCTGCCCGGCTTCAAGCCCGATGCCAAGATCAGCATGCTCAAGAGCCTGGTCGACGACGTGGAGATCATCATCTCCATCAATGCCAACCACATTGAGAAGAGCAAGGTCCGCGGCGACCTGGGCATCACCTACGACGAAGACGTGCTGCGCCTCATGGACATCTTCCGCGGCATGGGCTTCCTGGTGGGCAGCGTGGTCATCACCCAGTACGCAGGCCAGGCGAACGCGGATGCCTTCCGCAAGCGTCTGAACTCCCTGGGCATCAAGAGCTACCTGCACTACCCCATCGAGGGCTATCCGTACGCTATCGACCACATCGTGAGCGACGAGGGCATGGGCAAGAACGAGTTCGTGGAAACCGAGCGCCCGCTGGTCGTGGTGACGGCTCCTGGCCCTGGCTCCGGCAAGATGGCAACCTGCCTGTCCCAGCTCTACCACGAGAACAAGCGCGGCGTGAAGGCAGGTTACGCCAAGTACGAGACCTTCCCCATCTGGAACCTTCCGCTGAACCACCCGGTGAACCTGGCCTACGAGGCCGCAACCGCCGACCTGAACGATGCGAACATCATTGACCCGTTCCATCTGGAGGCTTATGGCGAAACCACCGTCAACTACAACCGTGACGTCGAGATCTACCCGGTCCTGCGCGCCATGATGGAGAAGATCGACGGTGAATGCCCCTACCAGTCTCCCACGGACATGGGCGTCAACATGGCAGGCTTCGGCATCTTCGACGATGACGCCTGCCGCGAGGCATCCCAGACCGAAATCGTGCGCCGCTACTTCCAGGCCGCCGTCAAGGTCAAGCGCTCCGGCATGGGCGAAGACGAGGTCAAGAAGCTCGAGCTGCTCATGAATCAGGCCGGCGTGACTCCCAGCCTGTCCCCCGCTCGCAGCGCCGCCCTCCTGAAGGAGGAAACCACCGGCCTGCCCGCCGCAGCCATGGAGCTGCCGGACGGCACCGTGGTGGTCGGCAAGACGTCTCCTCTGCTGGGCGCCGCCTCCTCCCTGCTGCTGAACGCCCTGAAGAAGGTCGCCGGCATCGAGAAGAATACCTACATCATCAGCGACGACGCCCTGGAGCCCATCACTCGTCTGAAGACCGAGCTCCTTGCCAGCCGCAACCCGCGCCTGCACTCGGACGAGATGCTGATCGCCCTGTCCATCAGCTCCGCCTCCGACCCGCTGGCCGCAAAGGCCATGGAAAGCTGCAAGCTGCTCCGCGGCTGCGACGCCTATTTCTCGGTCATCTTGTCCTCTGCTGACGAAAAGCTGTACAAGAAGCTGGGCATCAACGTAATCTGCGAGCCCAAGTACGAGCAGCATCGTTTCTACCATCAGTAGGACGAAAGATAGCCCGCATAACGCAACGAAGGGGAGGCGATGCCTCCCCTTCTTGTTTCCATGGGCTAATTGCAGCGCGCGTCCCGGAAGAACACATCTGAGGTCTTCCGGTAGAAGCTTCCCTGCTTCGAACGAAGCAGCGTCGTGGGATACATGCCCCGACGCACGATCACGCGCCTGACAGGCGAACCCAGGTCAATCAGGTTGCCGTCCGTGAACAGCGCTATCTCATGCCTGTGGGAATCCTGAGCCAGATTAACCTCAACCACGTCGCTCTTGCCGGTCACGATGGCACGGGACACCAGCGTATGGGGCGCCAGCGGAACCACGACCAGACCTTCGAAGTCAGGAGCCACCAAGGGGCCGCCAGCAGACAGCGCATATGCCGTCGAACCAGTAGCGGACGAAACAACCACGCCGTCACCACGCATGCGCGCAACGCTTTCGCCCGCAATGTTCATCTCAAAGTCGACGATGTGACCCGACGATCCACGAGCGACCGACACCTCGTTCAGGGCAAAGAACGTCCTATGAGAGGGCCTTTCGCCCTGCTCCGCCTCATCGCGGTAGATGGGATGATAGCAACCCTCGTTCATGCACACGACGCAGCGGGCGTCCTGTTCGGAGATCACGCAGTCGTCGTCGCAGATCACATCAACCTGCAAGTTAGTGCGGGTTTCCACCGTCACATCGCCCGCCAGAGCAGCAGCAACCGGCTCGATGACGCCGTCTTCGCTGGTATCGGCAAGGAAGCCCAGGTGACCGAAATTCAAGCCGATGATGGGCGTCTGGTACGACGCGACCATGCGCGCGGTGCGCAGGATCGTCCCGTCACCGCCCAGCACAACAGCCAGGTCAAAACGCTCCTTGAAACGAGGGTCGTCCCTCACCTCCACGGGAAGGCCGAAGCCGGCCGCGGGGCCGGATGACGGAAGATCGTCAGATGCGAAGATGACGCAATCGATGGACTGAGACATGAAGTAGGCGGAAAGCAGGACGGACGCATCACGCGCCTGACCACTGTCCACATTCACCACCACCAGCACGCGCATACGCTGCCCTACCTCCAAACTGTTCCGCTCTGTCAATTGCCCGCAGGTCCGAATCAGGACGACCTTAGACCGGACGCTTGTGGTCGGCCTCGGTGGTAAGAATCAGCGGGCCGTCCTCGGTAATGGCCACGGTCTTCTCAAAATGAGCAGAGGGCAGGCCGTCCTGGGTGCACACCAGCCAACCGTCGGGCATCTGCTTGGTGCGGTAGGTGCCCATGTTGATCATAGGCTCGATGGCCAGCACCATGCCCACCTCCAGCTTCAGGCCGGTATGCTTGCGGCCATAGTTGGGAACATTGGGCTCCTCATGCATGTCACGGCCGATGCCGTGACCGACGTAGTCGCGAACCACGCCGTAGCCAGCAGCCTCGGCAATCTCCTGAACCGCTGCGCCAATGTCACCCAGACGATTGCCGGGACGAGCGGCATCAAGACCAGCCCACATGCACTTCTCGGTGACCTCCAGCAGCCGCTTCTTCTCCTCGGAGATCTTGCCCACGGCATAGGTCCAGGCATTATCGCCCACCCAGCCGTCAACAATGGCGCCGGTGTCAATGGAGATGATGTCGCCCTCCTTCAGGATGACGGTATCAGACGGGATGCCGTGGACGATCTGCTCGTTCACGGACGCGCAGATGGAGCCAGGGAATCCGCCGTATCCCTTGAAGGCAGGAATGCCGCCCTCAAGGCGAATCATGGTCTCCACGAAGCGATCCAACTCAAGGGTGGAAACGCCGGGCTGAACCAGCCTGCCGACCTCCCTCAGGACCTTCGCGGAAATACGGCCAGCCTCCTTCATCGCCTCGATCTGGGCAGGGGACTTCTTGATGATGTTACGTGCCATGGACAATGCCTTTCATATGCTGCGGTATTCGCGTAGACGTATTGTGACGTGGGAAAGTATATCACTAATAAAAAGGGCACCCCGAAGGGTGCCCGATGTTGATAGATAAGAGCTTGCGATTACTCTGCGGTGTAGCCGCGAGTAACGGAAGAATCAACGGAAACGCCCGGTGCCATGGTGGACGACACGGTAACTGACTTGACGTAGCGGCCCTTAGCGGCTGCCGGCTTCATGCGGATGATCTCGTCATAGACGGCGCCATAGTTCTCGGCCAGCTGCTCAGCGGTGAAGCTGCACTTGCCCAGAACAACATGGCAGATGCCGTAACGGTCTGCACGATACTCGACGCGGCCACCCTTGAGCTCCTTGATTGCCTTAGCAACGTCGTTGGTGACAGTGCCCAGCTTGGGGTTCGGCATCAGACCACGGGGGCCCAGGATCTTGCCCAGGCGGCCAACCTTGGCCATCTGATCCGGAGTAGCCACGGCGGCATCGAACTCGATCTTGCCAGCCATGATGTCCTCAACCAGCTCGTTCACGCCAACGATGTCAGCGCCAGCCTCTTCAGCGATGCGAGCGTTCTCGCCCTCAGCGAAGACAGCAACGCGGACGGTCTTGCCAGAGCCGTTGGGCAGGCTGACAGTGCCGCGCAGCTGCTGATCAGCCTGGCGGGTGTCGATGCCCAGACGGAAGTGACCCTCGACGGTCTCGTCGAACTTGGCGAAGGACAGCTCCTTGACGAGCTTCATTGCCTCAAGCGGGGTAACGGGAGCCTCGGGCAGCTTCTCGAGTGCTGCGCGATAGTTCTTAGACTGCTTTGCCATTCGTAAGAATCCTTTCGTGGTTAGGCGGACAAGCTAATGTCCTCCCACATGTTCAGAAAATAAATGCGAATTATTCGCCCTTGAGCATTGCTGCCAGCTTCTTGGAAGGCACATAGACCTTCTTCATCTCGCGGCCCTCGATGCGCACGCCCATGGAGCGAGCGGTGCCAGCGATGATGTTCTTAGCTGCCTCGATGTCATAAGCATTGAGGTCGGGGAGCTTGGTCTCGGCGATCTCGCCCAGCTGCTCCTCGGTAAGGGTACCGACGAACTGCAGCTGCGGGATACCGGAACCGCTCTTGATGCCCAGCTTCTCCTTGATCAGAACAGCTGCCGGAGGAGTCTTGCACACGAAGGTGAAGGACTTGTCCTCGTAGACAGTGATCTCAACAGGAATGATGGTGCCAGACTGCTCCTGGGTCTGAGCGTTGAATGCCTGGCAGAACTGCATGATGTTGACGCCCTGAGCGCCCAGTGCAGGACCAACCGGAGGAGCAGGATTTGCTGCGCCAGCGGGGATCTGCAGCTTAATGAAACCCGTGACCTTCTTTTCAGCCATAACTCTTAACTACCTTTCAGCGTTGTGGCGGACCGCAGCCCGCCATATGCTTTACATCTATCAACACAGCCTGATTTCGTGAGAAGCCCCGGTCCACGCGGGCACAAACCACCAGGCGTATGTCCAAAGAAAATTAGATCGTGGTGACCTGGTCGAAAGCAAGCTCGACCGGAGTCTCGCGACCGAAGATGGAGACAAGCACCTTAACCTTGCCTGCCTCAGGGGAAACCTCGGAGACAACACCATCGAAGTCAGAGAGCGGACCAGAGACGACCTTGACAGACTGGCCAACCTCAATGACGGTGGAAGTCTTCTTGGGAAGCTCGCGATTGGTGCGCTTCATGATCTTGTTGTACTCCTCACGCGTAAGCGGAGAAGGATTGCCCTGAACGCCGACGAAGCCCGTCACGCCAGGAGTGTTGCGAACGGCTGCCCAGCTACGATCGTCAAGCTCCATGCGAACCAGCACGTAGCCCGGGAAGACCTTGTGCTCAGCCTCGACGCGCTTGCCGCCGTCCCTGATCTCGGTAACCGTTTCCGTCGGAATCTCGATCTTGAAAACGTTGTTCTCAAGACCCATGGTCTCAATCCTCGTCAGAAGATTGTCCCTCACCCTATTCTCATAGCCGGAATAGGTGTGGAGCACATACCATTTCTTCGCCATGCCTATGCCCCCAATCCAGAGAAGGCAACCAGCAGCGGAGTGATGATTGCATTATCAAGAAGGGCAACATACAGGCCGAAGAACAGAAGGGCGCAAACAACAACACCGCTCCAACGCAGAACATCCTGGCGAGTCGGCCAGGTTACACGCTTCATTTCGCTACGCACCTCGCGCAGGAACTTGAAGCGCTGCTTCTTGGGCTTCTCCTCCTTCTTGGAAGAGGTCTTAGCAACATCCTGCTTCGATCCAGCACTTGCGCTAGCAGTGTCATCAGATTCTGCAAGCTGACCGTTCTCGATCTGCTCCTGAGCGGCAAGCTTCTTTGCCGCACGCTTTTCGGATGCCTTTGCTCGCTGAGTCTTTGATTTCTTAGCCATCTGAATCCTTCAACAATAACCGGTATGGTCAAAAAATGATATGTATCTATACACCAAACAAGCAGCCAATAGGCTGCTCGTACAAAAACAAGCTGGCAGGCCAGGAGGGACTCGAACCCCCAACATGCGGTTTTGGAGACCGCCGCTCTACCAATTGGAGCTACTGGCCTGTACTGTTCCTACCTCTGAGAACCTCTATCGAGTTTCCTTGTGAAGCGTGTGGCGCTGGCACCACTTGCAGTACTTCTTCAACTCGATACGGTCAGGGTTGTTCTGCTTGTTCTTCTTGGTCGTGTAGTTGCGGCGCTTGCACTCGGTGCAGGCCATAGTGACCAATGTACGCATGAATACTCCTTTTACCGTCATCCTTAGAGCTTGGACTACACATGAATCTGTTTAGGTGCCGGGGGGTTATTATAACCCCCCGGCACGATCATCTCAAGTGAGTTTAATTACTTGATGATGGAGGTCACGCGACCAGAGCCAACGGTACGGCCACCCTCGCGGATAGCGAACTTCAGGCCCTCTTCCATAGCGATCGGGTGGATCAGCTCGCCACGCAGCTCAACGTTGTCGCCGGGCATAACCATCTCGGTACCCTCGGGCAGGTGAGCAACGCCAGTGACGTCGGTCGTACGGAAGTAGAACTGCGGACGATAGCCATCGAAGAACGGGGTGTGACGGCCGCCCTCTTCCTTGGTCAGGATGTAGACCTGGCCCAGGAACTCGGTGTGCGGGGTCACGGAACCCGGCTTGCACAGAACCTGACCACGGATGATCTCGTCGCGCTTCACGCCACGGAGCAGACAGCCGATGTTGTCACCAGCCTGAGCCTCGTCAAGAAGCTTACGGAACATCTCGATGCCGGTGCAGACGGTGTTGATGGTCTCCTTGATGCCGACGATCTCGATAGCGTCGTTCATATGCAGGATGCCGCGCTCAACACGACCGGTAGCAACGGTACCACGGCCGGTGATGGTCATGGTGTCCTCAACAGCCATCAGGAACGGCTTGTCGACGTCGCGCTCCGGGGTCGGGATGAAGGAGTCAACGGTGTCCATGAGCTCCCAGATCTTCTCCTGCCACTCTGCGTCGCCCTCCAGGGCCTTCAGAGCGGAACCACGGATGATCGGGCAATCCTCGAATTCATAGGACTCGAGCAGCTCGGTGACTTCCATCTCGACGAGCTCGATGAGCTCCTCGTCGTCGACCATGTCGCACTTGTTCAGGAAGACAACGATGTAGGGAACGCCAACCTGACGGGCCAGCAGGATGTGCTC
>JAUNCQ010000001.1 GCA_030526515.1 Coriobacteriia bacterium
GGAGAGGAGCCCCTGGCTCATTCCTTGTATTTACACCACTTTACGGACGCGACCGACGCTTGCCTCGAAATGGACATCGGTCTCTCTAAGCATGAAGTTTTGTCCAGGGGCCCTCTCTAAACTCGTGATTCTGCCCCGAAGGCCATCATTGCCCACACCCGCCTGGCAGTCGGCCTGTTGCGCGGGCCTCGGTGCTGGAGGGGCTGTCAATCCGGGCCGTCCTGGGAGGGTCGCAGCGCCCGGGCCTGAAAAGCCCGTCCGTGAATTTTCCGCGAACCGCGCTCAAATCGTGTATCCTACACCCCGTCGCTTGCGGTGCTATGTCCGCGGCGACTGCCCATCACACGTAAATAAACAGAACGGGCGCGTGTGGACGAATGAACACGGGAACGCTGCGCAGGCAAACGCGGCGCTCCTCCGGACCAAGGAGGTCAACCATGAAGCTGGTCGTAACGGAAAAGCATGACGCCGCGCAGAAGATCGCGGCGCTCCTGGGCATTGGCAAGCCCACCGCGGACAAGGTCTACTCCACGCCGATCTACCGGTTCACCGTGGACGGGGAGGAGTGGGTGACCATCGGCCTGCGCGGCCACATCCTTGAGCCTGACTTCGTTCCGTCCCTGGTGTACAAGAAGCGCGGCGGCTGGCGCGGCGTCAACGCCGACGGCGAGGTGGTGGAGGCTCATGTCCCCACCAGCCTGGCAAAGCCGCCGTACAAGACCAAGCGCAAGCCCTTCCTGGCAGACGGCGTCGAGCTCAAGGGCTGGAAGATGGACGCCCTGCCGTACCTGGCCTATGCGCCTATCGAAAAGCTGCCCAAGGAGAAGGAAATCATCCGCTCCCTGAAGAACCTGGCCAAGAAGGCCGACTCCATCGTGATCGCGACGGACTTCGACCGCGAGGGCGAGCTCATCGGCGCCGATGCCCTGTGGTGCATCCAGCAGGTGAACCCCACGGCTCCGGTGTCCCGCGCCCGCTACTCGTCCTTCACCAAGGCCGAGATCACCCACGCCTTCGAAAATCTGGTGGAGATGGACATGGACCTGGCAAGCGCCGGCGCGTCCCGTCAGGACATCGACCTGATCTGGGGCGCCGTCCTGACCCGCTACCTGACGCTGGTCCGCTTCGCCGGCTACGGCAACGTGCGCAGCTCCGGCCGCGTGCAGACCCCCACGCTGGCGCTGGTGGTGGAGCGCGAGCGTGAGCGCCTGGCCTTCGTCCCTGAGGACTACTGGGTCATCAACGGCCAGTTCGGCGGGGACGAAGACGCCTTCGAGGCTCCCCATGCCCACGGCCGCTTCAAGCAGCAGGGCGAAGCAGATGCCGCCATGGCCAACGTGGACGGCGCCTCCGTGGCCCGCGTGGTGGACGTGGAGACCAAGGGCCGCAAGGTGGCCCCGCCCGCTCCCTTCAACACCACCAGCCTGCAGACCGCGGCAAGCGCCATCGGCCTGTCCCCGGCCCGCACCATGCGCATTGCGGAAAGCCTGTACATGGGCGGCTACATCAGCTACCCCCGCGTCGACAACACGGTGTATCCCAAGTCCCTGGACCTGGCCGAGGTCGTGAACGTCATTTCCGGCAACCCGGCCTACGCCCCGTATTGCAAGGAGCTGCTGGCCAAGGGCCCGCTGACCGCAACTCGCGGCAAGAAGGAAACCACCGACCATCCGCCCATCTATCCCACGGCCATGGCGACCCCGGACGACCTGCCCGCGGCTGACTACAAGCTGTACAACCTGATCGCCCGCCGCTTCCTGGCGACCCTGTCCGGTCCAGCCGAGGTGCAGGGCACCAAGGTCACCCTGGAGGTCCAGGGGCCCGCGGCCGCCGCGCCCGAGCGCTTTGCCGCCAAGGGCGACGTGCTGGTGGTGCCGGGCTTCCGCGCCATCTACCCCTTCGGCATGAAGAAGGACGAGCAGCTGCCCGCCCTGTCCCTGGGCCAGGAAGTCGCTTTCGGCGGCGCCACCTGCACCCAGAAGCAGACCGAGCCGCCCGCCCGCTACAGCCAGGCGCGCCTGATCCAGGAAATGGAGAAGCTGGGCCTGGGCACCAAGTCCACCCGCCACAGCATCATCGAGCGCCTGTACGCGGTGAAGTACGTGCAGAACGATCCCATTGAGCCCAGCCAGCTGGGCATGGCCGTGTGCGATGCCCTGGGCAAGTTCGCCCCGCACATTACCGGCGCCCAGATGACGGCCCAGCTGGAGTCCGGCATGGACGCCATCGCCGCCGGCAAGTCCACCCGCAAGGACGTGGTGGACGAGTCCCGCAACCTGCTGGCCGAGCAGCTGGGCGTGCTGATCCCGCACTCCGAGGAGGTGGGCGAGGCCCTGGCCGACGCCGTGGCCGCCGACGCCTACGTGGGCCCCTGCCCCAAGTGCGGCAAGGACCTGCAGATCCGCACCTCCAACAAGACCAAGTCCATGTTCATCGGCTGCGCCGGCTGGCCGGACTGCGACGTGACCTACCCGCTGCCCAAGGGCAAGATCGAATCCCAGCAGGAGCCCTGCGCCACCTGCGGCATGCCCCAGGTCAAGGTCACGGCCTTCCGCACCAAGCCCCAGGTGCTGTGCATAGACCCCAACTGCGCCACCAACCAGGAACCCGACGTGGTGGTGGGCCAGTGCCCGACCTGCGCCGCCGCCGGCAAGGACTTTGCCCTGGTGGCCCGCAAGAACCCCCGCACGCTGAAGCGCTCCATCCGCTGCGCCAACTACGATGAGTGCCAGACCGGCTACCCGCTGCCGCCCAACGGCGCCATCACGGCCACGGAGGAGGTGTGCGAAAGCTGCGGCGCGCCCATGGTGATCATCACCACCCAGCGTGGCCCGTGGAAGCTGTGCCCCAACTTCGACTGCCCGTCCAAGGAGGAGCAGAAGGCCGCCAAGGAGGCCAAGGCCAAGGGCAAGGGGACGAAGGCAAAGTCTACCAAGTCCACCAAGGCCAAGACCGCTAAGGCGAAGACCACCAAGACTGCGGCCAAGAAGAAGTCTGAATAGGTCGCAGAGGAGTCTTTCGCCCCGCATATTGCCTGACCAGGCCCCCGTTCGAACCGTCGGACGGGGGCCTGCCTATGATAGAGTGAACAAAACGGCAAAGCACTACGTGCCGGGCGGAACCCGGCAGCCGGAAAGGTCAAGCTTATGAAGCAATACGACGCAGTCATAGTGGGCGCTGGCGTTGCCGGTGCCTGCACGGCGCGCGAATGCGCCCGCTATGCCCTGGACGTGCTGGTCCTGGAGGCGGGCCTGGACGTGGCCGAGGGCGCGACCCGCGCCAACAGCGGCATCGTCCATGCCGGATACGACCCCAAGCCGGGAAGCCTCAAAGCCAAGTACAACGTGGCCGGCTCGAAGATGTACCCCCAGTGGGCCGCCGAGCTGGGCTTCCCGTACAAGAACAACCAGTCGCTGGTCCTGGCGTTCACCGAAGAGGAGATGGAGTCCGTCCAGGCGCTGCATGACCGCGGCGTGGAAAACGGCGTGGAGCAGCTGCGGGTCATCGACTCCGCAGAGCTGCAGCGGCTGGAGCCCAACGTGTCCAAGGAGGCCCTGGGCGCGCTGCTGGTCCCCACGGGCGGCATTGCCGACCCCTACCAGGTGGCTTGGCGCTCGGCCGAAAACGCCGCCCAGAACGGCGTGGCCTTCCGCTTCGGCTGCAAGGTGCTGGACGTGGCCCCCGCCGAGGGCGGCTACCAGCTGACCGTCCAGACGGAGCAGGGCGCCGAGCAGATCCTGGCCCGCACCGTGGTCAACGCCGCCGGCGTCCATGCCGACGAGCTCAACAACATGGTGTCCGAGCGCAAGCTGAGCATCACCCCGCGTCGCGGCGACTACTGCCTGCTGGACAACACCGAAGGCCATCTGTTCCAGCGCACCATGTTCCAGGCGCCCACCAAGAACGGCAAGGGCGTGCTGGTGTCCCCAACGGTCCACGGCAACCTGCTGGTGGGCCCCAACGCGGTGGCGCAGCAGGACAAGGACGTCACCGCCACCACCCGCGATGGCCTGGACGGCATCGTGTCCGCGGCCAAGCGCACCTTCCCGGAGCTGAGCATGCGCCAGCTCATCACGAACTTCGCCGGCATCCGCGCAACGGGCAACACCGGCGACTTCGTCATTGGCCAGCCGGACGACGCCCCGGGCTTCTTCAACATAGCCTGCTTCGAGTCCCCGGGCCTGACCTCCGCCCCCGCGGTGGCAGCGGACATTGCTTCCCAGATTGCCGAGCTGCTGGATGCGCCCGCCAACCCGGACTTCGACCCGGTCTTCGTCCTGCCCAAGACCTTCCATGCCATGGACGAAAGCGAGCGCGCCGCCGCCATTGACGCCGACCCGCGCCACGGCCGAGTGCTCTGCCGCTGCCGCGAGGTGAGCGAGGCCGACGTGGTGAGCGTGGTCCACACCAACATCCCGGTGCTGTGCCTGGACGCCATCAAGTGGCGCACCGAGGCCATGATGGGCCGCTGCCACGGCGGCTTCTGCATGCCCGAGATCACCAAGGCCATCACCCGCGAGCTGGGCGTGCGTCCGGAGGACCTGCCCAAGCGCTTTGCCGGCACCCAGATCCTGACCGGCTCCCCGGAGGAGTACGTGGAAACCGTCAAGGCCGAAACCGACGAGCGCGAGGCCGACTGGGCCGCAACCGCCCAGGCGCACCGCCAGGCGCCGGTGGACTTCGACGTGGCCGTCATCGGCGGCGGCGCGGCGGGCATCTCCGCCGCAGCGGCCGCTGCCCGCGAGGGCGCCCATGTTGCGCTGATCGACCGCGAGCCGCTGCAGGGCGGCATCCTGAAGCAGTGCATCCACAACGGCTTCGGCCTGCACCGCTTCGGCAAGGAGCTCACCGGCCCCGAGTACGCCACCGCCGAGCTGGCCAAGCTGGAGGGCCTGGACGTGACGGTGATTCCCCAGGCGACGGTCACCGAGGTGGCTGCCGCCTCCGACGCCGAGCAGGCCAAGGCCGGCATGCAGCACGTGAACGTGAGCTTCGTTTCGCCCCAGGTAGCCACCACGCTGCGGGTCCATTCCGCGGTCATGGCCACGGGATCCCGCGAGCGCGGAGCCGGTGCCCTGAACACCGCGGGCACCCGACCGGCAGGCGTGTTCAGCGCCGGCAGCGCCCAGAACTACATGAACCTGCAGGGCTGCCTGCCCGGCAAGGAGGTCGTGATCCTGGGCTCCGGCGACATCGGCCTGATCATGGCGCGCCGCCTGACCTTCGCCGGCGCCAAGGTGGTGGGCGTGTTCGAGATCAACCCGACCCCGTCGGGCCTGCGCCGCAACATCGTCCAGTGCCTGGACGACTTCGGCATTCCGCTGTACACCAGCCAGACCGTCACCGAGATCCACGGCGACGGCCGCATCGAGGCCGTGACCGTGAGCCGCGTGGACGAGCGCTACCAGGCCATCCCCGGCACCGAGCGCCGCATTGCCTGCGACACCCTGCTGCTTTCCGTGGGCCTGATCCCCGAAAACCAGCTGGCCGAGGAAACCGGCGTGATCCTGGACCGCATGACCGGCGGCGCCGTGGTGGACAGCAACTATGAAACCAACGTGCCCGGCGTGTTCGCCTGCGGCAATGCCCTGCACATCCACGACCTGGTGGACTTCGTTTCCGACGAAGGCGACAAGGCCGGCCTGTGCGCCGCCCGCCATGCCCTGGGCGTGGAGTTCTCCCATGAGGAGGAGCGGGTGCCCGTGCAGCCCGCCGAGGGCGTGCGCTACGTGATCCCGCAGTACGCCTACGCCGGCGGCAAGCCCGTGACCCTGCGCTTCCGCACCTCGGGCTCCTTCGAAAAGGCCCGCCTGGTGGCCCAGGCCCTTGACGCGGACGGCAACGTGCTGGCGGAAAAGAAGCAGCGCGTCATGATAGCCGTTCCGGCGGAGATGCAGAGCATTGAGGTTGACGGCGACTTCTTCAAGGGCGCCGCGTGCGTGAAGGTGAGGGTCCAGGCATGAGCGACAACAAGAACGTGCAGGCCGTGCCTGCGAAGTGGGAGGGCGTGAACTCCCATCACGACGACGCCTGGGTGGGCGGCGTCACCAAGAGCTATGACGAAACCTACACGTGCATCTGCTGCCCCCTGGGCTGCCAGGTTTCGCTGACCATTTCCCAGGGCGTCAACGGCATGGACGTGAGCAACGTGCTGGGCCACGGCTGCGTCCGCGGCAAGAACTACGCCCGCCAGGAGGCGGTGCACCCGGTGCGCATGGTCACGGCCGCCGTGCCGGTGCAGGGCTGCCTGTGCCCGGTCAGCGTGAAGACGGCCGATGCGGTGCCGAAGAACCTGATCCGCGCGGTCCTGGCCGAGTTGTCCGACCTGAGCCTGGTGCCGCCGGTGCGGGAAGGCGACGTGCTGATCCCCGACGTGTGCGGGACCGGCGTGGACGTGATCGCCACCAAGACCGTGCAGTAGCGGACCCGTGCTCGCGGCAGCGTGTCGCGACGGGTCTTTCGCCCGTGTAAACAACGGAGCCCCGACCTGGGATGAAGGTCGGGGCTCCTTGTGCGTTATGGGGCGAAAGTGCCGTTGCTAGACCTGCTGGCCGGCCTCGATGGCGCGGTAGAGGTCGCCGCCCTGGGTGTCGACCGCCACGAAGACGGGGAAGTCCTCCAGCTGGATGCGGCGCAGGGCTTCGGTGCCCAGGTCCTCCCAGGCCACCAGCTCGGAGCTGGTCACGCACTTGGCCAGCAGCGCGGCAATGCCGCCCACGCAGGCGAAGTAGACGCTGCCGTTGCGCTTGCAGGCGTCTATGACCTCCTGGGAGCGCTTGCCCTTGCCCATGACTGCGGCCACGCCCGCGTCCATGACGGCCGGGGTGGCGAAGTCCATGCGGCTGGCGGTGGTGGGGCCCACGGAGCCCAGCGGACGTCCGGCGGCGGCGGGGGTGGGGCCGGCGTAGAAGATGGTCTGGCCCTCCAGGCCGAAGGGCAGCTGGCCGGTCTGCTCCAGCGCCTCCATCATGCGCATGTGGCCGGCGTCGCGGCTGGTGTAGGCCGGGCCGGTCAGGCGGACCTCCTGGCCGATGCGCAGGGGCGCCAGGTCCTCCTTGGAAAGGGGCAGGGTCAGGCGGATGGGTTCGTTTGCGGTGCTCTGGCCCATGGCTTACGCCTCCTTTGCGGTGTTGGGGATGATCTGGATGCTGGCGTAGCGCATGGCGGAGCAGCCCATGTTCACGGCCACCGGCAGGGCGGCAATGTGACAGGGGCCGGTCTCCACGTGCACGGCCAGGGCGGTGCAGCTGCCGCCCAGGGCGCCGGGGCCAATGCCCGTGCCGTTGACGGCCTCGAGCAGCTCGGCCTCGAAGGCCGCGGCCTCCGGGCTGGCGGCGGGGGAGCCCACGGGGCGCAGCAGCGCGTGCTTGGCCATGCCGGCCACGCGGTCGAAGGTTCCGCCCACGCCCACGCCCACGATCAGCGGCGGGCAGGCGTTTGCGGCCTTTTCCCGCACGCAGTCCAGGACCACCTTGCGCACGCCCTCCGGGCCGGCGCCGGGTGCCAGCATGACCACGCGGCTGGCGTTGTCGGAGCCGCCGCCCTTCAGCATGACGTGCAGGGTCACGCCGTTGCCGGGGACCAGGGCCACCTCGCTGAAGGCGGGGGTGTTGTTGGTGGTGTTGGTGCGGTCCAGCAGGGCGTCCCGCAGCACGCTCATGCGCAGCTTGCCGTCGGCGTAGGCGCGGGCCACGGCGTCGTCCACCAGGTCCAGGATGTTGCCGGGCACGCTCAGCTGACGGCCGACCTCCAGGCGCACCCAGGTGGTGCCGGTGTCCTGGCAGATGGGCACGCCGTCCTCGTGGCCGATGCGGGCGTTTTCCAGCAGCTGCTCAAGCACGGTGCAGCCGCGGGGTTGGTCTTCGTCCTGCAGCGCCTGCTCGAAGCCGGCAAGCACGTCGGCGCGGGGATGGGTGGCGCAGTGGCGGATGGCGTCGTAGACGGCGTCGGCCACGCCCTCGGGCGTGAACTCGTAGGTTTTGCTCATGTGGGGCCTTTCGTTCGGTTGTGCTCCCAGTGTAGCGGTTTTGCCCGTTGTGCGCCGCGGCCGGGGGCCGGCGGGGGAGCTAGAAGACGCCGGCCATTTCGCCCAGGGTCTTCACCATGAATATGGCCAGCACCGTCAGCATGATGGGCTTGGTCACCGCCGCGCCCTTGCTGGTGAACAGGCTCACGCCCAGGTAGTTACCGGCCATGTTGCACAGGCCGCAGCACACGCCCAGCAGCAGCCACACCTGGCCGTTCATGAGGAACACCATCAGCGCGGAGAAGTTGGTGGTCAGGTTGACCACTTTGGTGGTGCCGGCGGCCTGGCCCAGGGTCAGGTGGGCGAAAGTGGTGAACCCGATCATCAGGAACGTGCCGGTGCCGGGGCCGTAGACGCCGTCGTACAGGCCTATGCCCAGGGAGATGGCGGCGCACAGGGCCAGGGTGCGGCGGTCGCCGAAGGGGTCTCGCTCGGCGTCAAGGGAGCGGCCGCGCATCAGGTACAGCGCGGTCAGGGGGATGACCACCACCATGATGGCGCGGAACACGCCGTCGTCTATGAGCAGCGCCACGTGGGCGCCGGCCACGGAGCCGGCCAGGCCGCAGGCAGCGCAGGGGAGGGCGCGGCGCCACTGGATGAGCCCCTGCCGCCAGAAGCGGAAGGTGGCCAGGGCGGTGCCCATGCTGCTGCTCATCTTGTTGGTGCCCAGCACTAGGTGCATGGGCAGGC
Organism: Coriobacteriia bacterium; assembly: GCA_030526515.1. Classification (GTDB taxonomy): domain Bacteria; phylum Actinomycetota; class Coriobacteriia; order Coriobacteriales; family Eggerthellaceae; genus SUG1186. The sequence goes on from JAUNCQ010000001.1 coordinate 8,717, forward strand.
CCGCCATGATGAAGCCGGGCAGCGTGATCAGGCCGCCACCGCCTCCGATGGCGTCGACGACGCCCGCCAGGAAGGCCAGCGGGCAGGCGATTATGAAGGGCAGTAGAGATTCCATGGGCAAACACTATACCATCCCCGCTCGCGCCCGCAATTTGGCTTCAGGTGGACTATAATATCTTGGTTAAACTAGCGGCTCTAACCGTACCACCCCAAGACGAAAGGCGTCATACATGAGCACCAGCGAAAAGGCCCTCCAGCTGCACGAGGAATGGCAGGGCAAGATCGACACCACCTCCAAGGTTCGCATTAACACCCGTGAGGCCCTGGCACTGGCCTACACCCCCGGCGTTGCCGAGCCCTGCAAGGTCATTGCAGAGGATCCCGAGGCTGCCTACAAGTACACCATCAAGCAGAACACCGTTGCCGTGGTCACTGACGGCTCCGCGGTCCTGGGCCTGGGCAACATCGGCGCCCTGGCAGGCCTGCCGGTCATGGAGGGCAAGTGCGCCCTGTTCAAGGAGTTCGGCGGCGTGAACGCCTTCCCCGTGTGCCTGGACACCCAGGACGTGGATGAGATCGTGGAGACCGTCATCCGCATGGCCCCCGTGTTCGGCGGCATCAACCTGGAGGACATCAGCGCACCCCGCTGCTTCGAGATCGAGGAGCGCCTGAACGACGCCCTGGACATTCCCGTCTTCCACGACGACCAGCACGGTACCGCCATCGTGGTGCTCTCCGGCGTGATCAACGCCCTGCGCCTGACCGGCAAGAAGAAGGAGGAGTGCAACGTGGTGGTGAACGGCGCCGGCTCCGCTGGCATCGCCATCGCCAAGCTCATGCTGTCCTACGGCTTCAAGAACCTGATCCTGTGCGACACCCGCGGCATCGTCTGGTCCGGCTCCGAGCGCCTGAACGACGCCAAGCGCGAGATGCTCAAGGTCACCAACCTGCAGGACAAGTCCGGCACCCTGGCCGACGCCATGGTCGGCGCTGACATCGTCATCGGCGTGTCCGCCCCCGGCGTGATCACCGAGGACATGGTGAAGTCCATGAACCAGGACGCCATCATCTTCGCCTGCGCCAACCCCGTGCCGGAGATCTACCCCGACGTGGCCAAGGCCGCCGGCGCCCGCGTGGTCGGCACCGGTCGCTCCGACTTCCCGAACCAGGTCAACAACGTGGTCGCCTTCCCGGGCATCTTCAAGGGCGCCCTTGAGGCCCGCGCCGAGCGCATCACCAACGACATGAAGCTGGCCGCCGCCGAGGCCCTGGCCGGCCTGGTGTCCGACGAGCAGCTGTCCGAGGACTTCATCATGCCCGAGCCCTTCGACCCCCGCGCTGCCGAGGTCGTGGCCAAGGCCGTCCGCGACTGCTGGAACGCTTCCCAGGCATAGGTCAGTAGGACGAAAGGCATGGTAGACGGCACCATTCTGGAGCAGCTTGCACCCACCGAGCCCGTGGAGCGCGCCTCCGCGGGCGAAGGCGGCGTGTTCATCACCTTCGAGGGCGGCGAGGGCACCGGCAAGTCCACCCACATCCGCTTCCTGTCCGAGGCCCTGCGCAAGCGGGGGCTCGAGGTGGTGTGCGTCCGCGAGCCGGGCGGCACCTCCATCGGCGAGGAGCTGCGCCAGGTGGTCCTGAACTGCAACAACCGCAACATGGCCGACGACTGCGAGCTGCTGATCTACGAGGCGGCTCGTGCCCAGATCGTGCAGGAGACCATCCGCCCCGCCCTTTCCCGCGGCGCGGTGGTCCTGTGCGACCGCTTCGCCGACTCCACCGTGGCCTACCAGGCCTACGGCCGCGGCCTTTCCCTGGACCTGGTCCGGGCCTGCAACCACATTGCCTGCCGCGGCCTGAAGCCGGACCGCACCATCCTGATGGTGGCGCCCGGCGGCGCGGAGCAGGGGCTCGAGCGGGCCACCCGCCGTTTCGGTGCCGACCGCCTGGAAATGGAGGACCTGAGCTTCCACGAGCGCGTGGTGGAGGGCTTCGCCCGCATCCAGGAGCAGGAGCCCGAGCGGGTGCGCAAGGTGGTGTCCGACGACCAGCGCTCCGTCACCGCCCGCGGCGTGTTCGCAGCGCTGGCGGACCTGTTCCCGTGGATGCAGGAGCTGCTGGACGACTCGTCCTCCTTCGACTCCCTGGACAGGGGACGACCGTAGCCATGGCGAACCTGCTCAGCACCATAACCGGCCAGCCCAAGGTCCGCGACTACCTGCGCACCCTCGTGAGCTCGGGCGCGGTCAGCCACGCGTACCTGTTTTGCGGCCCCACCGGCTCCGGCAAGCTGGCCGCAGCCTACGCGCTGGCCCAGACCCAGGTCTGCGAGCAGGGCGGCTGCGGTGAGTGCGATGCCTGCCGCCGCGTGGCGCGGCATACCCACCCGGACGTGCACGTGTACCGGCCGGCGGGTGCGGCGGGCTACCTGGTGGAGCAGGTCCGCGAGCTGGTGGCGGACGTGAGCCTGGCTCCCATCCAGGCCAAGCGCAAGGTGTACGTGTTGGACCAGGTGGACCAGCTGGGCACCAGCGCGGCCAACGCCTTCCTGAAGACGCTGGAGGAGCCGCCGGCGGGAACGCTGCTGATCCTGCTGGCACGCACCCGGGAAAGCGTTCTTCCCACCATCCTGTCCCGCTGCCAGGTGGTGCCCTTCCGGCACGTGCCCGCGGCGGAGGCGGCGGGAATCGTGGCCCAGCGCGCGGGGGTGGGCGCCGACCAGGCGGCCATCGCGCTGCAGGCGTGCCAGGGCTCCATCGACCGCGCGGTGGAGTTCTGTCAGTCCTCCGAGCAGCGGGAGCTGCGCCAGAAGGTGCTGTCCACCCTGGCCCGCATCCGCCGGGCGGACGACTGGGACCTGCTCCAGGCGGCCTCCGAGCTGACCCTGGCGGCCAAGGCGCCGCTGGCGGACATGGAGGCGCGCATGGAGGCGCAGATGGAGGAGAACGCGGACTTCCTGGCAAAGTCCGCTCTGCGTCAGATCAAGGACCAGAACAAGCGCCAGCTTTCGGCCCGCGCGGCCGAATGCCTGCGCCAGGTGAGCGGCGTGGTCCGCTCCTGGCTGCGGGACTGCATGATGATCTGCGCGGGGAGCCCGCAGCTGGTCGTCAACAAGGACGCCCTGGGCGCCCTGCAAGACAGCGCGGCGGCAACCACGGAGGCACGCTGCGCCGCGGCGTGCGCCTGCGTCGACCGCTGCGAACAGGCATGGGCCTGCAATGTATCCCCTCAGACGTGCCTGGAGGCGCTTCTGATTGACATAAGGACGGTGCTGTATGACCCGGATCGCTCCGGTAAACCTGCCCTATAACCCCAAGACCCTGTGGTTCGATGCCCGCGACCTCGAGCTGGCCGAAGGCGACCACGTGGTGGTCCTGACCGCCCGCGGCCTCGAGTACGGCCGCCTGTCGGGCTCCGTGTTCCAGGCCAGCCCCGAGCAGCTGAGTCGCTTGAAGAGCTCCCTGAAGCCGGTGAAGCGAAAGGCCACGGAGGAAGACGACCAGCACGCTGCCGAGATGGAGCGCCTGAGCCGCGAGGCCCTGCCGCTGTTCAAGGAGATGGCGGCCGAGTCCGAGGTGGACATGCGCCCGGTGTCCGTCGAGTACCTGTTCGACGGCGACAAGGCCATCTTCTACTTCGAGGCCGAGGACCGCGTGGACTTCCGCGAGCTGGTGCGCAAGCTGGCCGCCGAGCTGCACGTGCGTATCGACATGCGCCAGATCGGCGTCCGCGACGAGGCCCGCATGGTCGGCGGCATCGGTCACTGCGGCCAGCAGCTGTGCTGCGCCCGCCTGGGCGGCGAGTTCTGCCCGGTGTCCATTCGCATGGCCAAGGAGCAGGACCTTTCCCTGAACCCCCAGAAGATCAGCGGCGTGTGCGGCCGCCTCATGTGCTGCCTGCGCTACGAGTACGACGCCTACAAGGACTTCAAGAGCCGTGCCCCCAAGCAGAACGGCACCGTCCAGACGCCGGCGGGCCCGGCCAAGGTCGTGGACCTGGACATGCCCCGCGAGATCGTGTCCCTTCGCGTGACCGTGAACGACAAGCCCAAGGTCGTGAAGGTGCCCCTGGCTGACTTCGACCCGCCGCAGGAGGAGGGCACCCGCCCCAAGACCGTGGGCGAGGAAGCCTGGCAGCGCGCCACCGAGCCGGAGGAGTCCAAGCTCAACTTCGACATCTCCTTCATGACCAGCCAGTTCACCGGCTCCGACAAGCTGGGCGCGGCCAAGGCCGTGCGCCGCAACAACGCCAACGTGAAGAACGCCACGGGCAGCATGTCCATGGACGGTACCCCTGCAAGCGGACGAAAGCGCCGCTCCCGCGGTGGTCGCGGCCAGCAGGCCGCGGCAGCCTCCGCAACGCCGCCGGAGCACAAGCAGCGCCGCCGCCGCTCCACCCGCATCTCCGCCGAGGGCTCCATGGCCGAGGCCGTGGTGGATGAGTCCCTGGCAGCCAAGCACCGCAAGCCCATGGAGTTCGCCAACGGCGAAGCCGGGGCCAAGGACGCCGCCAAGCCCAAGAAGGAATCCTCCAGCTCCCGCAGGCGCCGTCGTCGCCGTCGCGGCGGGGGAGGCTCCGGGGCGGAGGGCGCCAACGCAGCGGCCGCTTCGCCCAACGCGGAAGCAAAGGGCGGCAGGTCCCGTTCCTGCCAGCAGGCCGAGCGCAAGGACGCCAAGGCGGCCCGTCCCGGCCAGCGCTCCTCCGGCCTGCGCAACGGCGCCGGCTCCGGCGCGGCTGCGGGCAACGCGGCCGGCAAGCAGGAGGGCGCTCCCAAGGAGGGGTCGTCGTCCGGGCGCCGCAGGCGTCGTCGTCGCGGCGGCTCCGGCAAGCCTGGTTCCGGCGCAGGCGCCAACGGGGGAGGCCAGGTGAAGCCCAATGCGGATTAACCAGCCCCTGCTGAACGACCTGTACCAGCTGACCATGGCCCAGGGCTACTGGGAGCACGGCAAGCTGGACACCCAGGCCTGCTTCCACATGTACTTCAGGGACTATCCCTTCAAGGGCGGCTATGCCGTTGCCTGCGGCATGGCGCAGCTGGCTGAGCTGGTGGAGGGCTTCGCCTTCGACGATGACGACATTGCCTACCTGGCCGAGCTGCCCGCCCCGGGCGGCGGCCTGCTGTTCAAGCCGGAGTTCCTGGAGTACCTGCGCACCATGGAGATGGAGGTCACCATCGATGCCGTGCCGGAGGGCACCATCGTGTTCCCCCGGGAGCCCATGATCCGCGTGACCGGCCCCATCATGCAGTGCCAGCTGCTGGAGACCCCGCTGCTGAACTGCGTGAGCTTCCAGACGCTGCTGGCCACCAAGGCGGCCCGCGTCTGCGCTGCGGCCCAGGGGCCCGTGGCCGAGTTCGGCTTGCGTCGTGCCCAGGGCGCCGTGGGCGGCGTGTGGGCAAGCCGCGCGGCGGTGGTGGGCGGCTGCTCCAGCACCTCCAACACCCTGGCCGGCAAGGAGTTCGGCCTGCCCGTTTCCGGCACCCATGCCCACTCCTGGGTCATGAGCTTCCCGGACGAGCTGACGGCCTTCCGCGCCTATGCCGAGTCCTTCCCGCACAACTGCATCCTGCTGGTGGACACCTACGACGTGGAGCAGGGCGTGCGCAACGCCATCACCGTGGGCCTGGAGATGCGCCAGCGCGGCCAGCGCCTGATGGGCGTGCGCATTGACTCCGGCGACCTGGCCTGGCTTGCCAAGATGGCCCGTGCCATGCTGGACGAAGCCGGCCTGACCGACTGCGGCGTGGTGCTGTCCAACGACCTGGACGAGTTCACCATCAAGTCCATCCGCGACCAGGGCGCGCCGGTCATGAGCTGGGGCGTGGGCACCAAGCTGGCCACGGCCTTCGACCAGCCCACCCTGGGTGGCGTCTACAAGCTTTCCGCCACCCGCCAGCCCGGCGGGGAATGGGTGGACAGCCTGAAGATCAGCGGCACCCTGGCCAAGCTGACCATCCCCGGCGTGCTGGACGTGCGCCGTTACTACCACGAGTCCGGCAAGCTGGCGGGCGATATGATCTTCGACTGCAACGCCCCCGTGGGCGAAGGCCAGGTCATCGTGGACCCCTGCGACGACCTGCGCCAGAAGAAGCTGGCCGGCCTGCGCTACCGCACCCTGCTGGAACCCCTGGCCCAGGACGGAAAGGTGGTCTTGCCGCCGGAGTACCGCGACGCCATGGCGGCTCAGGAGCGCACCCGCGCCGGTCTGGAGGAGCTGGACGAGTCCCAGAAGCGCATGTTCAATCCCCATACCTATCCGGTGGGAATGGAGTCGGGCCTGAACGACCGCAGGCGCGTCCTGGTCCGCAAGCTCAAGGGAATCGAGTAACCCTATACGAAGAGGACGAAATATAAGAAAGAAGGCGTACTTCCTTGATTCGAGTCATCACGGACTCGACCTCGTCCATCTCGGCCCAGCGGGCCGAGGAGCTGGGCGTTCAGGTCGTGTCCCTGTTCGTAAACCATAACGGCGTTGAGTACCAGGACGCTACCATGGACCTGGATGCTTTCTACGCCGAAATCCACACCATGCTGGACAACATCCCCCGTTCCAGCCAGCCGTCCCAGCTGGCCCTGGAGACGGTGTTCGAAGACGCTGCCAAGGCGGGCGACCAGGTCCTGGGCCTGTTCATGAGCAGCGGTCTTTCCGGTACCTTCGAAGGCGCCCTTCGTGCTGCCCGCAGCGTGAAGGCCCGCAACGCGGACTTCACTTTCGCCCTGGTGGATACCCAGAGCTGCGGCTACGACGAGGGTTGGCCGGTGGAAGCCGGCGCCACGGCCCGCAACAACGGCGCCTCCTTGGAGGAATGCGTGGACGCGGTGGTCCGCAGCGTCGAGTCCACCCGCTTCCTGTTCTGCCCCGAGTCTCTGACCTTCCTGCAGAAGGGCGGCCGCATAGGCCGTGCCTCCGCGCTGCTGGGCAACCTGATCAAGCTGACCCCGGTGCTGACCGTCCGCGACGGCACGGTTCTGACGGCGGCCAAGGTGCGCACCCAGAAGAAGGCCATGGACGCCATCTTGGACCTGATGCAGGCCGATGCCCAGGCCCATGGCCTGAGGAACATCAAGGCCCATTACATCGGCGACAAGACGCCGGCGGTCAAATGGGCGGAAAAGAAGATCGGCCCGCTGGTGGGTCATGACGTGGACGTGGTCCCCGTGAGCCCCGTGGTGGGCCTGCACGTGGGCCCGGCCGTGGGCATTGCCTACGAATGCGACGAGCCCATTGAGGGAAAAATGGTGGAAGCCCAGGTCCCCGTGGTTTTTTCCGCCAGCTGTTAGATACAATTCAATCAACCCCGGCGGGAACGTACCCGCCGCCGTAGAAGAAGAGGAGACCGATGAGCCGACGCTGCAACCTGATCTTGGATTCATGCTGCGACCTTCCGTATCGCATCATCGATCATGAGGGAATGAGCTTCATTCCGTTCCCGTACGTCATGTCCGACGGCGACCATCTGGACGATATGTACCAGAGCATCACCCCGGAGCAGTTCTACGGGAAGCTGCGGGCGGGCGAAGCGTCCTCCACGTCGCAGATTTCCCTGCCCACGCTCATGGAGCTGTTCGAGGACGCCGCCAAGAAGGGCGAGCCCACCGTGTACCTGTGCTTTTCGTCCAACATGAGCGGATCCTACGACGTGGCCTGCATGGCCGTGGACAACGTCAAGCAGTCCTACCCGGACGCCGAGCTGTACGTGGCCGACTCCGGCCTGGCATCCTTCGCCGAGGGCTTGCTGGCCCATGAGGCCATCCGCCAATGGAACAACGGCCTGACCGCTCGCGAGCTGAAGGACTGGGCGGAGGAGGCCCGCTACTACGTGAACTGCCGCTTCGTGGTGGAGGACCTGGAGGCCCTGGCCCGCGGCGGCCGCCTGCCGGCCGTGGGTGCCTACCTGGGCTCCAAGCTGGACATCAAGCCGCTGGTGTCCTTCGACCAGGAGGGCAAGCTGACCCTGGTGGGCGTGGTGCGCGGCCGCAAGAAGGCCATGAAGCAGATGGTGGAGTTCTTCCAGAAGAACTTCGACCCCAGCCAGGGCGAGCACACCTGCGTCATCGGCCATGCCGACTGCGCCGACGACCTGCAGAAGCTGCGCGAAAAGCTGGAGGGCACCGAAAACGGCGACCAGGCCCAGTTCATCGAGGGCGTGGTGGGTCCGGTCATCGGCTCCCACGTTGGCCCCGGCATGATGGCCGTGTGCTTCTGGGGCCCCGACCGCCGCAGCAGCGTGTCCCTGACCGACCGCATCGCCCGTCGCGTGAAGAGCGAATAGGGGGCAGACGTGGCACAGGGATTCTTCTATTCCGGATATGACTTCTTCGGCGACCTGGTCGCCGAGCGCCTGGCCCCCGCGGGCTGGGAGCGCACCGACGACGTGGCCGGCGCCAAGCTGGTGGTCACCTACTGCCAGGGCCTGCAGGCCCATGAGGACGCCTACTACGAGGAGGGCGGCATCATGACCGCCATCCGCCCGGGCACCCTGCTGGTGGACCTGACCCCGACTTCGCCCCGCATGGCCCGTGACCTGGCGGTCATTGCCAAGAGCAGCGGCGTGGTTGCCGTGGAGGCGCCCCTGGTGGTGGCCGACCCGGCTGCCAAGGAGCCTTTCGTCCACCGTGGCCTTGCGTGCTTCGCAGCGGGCGAAAAGGACGCCCTGGAGCAGACCCGCCCGGTGCTGGACCTGCTGGTGGGCACCGTGTACCAGGCTGGCTCCGAGCCCGGCTCCGCCTGCCTGGCCCGCGCCACCTACACCGTGCAGTCCACGGCTCAGATCGTGGCCATGGCCGAGGCCCACGCCTTGGTCCAGGGCGTGGTGGAGCAGCTGGGCTCCTCCGTTTCCCCGCAGGGGACCGCGGGCGCCATCACCCCGCTGGGCACCGCGGTGTCCAATGCCATCGCCGATGAGCGCTTCAGCAACGGCTACACCGTCCAGATGCTGGCCACCGAGGTGGCCGCTGCCCTGGACGCCGCCGAGGAGGGCGGCGTGGTGCTGCCCCTGATGGAGTCCTGCCTGCAGGTGCTGGAGCTGCTGGTGCTGGCCGACGCCGGCTCCATGAGCCCGGCGGCGGTATCGCTGGTGTACGCGGAGCAGGAGGTTGCCGCCAAGCACGGCGTTGACTGGAACGCTGCCGAGCGCGCCCTGTCCGAAAAGGGCGGCTGCGGCTGCGGCCACGACGACTGCGACTGCGACGGCGACTGCGGCGACGACTGCACCTGCGACCACCATGGCCGTGGCGCCGACGATGACGACGAGGACGATGACGACTCGCCGTTCCGCAACGACTACGACGGCTGGGACACCCTGCGCTTCGACGATGACGACGACTGGAACTAGGGCGTGCTGGAGTCAACTGAAACCCACACGAATCCGGAGGGCGTGGACGATCAGGTCCGCGCCCTCCTTCCTCATGCCTGCGACTGGTGCCCCCGCGCCTGCGGGGCGGACCGCGCGGCGAGGGAGCGGGGCGTATGCGGCGCTGCCGACCAGCTGCGCATTGCCCGTGCGGCCCTGCACCACTGGGAGGAGCCTCCCATCAGCGGCGACTCCGGCAGCGGCACGGTGTTCTTCAGCTACTGCCCGCTGCGCTGCGTCTACTGCCAGAACCACTCCATTGCCCTGGGCAGCACCGGCGCCAACGTGTCCCTGGAGCGGCTGGTCCAGATCTTCCTGGAGCAGCAGGACCGGGGCGCCCTGAACCTGAACATGGTCACGCCCACCCACTTCGCCCCGATCATTTCCGAGGCGCTGCGATTGGCGCGGGCCCGGGGCCTGCATCTGCCGGTGGTCTGGAACACCGCCGGCTACGAAACCGTTTCCTCGGTCCGTTCCCTGCAGGGCGTGGCGGACGTGTTCCTGACCGACTTCAAGTACGCCAGCGCGGAAACGGCGGCGGCGTACTCCCATGCGCCGGACTACGTGCCCGTGGCCTTGGCCGCCCTGGATCAGATGGTTGCTCAGTCGGGCGAAATGGCCTTCGACGAATACCGCGGCCAGTCCCGTATGACCCGGGGCGTCATAGTACGCCACCTGCTGCTGCCCGGCCGGGTGGAGGAGTCTAAGCGGCTGGTGGAGCTGCTGTGGGACCGCTACGGCGACCGGGTCCTGTACTCCATCATGAACCAGTACACCCCGGTGATCGACCCCGCGGGTCCCGTGGCCAAGCGCCATCCGGAGCTGTTGGTCAGACCTACCTCCCAGGAATACGAGGAGCTGCTGGACCACGTGGACTCCCTGGGGCTGGAGGACTACTTCTGGCAGGACGGCGAGGCTGCCCGGGAAAGCTTCATCCCCACCTTCGACCTGGAGGGCGTGCTGTAGGGGACCGAATCTTTCGCCCTGAGCTTCCAAACGATGCAAATACAATGGCCAAGCAGATTACATGTTGGCTCTACCTGCGAAAATACCGTCGCGTCTGGTAGTATCAATGGCAGATGGAACAACGTTGCCGCGCCGGCTTCCGCCTGGAGGCCCGCGTTATTTTGCAGCACGTTGCGACGGAAGGGATCAACGCATGAGCGCTACGGACAAGAACGCCCCCGTTGAGCCGGTGGTCAAGGCAAGCAACATGCCCGGCGGCTACAACTGCGTGCTGGACGCCCCGGAGAAGGGGTATCCGTTCCTGTACGTCAACGACCAGTTCTGCCGCATCCTGGGGTGGACCCGGGAGGAGATCGCCCGGGAGTTCGACGACTGCTTCACCAACATGCTCCACCCGGATGACATGGAGCAGGGCCTGAAATACCACCATGACGACGCCTCCTTCGATCCCGAGTCCGACGACCGTGTGTTCCGCATGCGCGGCAAGGACGGTTGGCGCTGGGTGGCCGGCACCGCCAACCGGGTCGTGGTGGACGGCGTGCCCTGCGTGCAGGGCGTCATCTCGGACATCGACCGGTTCATGAACGCAGCCCAGGCGGCCAGCAAGGCCAAGACCGACTTCCTGTTCAACATGAGTCATGATATCCGTACGCCCATGAACGCCATCGTGGGCTTCACGGACCTGCTGGAGCAGCACCTGGACGACCGGGAGGCCGCCCTGGGGTACCTGCAGAAGATCAAGTCGTCCAACGCGTTCCTGCTGTCGCTCATCAACAACGTGCTGGAGATGGCCCGCATCGAAAGCGGCCAGGAGCATCTGGACGAGTCTCCGGTGAACGTGGGCGACTTCTTCGCCCCCATGATGCCTCTGTTCCAGGAGCAGATGGCCCGTAAGGGCGTGACCCTGGACTGGACCATCCAGGTTGAGCATATGGACGTGTTCGTGGACGAAACGAAGATCCGCGAGGTGCTGCTGAACCTGCTCTCCAACGCGGAAAAGTACACGCCCGCCGGCGGCCGAGTGACCCTGACCCTGACTGAGCTGCCCGGGCAGCAGGAGGGGACTGTGCTGTTCAAGACGGTGGTGGAGGACACGGGCATTGGCATGTCCGCCGAGTTCCTGGAGTGCATCTTCGACGAGTTCAGCCGCGAGCGCACCAGTACGGAAAGCCGCGTCATCGGCACCGGATTGGGCATGCCCATAGTGAAGCGCCTGGTGGACCTGATGCACGGCACCATCCAGGTGGAGTCGGAGCTGGGTGCGGGCACGAAGATCACCTTGCTGGTGCCTCACCGCGTTGCCGAGTCCGCGCCGCGACGGGACGGTGGGCAGCAGGGCCGCACGCTGGAGGAGTTTGCAGGAACCCGGGTGCTGCTGGCAGAGGACAACGACCTCAACGCCGAGATAGCCCTGACCTTCCTGGGCGACGCTGGGCTGCTGGTTGAGCGAGTTGCCGACGGCATTGCCTGCGTGGACGCGGTGGAGCACTCCGACGAAGGCTACGACGTGATCCTGATGGACGTGCAGATGCCCCAGATGGACGGCTACAAGGCGACTCAGGCCATCCGACGGATTCCCGACCGGGCCAAGGCCGGCGTGCCCATTGTGGCCATGACGGCCAACGCGTTCGACGAGGACCGGGAACGCGCCCTGGAGATGGGCATGGACGCCCATGTGCCCAAGCCCATCGACCTGGACGTGCTTGCCCAGGCCCTGGCGCAGGTGCTGGGCCGGTAGGGCAGCGGGGATTTCGTCCTGGGGAATCGCTAGTATGCGGCGGTGACCAGGCCGCTTTCGGTGATGATCTTCTCCAGCTTGGAGATGTACTCCAGCACCAGCGGGGAGGGCTTGCGCTCGTTGTGCATGATGTAGCCCACGCGCATGACCTCGTCCACGTCCAGGGGGATGGCCACGATGCCCGAGTGCATTTCCGCGGACAGGACGCCGGTGGACAGCGTGTAGCCCGGGCCGTGGGTCAGCAGGTTGGTCAGGGTGCCGCGGTCGGAGTAGGTGATGTTCTTGGCGTGGGGGACGGACGCCAGCGGCTCCTCCGCGAAGTGGAAGGAGTTGGCCGAGCCCTGCTCGAAGGAGTAGCGGGGGTAGTCCTTCAGATCTTCCGGATGGATGATGGAGCGGTTGGCCAGCGGATGGTGGGCGCCCATGAACACGTGGGCCGATGCCTCGAACAGCAGGGTGAAGGACAGGTTGGCCTCGTCCAGGGCGCGGACCAGGACCCGTTCGTTGAAGTCGTTCAGGTAGATGATGCCCAGCTCGCTGCGGAACTCGCGGACGTCCTCGATGATGTCGCCGGTGCGGGTTTCGCGCAGGGTGAAGTCGTACTGGTCGCCCTGGAACTCGTTCACCAGCTCGAGGAACGCCTGGACCGTGAAGGCGTAGTGCTGGGTGGAGATGCTCAGGCGGTTGTGGTGGGACGTCTTGCGGCTGGCGTAGCGGGTCTTCAGCAGGTCCGCCTGCTCGATCATCTGGCGGGCGTAGCCCAGCAGCTCGGTGCCGTCGTTGGTCAGGGTCAAGCCGCGGTTGGAGCGGATGAACACCTGGATGCCCAGCTCGTTTTCCAGGTCCTTGATGGCCATGGACAGGGTCGACTGGGAAACGTAGAGCTTCTGGGCGGCGGAGTTGAAGGAGCCGTAGCGGGCTACCTCGATCAGGTACTTCAGCTGCTGCAGGGTCATGTGGCGTCCTTTGCGTGTTTTCGGGAGTTGGATTTCGTCCCCATGGGCCTGAACGGGCGTTTTTGGGACGAAATCCAGCTTATTGAAAAATGCATTACGATTCGGTGAAATGTTATCAGAAATTCCGATAGTTGACTGACGGAACTATGAATGGTCCAGCTCATTGATTCGAGGGTGCCGCAGTGGTTTCATAGGACCATTCGATTGAGCACATGAGCCTTGGTGCCCGTACGCGGGGCCAAGTGAGCGAAAGGACGACCGATGGCGAAGAAGAACCTGCCGTACGATCAGAAGTACTACGACCCGGAAATCGAGTGCATGCCCCGCGAGGAGCTGGAGAAGATGCAGCTGGAGCGCCTGAAGGAGATGGTGGTGTTCGCCTACGAGAACGCCCCCTACTACAAGCGCGAGTGGGACAAGGCCGGCGTTGACCCGTACGGCATCACCAGCCTGAAGGACATCGAGAAGTTCCCCTTCATCGACAAGAAGACCGAGCGCGACACCCAGGGCGTGGGCAGCTTCTTCGGCGAGCTGTGCGCCGTGCCCGAGGAGGACGTGGTGTTCATGGCCACCAGCTCCGGCTCCACCGGCGTGCCCACCATGAGCCCCTTCACCCAGGAGGACTTCGACCTGTGGCAGGACACCGAGGCCCGTCTGTTCTGGCAGGCTGGCATGCGCCCCACCGACCGCTACGTCCATGGCCTGAACTTCGCCCTGTACGTGGGCGGCCCCGACGTCATCGGCGCGCAGAACCTGGGCGCAACCGCCATCTGGGTGGGCGCCGTTCCCTCTGACCGCCTGCTGTTCGTGCTGAAGCAGTACCAGCCCACCGTCATCTGGACCAGCCCGTCCTACGCATGGCAGCTGGGCAACAAGGCCATCGAGAAGGGCTATGACCCCAAGAAGGACTTCGCCATCCACACCATCATCGTGGCGGGCGAGCCCGGCGGCTCCATCCAGTCCACCCGCGAGTCCATCGAGAACCTGTGGGGCGCCAAGGTCGTTGACTTCTTCGGCCTGTCCGACATCTACGGCGCCTGCGCCGCCATGTGCGAGGCCAAGGACGGCCTGCACATCGTGGAGGACCAGATTCTGGTTGAGACCGTGGACCCGCAGACCGGCGAGGTACTGGAGCCCGGCTCCCAGGGCGAGCTGGTCTACACCACGCTGACCAAGAAGGCCCGTCCCATGATCCGCTTCCGTACCGGCGACATCGGCTACGTTTCCAACGAGAAGTGCGAGTGCGGCCGCACCTTGGGCCGCATCCACATCCAGGGCCGCAAGGACGAGATGTTCATCGTGGGCGCCGTGAACGTGTTCCCGACCGACGTCGAGTACGTGGTCCGCGCCGAGGAGGGCCTGACCGGCGAGTACGTGATCCGCGTCTACACGGAAAACTTCACCACCCGCTACGAGGTGTCCGTTGAGCGCTCCGCCGGCTCCGAAGAGCCCTACGATGCCGTGTCCCGTCGCGTCGAGGCCGCGCTGAAGGCCCATTGCGGCGTGCGCCCGGCCAAGGTGAAGGTGTACGATGCAGGTAAGCTCGGCGCAGAGTCCGAGCACAAGGCTTCCCGCTTCATCGACGAGCGCTAAGCGGATAGGAGGAATACCCATGGCTAAGACGTTTGCCGTTTCCGGACAGCACTATCTGTTCGATGTTCAGGCTTTTGCCCACACCATCCTTGCGCTGGGCGGTGACTCCTACGAGTACGCGCTGCGCGACCGCACCACCCAGGGCGTCATCGACGACGTGGCCGCTGGTGCCGCCGACATCGGCGTGCTCATGGTGACCGACCAGACCCAGGGCGAAGTATTCGCTGCGCTCGAGGCAGCCGGTCTGGAGTTCACGGAGCTGGCCGAGTCCACCCCGCGCATTGCCCTGGGTGCCAGCCATCCGCTGTCCAATGCCAAGAAGCTGACCCTGGAGGACCTGGCCGACTGGCCGTACCTGTACTTCGACCAGGGCGCTGATGCTCCCGCCGCCTTCGCAGAGGAGGCCCTGGGCGACGTGCCCCGTGCCAAGAGCATTGCCTGCACCGACCGTGCGTCCCTGTCCGAGCTGGCCACGGCCATGAACGGCTACACGGTGACCAGCGGCATCCTGGTGGGCATCACCGACGGCGGCTCCCTGACCACGGTGGAGCTGGACACCCCGGTGAAGCTGCACCTGGGCTACGTGACCAAGAAGGGCCAGGAGATCTCTGAGATCGGCCAGCGCTTCGTGGTCAACCTGCAGAAGAGCCTGAAGCTGTACGCACGCTTCTAGCATTCGGCCCCATACTTACCGAATAACGCAAGGGGGAGCGGCATGGTCCGTTCCCCCTTTGCCTATACTGGAGCAATTGCAACTCCTAGGTTAGGAGACTTCATGATCGAGGTTCTGTGGCACGGCCGCGGCGGCCAGGGCGCCTTCACGGCGGCCCGCCTGCTGGGCGCGGCGTGCTCCTTCGCGGACGGTCGCTACGCGCTGGCGTTCCCGTCCTTCGGCCCCGAGCGCCGTGGTGCGCCCATGCGGGCCTTCACCAAGTTCGGCACCGCGCCCATCGGCGACCGCAGCGCGGTGGAGCAGGCCGACTACGTTATCTACCTGGACGAAACCCTCCTGGCACCCGGCTGGGAGCAGGAGCTCAAGCCCGGCGGCCGAGTGCTGGTGAACACCAAGCGCGTGTTCGCCGACGAGCGCCTGGTGGGCATTGATGCCGACGGCATTGCCTCCGAGCTCCTGGGCCGTCCCATTCCCAACACCGTGTTCCTGGGCGCCCTGGCAGCCCTGTGCCCCCAGGTCAGCGCCGATGACGCCAAGGAGGCGGTGCGCCAGTACATGGCCCCGAAGCTCCACGAGCGCAACGTGGCGGTCATCGACCACGTGGTTGCCACGGCAGGGGAGTGGGCCCAGGCCCGCGGCGCCGACGTGGTGGAGGAGCCGGAGGCATCCGGAGCGGACCTTTCGCCCCAGGACGCCTGCCCTGATGCGCCCGAGCGGCGCATACCCACCCTGCGCTCCGGGGACCTGGACCCCGCCGTGTACGCCCGCACCACCTGCTGGGACGGCGGGTACCTGGTGTCTCGCAACGCGGGATGGCGACAGGTCCGCCCCGTGGTGGACGCTGCCGCATGCACCGGCTGCCTGGTGTGCTACATGCAATGCCCGGACGGCACCGTGTACAAGCGGCGTGATGCTCAGGCGGGCGAAAGTCCCGTCGGCATTGACCTGGACTTCTGCAAGGGCTGCGGCATCTGCGCCCGCTGTTGCAAGTTCGGGGCCATCCGCATGGTGAACGAGGTGGCGGCGCTGGCCGAAGAGCGCGCCGCGCAGGAAGGAGCCGGCCGATGAAGCGCTTTCTTTCTGGTGACGAGGCCTTTGCCGAGGGCGTGAGGCTGGCTCGTCCCCAGGTCATATCGGCGTATCCCATCACCCCGCAGACCGTGGTGGTGGAGCGCCTTTCGGAAATGGTGGAGGACGGCAGCCTGGATGCGGAGTACCTGCACGTGGAAAGCGAGCACACCGCCCTTTCCGCTGCCATGGGCGCCAGCGCCACGGGCGTGCGCACCTTCACGGCCACGAGCAGCCAGGGCCTGCTGTACATGGCCGAGGTGCTGACCTACGCCGCCGGCGGCAGGTTCCCCATTGTCATGATGAACGCCAACCGCGCCACGGCGCTGCCCTGGAACATCTACGGCGACCAGCGGGACAGCCTGGCGCTGCTGGACCACGGCTGGATCCAGGCCTATGCGGAGGACAACCAGGAGGCCCTTGACCTGGCGCTCATGTCCTTTGCCATTGCCGAGGACCCGCGGGTCAGCACGCCCTTCATGGTGAACCTTGACGGCTTTGCCCTGACCCATACCTACGAGGCAATCGACGTTCCCACCCAGGAGCAGGCCGACGCCTTCCTGCCGCCGTACGTGACCACCAACAAGTTCGACTTCCAGAACCCGGTGAACATGGGCTATTCGGCGGGCCCCGAGTTCAACCCCTACTACAAGTACTACGAGCACTTGGACATGAATGCCGCGGCTGAGGTCATCGACCAGGCCGAAACCGCCTTCGCCCAGGTCATGGGCCGCAGCTATCCCGGCATGATCGAGGCCGTGGACTGCGACGACGCCGACGTGGTGCTGGTCACCCTGGGCTCCATCACCGGCTTGGCCCGCTTCGTGGCTGCCGACCTGCGGGAGCGGGGCGCCAAGGTGGGCGTGCTGAAGATCCGCTACATGCGGCCTTTCCCCGGTGACATGATCGCCTCCGCCCTGGAGGGCGCCAAGGCCGTGGGCGTGCTGGAGAAGGACGTTTCCTTCGGCGCCGAGGGCACCGTGTTCACCAACGTCTGCTCGGCCCTGCAGCAGGCGGGCCTGGCCGTTCCCGCGGTGAACTTCGTGGGCGGCCTGGGCGGTAGCAACATTTCCGCCGCGCAGATGCACGGCATGTTCGCGGCCCTGCAGGAGCGTGCGGACGGGCAGGACATGAAGCGGGTCCAGTTCCTGGGCATCGACTCCGTGGCGGATGAGCTGGGCGGGGATTTCGCCCAGGAAGATGCTGGCTCTGCTCCAGGGGACGCGGACTCCGAAGGGGAGGTGAGGTAGATGGCCGTGAACGCCAAGAACATCACGAACGACGAGTTCTTCTACGGGCACAAGGCCTGTGCCGGCTGCGGCGGCTCCCTGGTGGTGCGCCAGGCCCTGAAGGTGCTGGGCCCCAAGACCGTGTGTGCCCTCCCGGCGGGCTGCATGAGCGCCGTGGGCTTCAACTTCCCGCAGCTGTGCTTTGCCAACAACGCCATGATCACTCCCTTCGCCGCAACGGCGGCGGTGCTGGGCGGCATCCGCGCGGGCCTGCGGGCCCAGGGGCTCGACCCGGCCGAGTACCAGGTGGTGGGCTTCGCAGGCGACGGCGGCACGGCGGACATCGGTCTGCAGGCCCTGTCCGGCGCCATCGACCGCAACGATGACATCATCTACATCTGCTACGACAACGAAGCCTACATGAACACCGGCATCCAGAAGTCCAGCCTGACGCCCTTCGGTGCCAAGACCACCACCACGCCTGCGGGTCGCAACGCCCATGGCTGCCTGACGAACAAGAAGAGCCTGTTCGAGGTGGTGGCGGCCCATGGCATCCCGTATGCGGCCACGGCCAGCATCGGCTACCTGAACGACTTCATCCGCAAGGTGGAGAGGGCGTCCCAGATCCGGGGCACCAAGTACATCCATGTCATCGCACCGTGCCCCACGGGCTGGGGCCATGGCGTCGACGCTACCGTGGATATTGCCAAGGACGTGGTGGACTGCGGCCTGTGGTACTTGGCGGAGTACGAGGGCGAGCAGGTGTGCGGCCGCACCGGCGGCAAGTTCACCCTGAACCGCAATCCGAAGGAATTCACCAGCGTCGAGCGGTACCTGCGCAGCCAGGGTCGCTTCCGTGCCCTGACCGACGAAGAGGTTGCCTTGGTCCAGGCGGGCCGCGACGCTAAGTGGGAGCAGATGCGCCGCGACTGGGCATAGCTTTTCAGGGCGAAAGCGCCGGTAGGCCAAAGCGCTTCGCTTTATCTGGGCGGGGCTTAGGCCCTCGTTTTTGAAATAGCGACCTGAAGAACAAAGGGACTGCGACGGAATTCGTCGCAGTCCCTCGTGCTATCTGGAGGTTCTTGCTAGCGCACGCGGATGGTGAACGTGCGGCTTACGGTCTTGGCCTTGTAGTTCTTGGTGGCGGCCAGGGAAGCCGTGACCTTGATCTTGTAGGACCCCTTCTTGATTCCCTTCTTCACGTACAGCGTTCCGGTCTTTCCGACGGTCAGGTAGGAGGAGCCGCTGGCTTTCTTCCAGGTCACCGGGGCCTTGCCCTTTACGCCAGATGCCTTCAAGGTCAGCTTCTTGGTGGTGGTCAGCTTGCCCGTGCGGCTGCTGCAGCCCGTGACGGTTGTGCCGGAGGTTCCCAGCGTTGCCCCCGTCTGGCTTGCCTTGGCAATGGTGAAGCGCTTGGTGACGACGCCGGAGACGCTGGCTGAGTCGAACTGCACGGTCACGTCATAGGTACCCGCATTGGTACCGCCGTTGTTGGCGATGCGGTATCCGGTGGGGCTCAGGGTCATTCCAGCTTCGCTGGATACGGACACCTTGGGCGCCTGCGCCTTGCCGTTGTAGGTGGCGGTGGCGGGAGACAGCTTCACCGAGACCTCGGCCTGGGAGGGGTTGACCGGCTGGGCCAGGACCACGGCTTCGTTCAGATGGGTCAGCCAACGGCGCGACGTGGTCTCTCCGCTGGTGGCGGTGCCGCCGCGGCGCATGGTCAGAGGGGTGATGGCCACGTCGTAGACGGAGGACATGCCTGCGTCGTCATCGCCCGCAGGATACAGGTTGCCCACGTCGCTGATGACGTAGCCCACGCCGTCGACGCTGCCCAGGTAGACCACGACGTGGCCGGAGAAGTAGGGGAGCGTGCCGGCGGGGAAGGTTTCGATCAGGGCCTGCTTGTCAGGATCCGAAAGGCCTGCCAGCTCGACGCGGACTCCGGGAACCTTCGGCTGCCCCGTGGTGTTGCGGGGCAGGTTGAAGCCGAAGCAGCGGTAGATTGCCGCGGCGTACAGCGTGCAGTCCATGGCGTCCTGGCAACCGCCCCAACCGTAGCGGTCTCCCTGGCAGCTCAGCGCCACGTCGAGTACGTTCCTCTGGGTCAGGGGCAGGAAGCCCTCGCTCAGGGATGCGCGCTCGGGAACCAGCGCCATGCGGCGCACGTAGCTGCCGTCATCGTTGCGGGTAGGCAGGTACACCACGTAGTTGTGCCAGGTGGCGCGGCCGCCCACGGTGGTGGGAATCTGGTCGTCCGGCACCAGCTTCAGGATGGTGCCCAGCTGCAGCTCCACCTTGCTGATGGAGGGCGCGGTGGCGGACGCCTGGGTCTGGACCATGCTCTCCGTCACCACCACGAAGTCCTTGTCCTTCAGGCCCACCTGCCAGGCATCCAGCCATTCCTGCTTGCTGGAGCACAGGGCCACGTCGTTGCCGTCCACCCATCCGGAGCAGTTGGTGCTGTTGGCGTAGTAGAAGGGATGGCCGTCCACCAGAATCATCTGGCGCAGCTGCAGCGGTTCGTTGGGCAGGGCTGCGCTGCTCTGGTACTCGTTGTCCTGGTCGGTGGCGGAGTAACCTATGAAGTCCGTGGTTGGCCAGTCGCACAGGGCGGTACGTCGCACGCAGACGCCCCAGCGGGACTCCGCGCCGTTATTCTTCCCACTGGTTGGTGTTGATGGCCTCCACCAGGGGAGTGAAGTACTCCGTGTTGTCCACCAGCTGGCCGTTCGCGTACAGCGCGCGGGTGGGAATGTCCGACAACGGACGGCTGGTTTTGCGGATCTTGTAGTCATGGGTGATGTCTATGACGGCTGTGCCCGATCCGTCGATGGCCGCTTGGTTCACCGCCGCAACATGCTCGGCGCCGCCCATGAGCGCATCGGCTGATGCGTACGTGCGCTTTGCCCAATAGTCGGTGGTGGTCATCTCCGTGGTAACGCTGGCTTCGTAGCCTCCGTTTGCCAAGGGCGAAAGATCCGCTAGCGCGGTGGCGGTGCTTCCCAGGGCCAAGGCGCTGGAGAGGGCTGCGATTCCAAGTGCGCGGGAAAGGATGCGGTGTCTCACGGGCGTTGTCCTTTCGAACGTGGTTTGAGTACGTGTCCAGCATAGACCCATTGGCGCCCAAGCGGACCCAGGTCCTTCGCTAGCGTCGGGAAACCAGCGACGGCAGCTCCTCCTGGACCTCGGTGAGGTTCTTCCAGAACCGCTTCGGCATCCAACGGGTGCGCAGCTCGGGGTTGTAGCGGGCGTCGATGCTGACGCTGCGGTAGAACAGCTTCCATGCCTGCTGCATGCGCGCTTCGTTGCGGGACTGCGGCGGAAGCCGCTCCAGGAACTCATCCTGGTCCACCGAGGCCAGGTACCACTCTGTTCCGTCGTAGATGCCGGCTATGTGATGCACCTCGTCGTAGATGATGAAGGACTGGGTGTTGAATCGGTCGCTGAAGTGGTCCATGACGAAGGGGACCAGGTTCGCCTTGGGATTGCAGGTGGCGAACCACAGGCCGCCTTCCAGCTCCTTGAAGCGGATGAACTGCAGCAGCCGCTCCTTTTCGTACCCCAATGAACGCCGTATGGCCAACATGGGCTCAACGGCCGGGTCCATGACCTGTCGCGACCACGCTTTGCCCGTCTTCATGGCAAAGCGGACGAAACGGTACACCAGGGTGCCGGCGTCAGGGCGATCGGATACGCCTACGGTGCGGCACAGCTCGAAGGCATCGCGTCCGGCTTTCAGGTGCAGGCCCTTCTTCACCCGCTCCGCCAAGGCGAAGTCGGTCTGGATCTCCCGCACCATCTGCCCCAGCCGAGGCTGCACCTGTCCCGCAGGCAACACGTCCCGGGGGTCCTCGTGCAGGGCGTAGGCCTGGAACACGGCGGTCAGCAAGCCCTCCAGGGTGCCATCGTAGCAGTAGGCAAGGTCCAGGCATGCCTCATGGTCTAGCGGATCCCTCATGCCAGCGCCTCCTGGAGCTCCTTCTTCCAGCCGAAGGACTGGGACGAAACAGAATCGAACAGGCTCATCTGGCCAGGCAGCGGCTTGTCGGCCCGTCGCCCGTGGCGACCGCCGTCGATGGGCGCTGCCAGGTAGGGCCTGATGTCCTCCGGCCTCATGCGCACCCCGGCGCCCTGGTGCTTTCCCGCGCAGGTGATGAAGAACCGCGCCCGCTTGTAGGCAATGCCCAGCTTCCTCAGCTCGTCTTCATGCAGGCAGCAGGTCTTTCGCGCCTTCATGATCTTCTTGGCTCCGGTCACGCCGATGCCCGGGACCCGCAGCAGCATTTCGTAGGGCGCCTTGTTCACCTCGATGGGGAACAGGTCCAGGTTGTTGAGGGCCCAGTTGGCCTTCGGGTCCACTGTGGTGTCCAGGAAGGGGTGGTCCTGGTCGATGATCTCAGCCACGTCGAACTCGTGGAACCTCATTAACCAGTCTGCCTGGTAGAGTCGGTGCTCGCGGTTCAGCTGGATGGCATCGTTCTGGGGCAGGCGCACGTCGTGGTTGACGGGCAGGTACGCGCTGAAGAACACGCGCTTCAGGGAGAAGGAGCGGTACAGCGCTGCGGACAGGTTCAGAATCTGGAAGTCGCTTTCCGGCGTTGCCCCTATGATCATCTGGGTGCTCTGGCCTGCGGGCACGAAGGCGCGGTCCTTGCGCATGGGGCGGGTGGGGGTCATGTAGGTGGTCTTCTTACGCACCAGAGCCCGGGTGTCCCTGTCCACGGCAATGTTGTCCCGGATTTGGCGCATGGGCGCCAGCACGTTGGTGCGGTTCTTCTGGGGAGCCAGCAGCTCCAGGCTGTCGGAGCTGGGCAGCTCCAGGTTGACGCTCATGCGGTCTGCCAGCAAGCCCAGCTCCTGCACTAGCTCGGGGGAGGTGCCGGGCACCGCCTTGGCGTGGATGTACCCGCGGAAGCCATGCTGGTCTCGTAACAGCGACAGGGTCTTGATCATGAGCTCGGTGGTGTAGTCGGGGCTTCCAATGACCCCGGAGCTCAGGAACAGGCCCTCGATGTAGTTGCGTCGGTAGAACGCCATGGTCAGGTCCGCCAGCTCCTGCGGTGTGAAGGCGGCTCGCTTCACCTGGTTGCTGCAGCGGTTGATGCAATAGGCGCAGTCGAACACGCAGGCATTGGTCATGAGGACCTTCAGCAGGGTGACGCAGCGGCCGTCCGGGGTGAAGCTGTGGCAGATGCCTGCGCCCAGGGTGCTGCCCGTCAGTCCCTTGGTGGCCTTGCGGTCGATGCCCGACGACGTGCAGGCTACGTCGTATTTGGCCGCGTCCGCCAGCACCTCGAGCTTTTCCAGAAGATCCATTTCCACCACCGCAATGCGTACAACAGTTCGTGCGAATATCTGTTCGCATCATAGCGCGAACTTTCGTTCGAATCAAGAACAAAACGAACAGCTGTACTAATTATTAAGGGCGAAACACCGCTGGTTTCCCAGCCTGTGTTTCGCCCTAAGAATGCGAATGGTATGTGGGGGTGGGGTCGGACCCTGTGGCTATGCTCCCTGGGCAGCGGCCTGCACGACGCCGGCGGCCTGCTTGTTTTCCCAGAGCGCGCGGTCGGCCATCTTCAGCAGGTCGTCGATGGAGCGGTCGGCGTTGCTGCCGCCCAGCTCGACCACGCCGAAGCTGAAGCTGGAGGGGTAGGGGGACTCGGCCGTGGTGGAGAAGCGCTCCAGCAGAGACTCCATCTTGCTGTTGGCGACGGCGGTGGCGCAGTTGGGCAGGATCAGGCAGAACTCGTCGTCGCCGTAGCGGGCCAGCGTGTCGGAGCCGCGGATGCTGCGCTGCAGCAGGTCCACCAGACGCTTCAGGTACTCGTCGCCCTCCTTGTGGCTGTACTCGTGGTTCACGCGGCCCAGGCCGTCCAGGTCCAGCATGCACAGGGAGCCCGGCCAGCCGGCCAGGTGGAAGGTGCGCAGGTGGTCCATCAGGTAGCGGCGGTTGTAGGTGCCGGTCAGGGAGTCGTGGTTGTTCATCTCGATCCCGGCGCGCTTGGCGCTGTCAGAGGATTGCTTCACGCGCTCGTTCAGCTCCTCGATCTGGCGCAGGATGCTGTTGAAGGCATCGCTGAAGTCCGGCAGCCAGTCCATGGTCTGGGCGTAGTCGCCGCGGGCGGCCAGCTGGGCCTTCTTGGTGATGTCACGCAGCTTGTCCTCAAGCTCGATGAGGCTGTGGGTCAGCGCGTTGTCCTCCAGGGGCTTGGCACCGCTCAAGTTGCCGGCGGCAAGGTCGGCGGCATAGGTGCGCATCTCCTGGATGGAGGAGTCAAGGAACTGCAGGGCGCGGCCGAACTTCGTGTACTCCGGATCCAGCTCGGACAGGTTGATCGGCTGGGGGTTTTCGTCGTACAGGATGCTTCGAAGATATTCGTATAGAACGTCACGGTCGCGCAAGCTCATCTGCGTACTCCTTTTGCATGAATACATATAGATAACTGAAGGATACCACACCCTAGAAATCCGTGCATGAACTGGGATGCTGTAAATTTCAACCAGTATTGGAAGTGGCCTGAGCGGACGGATTCTGTTGCTCAGGGGCTGCGGTTGGGCCTGCGACGGACCTGGGACCTAGGAAACCGTCGGAGCGGAAAGCAGCGCTCGGGCCGCGGCCTTGCCCGCCATGACGCCTGCCAGGCACACGGCCAGGCTGCCGAAGGCATAGGCGCCGCCCAGGGCGAAGCGGCCCTTCTCCAACAGGGTCAGGGTTTCCAGGGAAAAGGTGCTGAAGGTGGTGAAGCCGCCGCACAGGCCGGTCTTCAGGAACAGGATCAGCTGGGGATTGACCTGGTCGACGCGCTGGAAGGCGACTTCGGCCACCACGCCGATCAGGAAGGAACCGGCGAAGTTGATGCAGAAGGTGATCAGGGGAAAATCCCCCTGCCAGGGCAGCAGGCCCAGCAGGTATCGCAGCAGCGCGCCCACGAAGCCGCCAGCGCCGACGCAGAGTGCAGAGAGCATGGGGGAGTCCTTTCCTGAGAGGCCGACCGATCAAGGGCCATGGGACGAAAGAGAGCTCCGTTTCGCCCTGGTCCTCACCTAATGAAAGGGGCCCGCGTCTTCGCGGGCCCCGATAGCTCGTGGTGCCGGCTATAGGAATCGAACCCACAACCCACTGATTACAAATCAGTTGCTCTACCGTTGAGCCAAGCCGGCACGTGGCGCAATTATGCGCAACGCAATTGTACAGTAACAGACCCGCGGGTCAAACAGGGATTATTCCTTGGCGCCCCACTGCTCGTAGTAGGCGTCGATGGCGGCCTTCATGTCGTCGTCGATGACCACGCGGCCCTGGCACTCGCGGTTGTGCAGGTACTCGGTGACCTCGGCCATGTTGACGATGCATGCGGTGGGGAAGCCGTACTTTTCGCTCACCTCGTCGCAGGCGCACTTGACGCCGCCCTTGCCGACCTCCATGCGGTTCAGGGACACCATCAGGCCCTTGATCTGGATGTCAGCCGCAGCGGTGATGATCGGGTGGGTCTCGTCGATGGACTTGCCGCTGGTGGTCACGTCCTCGACCATGACCACGCGATCGCCGTCCTGCAGGTTCCAGCCCAGCAGGTTGCCGCCCTCGCCATGGTCCTTGGCCTCCTTGCGGTTGGAGCAGTACTTGACCTCCTTGCCGTAGAGCTCCTGGTAGGCCATGGCGGTGATCACGCTCAGGGGGATGCCCTTGTAGGCGGGGCCGAAGACCACGTCGAAGTCGTCGCCGAAGTTCTCGTGGATGGCCTTGGCGTAGTAGATGCCCAGGCGATGCAGCTGGTCGCCGGTGACGTAGGCGCCGGCGTTCATGAAGAAGGGGCTCTTGCGGCCGCTCTTCAGGGTGAAGTCGCCGAACTTCAGCACGTTGCTTTCCACCATGAACTCGATGAACTCGCGCTTGTAATCTTCCATTCCCGTACCTTTCCGTGAAGATTTCCCGTGTGCGCTCCATTGTAAACCACCTGCGGCGGGGGAGGAGCCGTTGAGGGCGAAAGGAAGCCCGGCGAATGGGTGCTTGGCTTGGGGCCCGCGCCGTTTGCCCAGGTTTCGCCCTATGACTGCTATTTGCCTACTAATCCACTAGACGATGGGGGCGAGCGTGGTACTATGCCTATCAAGAACTATTGATCGGTATCACGTCAGCAGCGCGGAAAGCAACTCCCTGATTCCCTTTGCGCGCAACCCACTGGGGGGTGGGGCTGGTGTGGTCGAGGAAAGTAGGAATCATGCTCGAACTCAAGAACCTGTGCTTTGCTGTGCCCGCTGAGGACGGCCGGCCGGCAAAGACCATCATCGACGACCTGTCGCTGACCATCCCCGATGACCGCTTCACCGTCATCACCGGTCCCAACGGCGGCGGCAAGTCCACCCTGGCCAAGCTGATCATGGGCATGGAGAAGCCCACCAGCGGCCAGATCGTCTTGAATGGGGAAGACATCACTGACCTGGACATCTCCGAGCGCGCCAAGCGCGGCATCGGCTACGGCTTCCAGCAGCCCGCCCGCTTCAAGGGCATGAAGGTCAAGAAGCTGCTGGACATTGCCGCCGGCCGCAAGCTGCCCATGCTAGCCTGCAACGAGTACCTGTCCAAGGTGGGCCTGTGCTCCGCCACGTGGCTGAGCCGCGAAGTCGACAAGAGCCTGTCCGGTGGCGAGGTCAAGCGCATCGAGATTGCCACGCTGCTGGCCCGCGACCCGAAGCTGGCCATCTACGACGAGCCCGAGGCTGGCATCGACCTGTGGAGCTTCGACCGTCTGACCGAGACCTTCCGTGACATCCACGAGGCTCGCGACGGCCGCTCCATCGTGATCATCAGCCACCAGGAGCGCATCATCCAGCTGGCGGACGAGGTCATCGTCCTGCGCGACGGCAAGATCAGCACCACCGGCACGCCCGACCAGATTATGCCTCAGCTGGGCTTTTCCCAGAAGGGGACCGGCTGCCCGCTGAGCACGCCCACTGAACTGCACAACACCGTTATTCCCACGACCTGCTAGGAGGCAATCATGGCAGTCGATCTTTCCCCTATTGACGAAAACATGCTCAAGGAGCTCATGGGGCTCCACGGCATGCCGGCCGGCGCATTCAACATCCGCAAGGACGGCCAGCTGGTGCGCCGCAGCTCCTCTGCGTTCATCGACATCGAGACCAAGACCGACAACCCCGGCATCGACATCAAGATCAAGCCGGGCACCAAGGGCGAAAAGGTCTACATCCCGGTGATCGTGACCCAGTCCGGACTGACTGACGTGGTCTACAACACCTTCTACATCGGCGACGACTGCGACGTGGAGATCATCGCCGGCTGCGGCATCCACAACGACGCCCACGACCCCGCCGAGCACGACGGCATCCATACCTTCTACATTGGCAAGAACAGCCGCGTGAGGTATGTGGAAAAGCACTTCGGCGAAGGCGATGGCGACGGCGTGCGCATCCTGAACCCCGTCACCAACGTGGAGATGGAGGAGAACTCATTCTGCGAGATGGAGCTGAGCCAGATCCGCGGCGTCACCTCCACCGTGCGCGACACCAACGCCAAGCTCGAGGCCGGTGCCAAGCTGGTGCTGATCGAGAAGCTGCTGACCCACGGCGACCAGAAGGCCGAGTCCAACATGAAGGTCGAGCTCAACGGCGACGACTCCAGCGTCCAGGTGATCAGCCGCAGCGTTGCCCAGGACAACTCCTACCAGGTGTTCAACCCGCTGGTCATTGGCAACTGCGCCTGCCGCGGCCACGTCCAGTGCGACGCCATCCTCATGGGCAAGGCCCGCGTGACCGCCATCCCCGGCATCGAGGCCGCGCATGAGGACGCCCAGCTGGTGCACGAGGCCGCCATCGGCAAGATCGCCGGCGACCAGATCATCAAGCTCATGACCCTGGGCCTGACCGAGGAAGAGGCCGAGCAGGAGATCCTGGAGGACTTCCTGTCCTAGCCGAAGCCTACGTAGCAGAAGGCCCCGTGACTTGGACCAGGTTCCGAGTCACGGGGCTTTTTTGTTCCCGAGCTCAGTCAATCTGCCTTTGGGCGAAAAAGCCTTCGGGTGAAAAAGAAGGGCCCGCAGCTGCGGGCCCTTCGTCGCGTCTATGGTGTCCAAGGATTAGAAGTTCCAGGAGTTCATGTAGGCGATCTGCTCCTCGGTGAGCTCGTCAATGGTCACGCCCAGGGTCTCCAGCTTCACGCGGGCAACGCCGTCGTCGATGGCGGAGGGCACGTCGTAGACCTTGTTCTCCAGCTCGTCGGCATGCTTGTACAGGTACTCGGCTGCCAGCGCCTGGTTGGCGAAGGACATGTCCATGACGGATGCCGGATGGCCCTCGGCGCAGGCCAGGTTCACCAGGCGGCCCTGAGCCAGGACCACGATCTTGCGGCCGTCGGCCAGGGTGTACTCGTCCACCAGCGGCTTCAGCTCGACCTTGCTGACGGCGTTTTCCTCCAGCCAGACCAGGTTGATCTCGGAGTCGAAGTGACCGGAGTTGCACAGGATTGCGCCGTCCTTCATGTTCTCGAAGGCAGGGGCGTCGACGACCTTGCAGTTGCCGGTGACGGTGACCCACACGTCGGCCTGCTTGGCAGCCTCGGCTGCGGGCAGGACCTCGTAGCCCTCCATGTAGGCCTCCAGGGCAGCCAGCGGGTCGACCTCGCACACGATGACCTTCATGCCCATGCCCTTGGCGCGCAGTGCCAGGCCGGAGCCGCAGTGGCCGTAGCCGCTGATGACGATGGTGCGGCCGCACAGCAGGCGGTTGGTGGCGCGGACGATGCCGTCCAGGGTGGACTGGCCGGTGCCGTAGTGGTTGTCGAAGAAGTGCTTGGTGTTGGCGTCGTTGATGTTGAACACCGGGTAGCCAAGGGAGCCGTCAGCCTCCATGGCCTGCAGGCGCACCACGCCGGTGGTGGTTTCCTCGGTGCCGCCGATGACGCCGGCCAGCTTGTCGGTGAAGCGGGTGTGCAGGGCGGTGTCCAGGTCGGCGCCGTCGTCCATGACGATCTGCGGGTCGGTGCCTACCACGGCGTCGATGTGCTTCATGTAGGTTTCCGTGTCCTCGCCGGTGATGGCGTACACGTCGACGCCGTAGTACTTGACCAGCGCGGCGGCGGTGTCGTCCTGGGTGGACAGGGGGTTGCTGGCGCACAGGGTGACCTTGGCGCCGGATGCCACCAGGGCGCGCATCAGGTTCGCGGTCTCGGTGGTCACGTGCATGCAGGCGCCGATGCGGACGCCCTCCAGGGGCTTCTCGGCCTCGAAGCGCTCGCGGATGCGCTCGAGCACCGGCATGTCGCGGGCCGCCCACTCGATACGGGCCTTGCCGGCTTCTGCCAGCTCGATGTTGCGAATGTCGCTCATGTGTTCTCCTGTTACGTTCGTTTTCTTTCGCCCGAAGAAAAATGAGGTTCGGACGGGTTTTCACATAGACCAGCAGATTCTAGCACGCGAACGGGGGAATCACAGGCATCGGTTCGGTTGCGCAGCATATTCTTAGGCGGTCGCCGAAGGCTGGCTGCTCGCTGACGGGAATACACGAAATCGCTAGAACTATTCAGAGGGGCAGGCCGTATAATTTCAGAACCTACGTGCATTCACGTGAGCGTCGTCGTGCCCTGAGGACTGCGACGACATTAATAATTAGAGCAAGGAGCGAAATACGGTGATTGGGCAGATCCTGTCTCAGATGACCTTCGTGGACATCTTCAACATCTGCGTGTTTCTGATTTTTACGCTGTGCTACTTCTATCAGATCGTGTACGTGCTGGTGTCGCTGACCCGCAAGCCGCCGGCGGTCGAGGCCAAGACGAACCATCGCTACGCGGTGCTGATCTCCGCCCGCAACGAAAGCGCGGTCATTGCGGACCTGATCCGGAGCATCCGCTCCCAGAACTACCCGCAGGAGCTCATCGACATCTTTCTGGTGGCCGACAACTGCACCGACAACACCGCCGAGGTTGCCCGCAACGCCGGCGCCGTGGTGTACGAGCGCCACAACAAGCAGAAGGTGGGCAAGGGCTACGGCCTGGAGTTCCTGATCGAGCACATCTGGCGGGACTATCCGGATGCCGGCCACGAGGCCTACTTCGTGTTCGACGCCGATAACGTGCTGGACGTGAACTACTTCCGCGAGATGAACAAGACCTTCGACTCCGGCGCCGTGGCGTCCACCAGCTACCGCAACTCCAAGAACTACGAGTCCAACTGGATCTCCGCGGGCTACGCCACCTGGTTCCTGCGTGAGGCCAAGTTCCTGTCCCAGGCCCGCTACACCCTGAACACCAGCTGCGTGATCAGCGGCACCGGCTTCTTCATCTCCGCCGACGTTATCAAGCGCGAGGGCGGCTGGAAGTGGCACCTGCTGACGGAGGACATCGAGTTCTCCGCCAACACCATCATCCGCGGCGAGCGCATTGCCTACTGTCCCACCGCTATTCTGTACGACGAGCAGCCGGTGACCTTCCGCGACGCCTGGAACCAGCGCTTCCGCTGGGCCAAGGGCTTCTACCAGGTGTTCTGGCACTACGGCCCCCGCCTGCTGAAGGGCGCGCTGTTCGGCAAGAAGGGCACCCGCTTCGCCTGCTATGACATGCTCATGACGGTTTCGCCCGCCATGCTCCTGACCGTGATCACCGTGGTGTTCAACGCCATGATCCTGATCATGGGCGCCATGGGCCTGCTGACCGTGGGCACGGCGTTGACGTCGTCGGCATCGTCCATCTTCTTCTGCTTCTTCAACTACTCGCTGTTCATGTTCTTCTTCGGCGTGCTGACCACGTACACCGAGTGGGACTCCATCCACGCGAAGAAGTCCAAGAAGATCGCGTACCTGTTCACCTTCCCGCTGTTCATGCTGACCTACATCCCCATTGCCCTGGTGGCGCTGGTCAAGAAGGCCGAGTGGAAGCAGATCAAGCACAGCATCTCCGTGGACGTGGACCGCTTCGCCAACGCGGCCGAGCGTCCCTCGGAGGGCATGCTGCAGGAGCGGGGCAAGGCCGAGTAGCCCGCTCGTACAATCCAATGGCATCGGAGCGCCGTCCCTTGGGGCGGCGCTTTTGCGTTCAGACCCGCAGGAAGGTCACGCAGCGGACCCGCTCCACCCCTTGGGCCCGTAGGGCGCTGGCGGCGGCGAACAGGGTGGCCCCGGTGGTCATGACGTCGTCCATCAGCAGCACTTCCTGCAAGGGGGCGAAAGAATCCTCCTGCATCTTGCCGGCGGGCCCGCGCCCTGAGCCCCGCCCCTGCTCCTGGAAGACGCGGCGCATGTTGGCAAAGCGCTCCGAACGGGACAGGCCGCGTTGGTCGGTGCTGCGGGGGCGGGCCAGCAGGGGAGCAATGGGCAGCCCGCAGCGGGCGGAGAGCTCCTGGGCCAGCTCCTGGGTGTGGTCGAAGCCGCGGCGGCGCACGGCGGCCTTCGTGGCGGGGACGAAGGTGAGGGCCTGGCAGGACTCCTTCCACTCCGGCATCAGGGCGTCGTCCATGAGCTGGGCCATGATAGGGGCCAAAGCCTTGACCCCGTGGTCCTTGTAGGCGCGGGGGATGCGTGCGGTGGAGGCGTCGAACATGAGGGCGCTGGTGCAGCTGGCGAAGGGCAGCTCGGAAAGGCCGCCCGCCGCCATCATGACCGGGTTGCACTCGGTGCACTGGACCCGGCCGAACGCCGCCCCGCAGCGGGGGCAGGCGCGCCAAGGATCAAGATAGGGCAGCAGGCGGAGGCAGCGCGTGCAGAGCACGGTCCCCGGGTGATCGCACATGACGCAGCGCGTGGGCCAGAGCGCTTCCAGCAATGGTTCCTTGATATGTGATGCTGAAATGCGTTTTCCGCCGCTGCTGCCCATGGTCTAATCATAGCGAGAGAACCTTGGGCGAAACTCACGCAGACCTGCTGCCAAACTGGGGCGGATTCCACTTGGGTTCCCTGCGAATTCCCGTTGGATTCAGGTTCCGTTCCGATCCGGGCTTGGTGCGCCTCAGGCGCTCGAAACGCATCTTTCGTCCCTTTGGATGCGGAGCGTGCGAGCTGGGGGATATTGAATTATCCGTGGGGTTTGCCTTGCGTATTGGCGGCGTCTGGTATAATTGCAGGGCTTTCCTTGGGTCTGTAGTTGCGAGGAGGCCTGAAAACGGCCTTCTTCAGTCCATGACAGACGCGGTCAAAGGGATCCACGTAAGCCGGCGGACTTGTCCGTCGCGCGATCATGGCGCGTCCTAGAGGTAAGTCGCACCGCTCGATTACCTTACTCTACGCGGTCAAATGCCGCGCGGGCGAGAGGGTACCAGGTTCACGCTTGGCCCCAGTGCGCGAGTGTGGGGGCAAAGACTAGGTCAGCCAGGGAAAGCCATGAAGCGAATGAAACGGAGGCTTGCAAATGAAGCGTTGGGGAGTGGCTGTTGCCGTAGCAATGGCGTCTCTGTTCGCGCTGTTCGCCCTGGCGGGCTGCAGCGCTGAGGAGGAGTACGTTCCGTCGTCCAAGGACCCGGTCGTGACCACGCCGGTCATCGGGCAGGAAGGCGTCTTGCGCGTGGGCGTGAACACCGGCAACCCCCCGCTGGCAGGCCAGACCTCTGAGATCGTGGGCATTGACGTTGACGTGGCCTCTGCCCTTGCGGACGAAATGGGCCTGAAGGTCGAGGTCGTGGACGTTGCCGCCAGCCCCGTGGAGGCCCTGACCAAGGGCACCGTGGACGTGGTGCTGGGCGTGGCATCCACCACTTCCGACAAGAGCATGTGGAAGTCCGCCACCTACCTGCCCACTGCCGTGGCGCTGTTCGCCACCTCTCCTGACGCGGGCATGCCCACCAAGGGCGATGGCAAGAAGATCGCCAGCCAGGCATCGTCCATGAGCGCCTACTCCGCCACCGAGGCCTTCGGCAAGAGCGCGGTTCGCTCCTCCGCTGACCTGCAGAGCGCCTTCAACGAGCTGTCCGCCGGCACCGTGGACTACGTGGCTGCCGACGCCATCATCGGCCACTACGCCGCCAACACCTCCGGCCTGGACGTGACCGTGGTGGGCCTGATCGGCAAGCCCTCCGGCTACAAGGCCGGCGTGCTGGCCAGCAACAAGGAGCTGTGCAGCCAGGTCAAGAAGAACCTGAAGGCACTGAGCGACGGCGGCGTCATCTCCGCCATCGAGAAGAAGTGGCTGGGCTCCTCCCTGAACCTGTCCCAGGTCCAGACCGTGAAGGCCTCCTAGCCGCGGTTCCTCCGCCATAGAATCCGAAAGGCCCTCCCGGCGCGTCAGCTGCCGGGCGGGCCTTTTGCATGCAGGGCGAAAGAAAAGCCCGCCCGGGCCGAGGCCGCGGGCGGGCTAGGGACGCTATTCGTCGGAGCCGCCCAGCAGCTCCACGATCTCCCAGTCCATCTTGCTGGCGCGGATCACGTCGGCGTTTCCCACCACGCAGCGGGGACGGTCGACGGTGCACTTCACGATGGTGCCTGCCAGGTCGCGGACCTGCTCCGGGGTGGAGTCTATGATCTGCTGGCGGGTGACCAAGCGCTCCTGCATATCCAGGCCGGCCAGGTGCCAGCCTGCCTGGGTGTGGGCTACGCTGCGGGGCTTGACCGGGGCGTCCATGCGGGCGACGGTGCTGACCACGTAGCCTTCGAACTCGTTTTGGTCCAGCTCCAGGGAGCCCAGCCAGGTGCCGGACTGCTCGAAGCGCTCGATGGTCTGGTCCAGGTGCGGGTCGCGGTAGGAGTAGTAGCGCACACCGCCCAGGCGGTTGGCGGTGAAGCCGGTTCCGTAGGCGCCGCCCTTGACGCGGACCTCGTTCCACAGGAAGTCGTAGGACAGGATGCGGCTTGCCAGCAGCCAGCTGCCGGAGTAGGGGGCCGCGTCGTCGACCAGGCTGCGGTCGTAGCCCACGGCGGCGTAGGTCACGTTGGAGGGGATCACGAAGGCTTCGTTCAGGGCCTGCGGCTCGGGAACGACCAGGGCCTTCTGCGGAGCGGGCGCGTCCTTGGCCTGGGGTGCGAACTCGGTCAGGGCTTGGTCGAGCGCCGCGTTGAAGCGGGTCAGGGACTCCTCGGAGCCGGTGTAGCTCAGCAGCACGCAGTTGGCGGGGCGGAAGATCAGCTCCTGGAGCTCCTGGAGCTTGGCCACCAGCTGGTCGGCGCGGGCGTCGAAGTCGGCCAGCAGCTCCTTCAGGAACAAGTAGAAGCCAACGCCGCCCTTCTTCTGCCTGATCACGCCGGCGGGATCGTGGTAGGACGTCACGCGGTCTGCGGCAATGCTGTGGCCGTTGTTGAGCAGGGTCTGGTCCATGCCGGCCTTCTTCTGGGCAAGGATGCTGCGGATCTTGGCCACGTCGTCGAACTTGGTGGTGCGCAGCACCTCCTGGGACAGGCTGGCAAGGTGCTCCACCTTGCTTTCCAGGGCCGACGCGCTGACGGTCAGCGTGGGGAGCGGATGCTCGCGGTCGTCCTTGCGGCGGTGGACCTCGACGGTTTCGCCCAGGTTGCCCAGCTTGCTCTGGAGGATGGTGTCCAGCTCGGAGGCGGTGTGCTTGGCGGTGTCCAGCTTGCCCAGCAGGGACTTCATGATGGTCACGTAGGGCAGGTCCTCGAAGTCAACGCACTCCAGGCCGTAGAACTGGTACGTGTACGCGATGCCGTGGGAGGGGACGTGGTGGTACAGGCAGCCCAGGGGACCGTCGGTGCGGACCTCGGTGGGATGCAGGACGGGGGCGGGCCCGATGTCGGCCACGCCCAGGCGCGGCAGGGCGGCCTGCGCCTCGGGGGAGTCCGGCTGCTCCTGGGCCTGGCGCAGCTCGGCCACGGCCTGGTCAATGCGGGCGAAATCTTCGTCCCCCATCTCCTGCTCCATGCGGGCCAGGCGGGCGGCAGCCGCGCTTTCGGGAGCCTGGTCGGCGGATACCGGCACCAGCTCCACGCCGGCGGCATGGTCGTTGGTCAGGAAGATCTGCTCCAGCAGCTGCTCGAAGTAGCCGGTGGTCAGCTGGGTGCGCAGGAAGGCGAACACGTCCTCGAAGCGCAGGTAGTCGTAGGCCATCTGGTCGTCATGGAGCCAGCTGGTCATGGCGGCAATGCCGAAGGCCACGCCGTCGGAGATGCCGAAGTTGCGCTCCCTCATGACGAACTCGGCGTGGGACAGGGCGGCCTCCACCAGCTCCGGGTCCAGGCCCTGCTCGATGATGCTGCGGACCGCATTGTCCAGAGCCGGCTTGACGCGCTCGGCGGCGCCTTCGTGCAGTCCCTTGACCGCAACGTACACGTAGGGCTGGAGCACGGAGTCGTCCAGGTTGGCGCGGACGTCGGCGCCCAGGTCGGCGTCCAGCAGCATGCGCTTCAGGGGCGCTTCGTTGGAGCCGGCCACCGCGTCAAGCAGGATGTCCGTGGCAATGAGCCTGGTGCGGTCGCGAACGTCGCCCACCACGTAGCCCAGCAGCATGCGGGCGTTTTCCGGGGTGGTCTCCATGGTCACCTGGCCGCCGAAGCTGGTGACGGGCTCCTGCATGTCCAGCGGGTTGGGTGCGCCGGCGTTGGCGTGGAGCTGGGCGAAGGGAGTCAGGTACTCCTGGTCCAGGAACCTCAGGAAGCGGTCCAGGTCCAGGTCGCCGTACAGGGTCAGGTAGCTGTTGTCCAGCCGGTAGTGGCGGGCGTGGTTGTCCAGGAACTGCTCGTAGGTCAGCTCGGGGATGGCCTCCGGGTCGCCGCCGGACTCGAAGCGATAGGCGGTCTGGGGGAATAGCGCCTGGCTCAGGGCGTTGTGCAGCACGGAGCCGGGGTCGGACAGGGCGCCCTTCATTTCGTTATAGACCACGCCGTTATAGGACAGATGGCCGTCCTCATGCTCCAGGTGCCAGCCCTCCTGCTGGAAGATCTGCTCCTTCTGGTAGATGGCCGGGTTCAGCACGGCGTCCAGGTACACGTCCATCAGGTTCAGCAGGTCGGTTTCGTTGGTGCTGGCCACGGGGTAGACCGTCTTGTCCGAAAAGGTCATGGCGTTCAGGAACGTCTGCATGCTGGTCTTGATCAGGTCCACGAAGGGTTCCTTCACGGGGAACTTGGCGCTGCCGCACAGCACCGAGTGCTCCAGGATGTGGAAGACGCCGGTGTCGTCGGACGGGGGAGTCTTGAAGCCAATGCTGAAGGCCTTGTTGTTGTCGTCGTTGCGCATGTAGAGCAGGCGGGCGCCGCTGGCCTGGTGGCGCAGCACGTGGGCGCTGCCGTCGATCTCAGGCACGTCCGCGTTCTGCTCAACCATGAACCCGTGGATGAGCATGCCGGTTTGAAGTTCCATGTGGTCTCCGTTCCTGATGAGCGTGGGATTCTGCATTCGTGCTATTTTCCCACAACGGCGCGTCGGCAGGGCCCGCGTGCCCTATAATCAGGGGATTAATGTGACCGATGCGTCCCCCAAGGCGGGACGCGGGAGCCTGGCTGGACCAGGGTTCCCTCATCAGGGCGAAAGGAAGGGCGGCATGGCCGAGAAGCGCACGTACTCCCACATCAGCGTGGGGCAGGAAGACCAGGACCAGGTCATCTACGCGGGCGTGCGGCCCCAGGCGGCCCCGGAGTCGGGGCCCGCGGTGGCCGTGGGCGCTGCCGTGGTGGCGGAGCCCGAGGGTGCGGCGGCCGTGGTGGCCGAGCCGGAGCCTGCGGCTGAGCCCGAGGCCCCGGCGGCTGTTTCGCCCAAGGCTGCCGCCAAGCCTGCGGTCCCCAAGAAGGAGCGGTTCCAGGAGCAGACCCTGGAGGACCTGGAGGCGGAGCCCATGTCCGGCCTGCAGAAGGGCGTGCTTGCCGCGGCCGCGTTGTTCGTGGTGGCCTTTGCGGTCTACTGGTTCGTGCTCCGACCCATGGGAGCCTAGCGTTTTCCAAGGTCACAGGGCCGTTTAATTTACAATTTGTATTGAAATAATCCGTAAGGTGGGATAAAGTCAGGTCAAGCCTGCAATGGTTCCTTGTTTGATGAAAGGAGCCACTGTGGCCGATTTTCTTACTGCCTCGCTCTGCCGAGGCCGTCGAATCCGACTGATCGAATCCCTTCACGTGAGGCCCCGCGCCCATCTGGTGGCTCGTCTGATGCATGAGCGCTCGGTGCCGCGCTTCATCGTTGCGCCCACCGGCTTCGGAAAGACCCATCTTGCCCTTGAGTACGCCCAGACCGTGTTCGGCCTTGAGCACGTGAGCTGGGTCGACGGCAAGAGCCCCTGCTTCCTGCGCGACCTGGACGGCGGCCATCTTGCCGAGCGCCTCCAGGAGCTGGACCCCGACCTTGCCCTGGCGGTCTTCGACGACCTGCCGCGGCTGAGCGGGTCCCGCGCTGACGAGTTCTCCCGCGTCATCGACGAGCTGCTGCTGGCATCTTGCGAGGTGCTGGTGGCCACCACTCCTTCCTGCGATGCCTACTCCCGCCGCCAAAGCGACCGCATACGCGTTGGCTTCGACCAGTTGCTGGTCTGCGAGCGCGACCAGGACTGGTCCGAGGGCCTGGGCAAGCGCCCTGCCCACGCCCGCATTCCGCTGCTGGCCTGGGGTCCCGCCGATGCGGCGGATCAGCTGGTGCGGGGCATGGTGCAGGAGGACCTACCCGACCAGGTGAGCCTGGCGCTGTTCGTGTTGTTGGCGGTCCAGTCCGGCCGCATCGAGGACGTGCGCTACCGCGTGCAGCAGCTCAGCGAGGACGCCCTGCGGGTGCTGGAGCGTGAGTACCTGGCGCTGGGCCTTTCGCCCGACCGCGAGACCTTCGAGGCCGTGGACGTTTCCGTGGACACCCTGCGGCGGGTGTTCTCCAGCCGGCTGGACGGCATGGTGGCCCATGCGCAGGTGGCCGACCGCAGCGAGCTGGCGGCCATCGTGGCCCAGGTCCTGCTGGATGCCGGCGACCGGGCCCGGGCCTGCGACCTGATTCGCGCCTTTGCCCTGCGTCGCCCCTCCGCCGACTGGCTGGCCCTGCATGAGGCGGAGCTGATCAGCATGGACTCCCTGGCCTCCGTGTGCCTGCTGGCCGAGGCATCCGCTGCTCCCAAGGGCGTGGAGGGCCAGCGGATGGCCCTGGCCCAGGCCTGGCGGTTCCACCTGATGGGCATGGACGAGCTTGCCCGGGAGCGCCTGGCGCCCCTTTCCGGCCGGGCCCACGTGATCCGCTCGGTGCGGGGCTGGGCCCTGTGCCTGGGCATCCTCATCTCCGACGTGGAGCGGGCCGTGGCCCTGTCCAGCGACCTGACAGCCCTGTTTTCCCAGGGCGAAGGCGAAGCCGACCAGTCGTCGGTGGACAAGGACCAGCTCATGCCCGGGTTCCCGGCGGCATGGGGCGAATGGGTCGCCGTGGCCCGGGTGCTGTGCTCGCTGGTGCGGGAAAACGCCGACCCCGACCTGCTGTGGGAGGGGGTGTCCGCCGACGACCTGACCGAGGCCTGCCGCGACCTGCTGGCCACCATCTTGCTGGGGCAGGGGAGCGCTGCCGCCGCGGCCTTCGTCTGCCGACGGGTAGAGACCTTGGCGGACCGCTATGACCTGGGACGCCGACCGGCGCTG
The DNA here is from genome assembly GCA_030526515.1 of Coriobacteriia bacterium. Lineage (GTDB taxonomy): Bacteria > Actinomycetota > Coriobacteriia > Coriobacteriales > Eggerthellaceae > SUG1186. The sequence goes on from JAUNCQ010000001.1 coordinate 46,779, forward strand.
ATGCTGGCGTCCGTCCGCTGCCTGGGCTCCACGGATCCCAACGTGCGCGCTTTCGCCCTGGGCATGAACCCCGCCGCGCTGGACTCCGTCATCTGGGCCGATGCCGAGGTGAGCAACCAGGCGTGGCTCTTCCGCAAGAGCATCCAGGTGGTCACCACCGGCTTCGGCACCCAGGTCAAGCGCAAGGTGTCCGTCCGTCGTCCCGGTGCGGCGGAGCGTCGGCCGGAGGCGACCCACGTCCCGCAGCTGCACATCCGCCTGATCGGCGGCCTGGTGGTGCTCATGGACGGCCGCGACGTGTCCAGCGACTTCCTGCGCCGCCGCAAGGTCTGCAGCCTGCTGTGCCTGCTTGCCCTGAACGTGGGCCGGGAGGTGCCCCGCGACCGGGTGGTGCAGACCCTGTGGCCGGAAAAGGATGCGGTTTCGTCCGTGAAGAACCTGTACAGCGTGTGGTCGTCACTGCGGGCGCTGCTGAAGGTGGGGCAGGCCTGTCCCTACCTGGAGCGCACCCAGGGCGGATTCAGGCTGGAGGCGGCCAACGTGACCGTGGACGTGAGCCAGGTCCGCGACCTGTGCCGGACCCTGCGCCTGGAGATCCCCGATCCTGCCACGTGGCGCTCCCTGCTGGCCGACTTCGACGACCTGGTGTCCGGCGTGCTGCTTCCGTCCGAGACCGTCAACCCGGTGGTGCTCCACGAGAGGGAGGCCCTGGCGACCCGTCTGGTGGATGCGCTGCTCTCGTCCGCGGAAAAGCTGCTTGACATGGGCGAAATAGAGCTTGCCCGCGAGTTCGCCGGCCGTGCCCTGGAACAGGGGCAGGAGCGGGAGGACGCCTACTACCTGAACATGCGCTGCCTGCTGGCCTGCGGCCATCGGGAGGCGGCCATAAGCATGTACTTCCGCAACCGCACCTTCCTGGCGGAAACGCTGGGAATTGACCCCTCGGCCAAGGTCATAGAGCTGTATCGGAGCATCCTGGAGGACGAGGAGCCGTTCTAGGCGCTGATTCCCCGGTTTTGCCCTGTCGCTTGGCGGGCGGCAGGGCCTTTCGCCCTCCTGTAAGGGAACTGTGTAGACCGCCGTCCGAAACCTCTGGTGTGATACAGTAAATCGTTATAAAGTGAGTACTACTATCACTATGCATATATCCTAGAGAAAGAATAGGCAAATGGCAGGTTTTCTCTCCAAGCTCCTTTCCTTCGGTGAGGGCAAGCAGCTGAAGAAGTACAACGCGCAGGTCGATGCGATCAATGCGCTCGAGTCCACCATGCAGGCCAAGTCCGACGCCGAGCTGGCGGCCATGACCGCCCAGTTCCGCGAGCGCCTGGCCAATGGCGAGGACCTGAACAAGATCCTCCCCGAAGCCTTCGCCGCCGTCCGCGAGGCCAGCGTCCGCACCATGGGCATGCGTCACTTTGACGTGCAGCTCATCGGCGGCATGGCCCTGAACGACGGTCAGATTGCCGAGATGCGCACCGGTGAGGGCAAGACCCTGGTCTCCACCCTGGCCGGCTACCTGAACGCTCTGCCGGGCAACAACGTGCACATCGTCACCGTCAACGACTACCTGGCCAAGCGCGACAGCGAGTGGATGGGCCGCATCTACAAGTTCATGGGCATGAACGTGGGCCTGATCCAGAACGGCATGCGCCCGAACCTGAAGAAGCCGGCCTACCTGGCTGACGTCACCTACGGCACCAACTCCGAGTTCGGCTTCGACTACCTGCGTGACAACATGGTCACCCGCGCCAACGCCCGCGTGCAGCGCGGCCACCACTTCGCCATCGTCGACGAGGTCGACTCCATCCTGATCGACGAGGCCCGTACCCCGCTGATCATCTCCGGCGCCGGCAGCCAGGCCGCGGACCTGTACAAGTCTTTCGCCCGCGTCATGCCCCCGCTGAAGCAGGGTGAGGACTTCGAGATGGACGAGGCCAAGAAGACCATCCACTGCACCGAGGTGGGCCTGGAGCGCGTCGAGGCCGCCTTGGGCATCGACGACATCTACGCCGACCCCTCCGGTCGACTGGCCAACCACCTGCAGCAGGCGCTGAAGGCCCAGTTCCTGTTCAAGCGCGACGTGGACTACGTGGTCATGGACGGCGAGGTCAAGATCGTCGACGAGAACACCGGCCGCATCATGGAGGGCCGTCGCTGGTCCGAGGGCCTGCACCAGGCCATCGAGGCCAAGGAGCGCGTGAAGATCCGCGAGGAGAACCAGACGCTGGCCACCATCACCCTGCAGAACTACTTCCGTCTGTACGACAAGCTGTCCGGCATGACCGGTACCGCAATGACCGAGGACAAGGAGTTCCGCGACATCTACAAGCTGCCGGTTATGGCCATTCCGCCCAACCGCCCGGTCCAGCGCGTGGACAACAACGACCTGGTCTACCGCACCATCGACGCCAAGTTCAACGCCGTGGCCGATGACATTGCCGAGCGCAACGCCGCCGGCCAGCCCTGCCTGATCGGCACCGTGAGCATCGAGAGCTCCGAGCGCCTGAGCAACCTGCTGGACAAGCGCGGCATCAAGCACCAGACCCTGAACGCCAAGAACCACGAGCGCGAGGCCCACATCGTGGCCCAGGCGGGCCGCGTGGGCGCCGTCACCATCGCCACCAACATGGCCGGCCGTGGTACCGACATCCTGCTGGGCGGTAACCCGGAGGAAATGGCCAATGACCTGCTGCGCCAGTGGGGCTGCGACCCCGACCTGGAGGAGGGCACCCTGGTGGAGGAGGGGGCCATGGTCCCGCCCACCAAGGAGCAGCGCGAGCGCGCTTTCGCCCAGTGCAAGGAAGTCTGCAAGGAAGAGCACGACAAGGTGCTCGAGCTGGGCGGCCTGTGCGTGATCGGCACCGAGCGCCACGAGTCCCGTCGAATCGACAACCAGCTGCGCGGTCGTGCCGGCCGTCAGGGCGACCCCGGCGTGACCCAGTTCTACCTGTCCCTGGAGGACGACCTGATGCGCCTGTTCGGCGGCGAGAACATGATCCGCGTCTCCAAGATGATGGAGAAGACCTCCGTCCCCGACGACATGCCCCTGCAGGCCGGCATGGTCAGCAAGGCAATCGAGACCTCCCAGCGCCAGGTGGAGACCATGCACTTTGCCGCACGTAAGAACGTCCTTGAGTACGACGACGTCATGAACCTGCAGCGCAAGGCCATCTACGAGGAGCGCAACGCCATCCTGGACGGCAAGGACCTGTCCGAGAAGATCGACGCCATCGTGCGTGACTGCGCCGACGCCGTGGTCATGGAGAACTGCGACGCCAAGTCCGCCAGCGACGACTGGGATACCCGTGCCGTTGACCTGTGGGTGGGCGAGATGTCCGGCCGCAGCGACTTCCACGTGGATGACGTGGACCACGACGACGATGTCGAGGGCCTGTCCGACTGCATCGTGCGCTACCTGGAACAGGTGTATGACGAAAAGCAGCAGCTGCTGACCGAGCCGGTCATGAAGAACCTGGAGTCCCAGATCATGCTGCGCATCATCGACACCCGCTGGATGGCCCACCTGTCCGAGATGGACTACCTGAAGGCCGGCATCCACCTGCGTGCCTACGGTCAGCGCGATCCGCTGGTCGAGTACAAGCAGGAGGCCTACATTGCCTTCCAGAACCTGACCGGCGGCATGTACGAGGACTTCCTGCGCACGCTGCTGCGCCTGCAGGTGGCCGTGAAGCCCGCCGAGCCGGAGCCCGAGGGGACGCTGGAGGTCATCGAGGAGGAAGAGGAGCTGCGCAACGTCAGCTACTCCAACCCGGAGGCGTCCCTGGAGACCAACATGGCCGGTACCGCCCGCACCGCCGGCAACGGCAACCTGCCGCCGGAGGCTCCCAAGCCCTCCGACTCCAAGCCGCAGACCTACGTGAAGGACAAGAACGACCCCTACGCCAACGTGGGCCGCAACGATCCCTGCCCCTGCGGCAGCGGCAAGAAGTTCAAGAAGTGCCACGGCCGCTAGGGTCGGGCCTGAGAACTGACTGACATATGAGTAATCCGAGGAGGCTGGGTGCGCTGCGCCCGGCCTCCTCCGACCATGAGGTAACGATGAGCGAGCGAGACCTGAAGACCATCGACGAGCTGGCGGAGCGCGTCAAGGACGCCCACGCCTTCCTGCATATTGACCAGAAGACCATTCGCCTGGCCGACCTGGATCGCGAGTGCGCCGCCCCGGGGTTCTGGGACGACGCCGCCCATGCCACTGCCGTGTCCAAGGACGCCTCTATCCTGCGCGACGTCATTGCCCAGTACGACCGTGCCGTGGGCCTGCTCGACGACGCCCGCGCCGCGCTGGAGCTGGCGGGGGAGGACCCGGACTTCGCCGAGGAGGCGGAGGCCGAGGCGGCCGAGCTGCTGGATGCGCTGGAGCCGCTGCTGGACGAGCTGGAGATCTCCAGCTGGTTCACGGGTGAGTTCGACGAAGGCGACGCCATCGTGTCCATCAACCCCGGCCAGGGCGGCCTGGAGGCCCAGGACTGGGCGGAGATGCTGTTCAAGATGCTGACCCGCTACTGCGAGTCCAAGGGCTGGAAGGTCCACGTGCTGGAGACCGTGGCGGGCGAGGGCATAGGCCTGGACCGTGCCAGCTTCCAGGTGGAGGGCCACAACGCCTATGGCATGCTCCGCAGCGAAAACGGCGTGCATCGCCTGGTGCGCATCAGCCCCACCGACCTGAAGGGCCGTCGCCAGACCACCTTCGGCGCCGTGGAGGTGCTGCCCGTGCTGCCGGACACCGTGGAGGTTGACCTGGACCCCAACGACATCCGCGTGGACGTGTATCGCTCCAGCGGCCCCGGCGGCCAGTGCGTCAACACCACCGACAGCGCCGTGCGGCTGACCCACCTGCCCACCGGCATCGTGGTTACCTGCCAGAACCAGAAGTCCCAGCTGCAGAACAAGGACGCCGCCATGCGCGTGCTGCGCGCCCGCCTGTACGAGCTGGAGGAAAAGAAGCGCGCCGCCCAGGTGGACGAGCTCCGCGGCGACCAGATGGCCAACTCCTTCGGCAGCCAGATCCGCAACTACGTGCTGTATCCGTACCAGATGGTCAAGGACGTTCGCAGCGGCGTGGAGACCAGCAACGTGGACGCTGTCCTGGGCGGTGACCTGGAGCAGTTCGTCATCGGCTACCACAAGTGGCACGTGTCCCAGTAGCGCGCTAGCCGCGCCCGCGGCGGCGCGCGGCGCAGGCCGCGACGCCGACCTTGCGTTCGGACTCGACGGGCGCCCGGGTTTTCCCGGGCGCCCGTTCTGCTTTCGGGCGTCGCTCGTTCGCGGGTTCGTTCCGGCTGTCGGCTCCCGTAATGTGCGAACGATTCGTGGTCGTTCACGATTTGGGGTCCTGCAATGTGGGAACGGAATTTCGTTCCCAAGATGAGGGCGGCCGGAGTGCGAATGCTTCTGGGGCGTTCGCACATGGGGGAGGGACAGTGTGCGCACGATTATCCGTGCACACAATGAGCGCGGCGATTATGGGAATGGATTTCGGGCCGAAAAAGCGTTCCCACAGTATGCGCCGTCGAAGTGCGAATGACTTGGGAGGGAGAATCCGTTCGCACATTGGGGGTCCGGGCGGGTTTGGGCCACTTACCCCCGTTGTGCGAACGAGGTCGGCGTTCCCACAACGCGAGTGCTCGGAGTGCGAATGGATTTCGGGGCCTGATTTCGTGCGCACGGCGAGGGGCTGCGATGTGCGCACGACTTGGTCGGCCGCGTGCAGGGGAGCGTGGCCGCAGCTACGGAGCGCCCGCGTCCGTAGGGCACCCGACCTGCGGCGGGATCAGCTGTTCTGCCTGATTCTTGGCAAATTGCGCTATCATGTACCCCGTATGTGTAAAATCACCGCACGGGAGGCAGGGAAATGGATCAATCCCAACTTCAATCGACGGCAGCCGAGATGCGCCGTGACATCGTTCGAATGATCGCTGAGGCAGGTAGCGGACACCCCGGCGGGTCCCTGTCCTGCATCGATATCCTGACGGCACTGTACTTCGGTGACGTGCTCAACCATGATCCCGCCGATCCCAAGAAGGCGGACCGCGACTACTTCTTCCTGGCCAAGGGCCATGCCGCGCCGGCGCTGTACGCCACGCTGGCCCATGCCGGCTACTTCCCGGTCGAGGAGCTCATGACCCTTCGCAAGCTGGGCACCCGCCTGCAGGGCCATCCGGACTCCAACCAGCTGCCGGGCGTCGAGGTTTCCACCGGCTCCCTGGGCCAGGGCCTGTCCATCGCCGCCGGCACCGCCTGCGGCCTGAAGCTGCAGGACCTGCCGGGCACCGTCTTCACCGTTCTGGGCGACGGCGAGTGCGAGGAGGGCCAGGTCTGGGAGGCGGCGATGTTCGCCGCCCACCGCAAGCTGGGCAACCTGGTGGCCATCGTGGACCACAACGGCCTTCAGATCGACGGCAACATTACCGACGTGTGCAATCCGGAGGACTTCACCGCCAAGTTCGAGGCCTTCGGCTGGGACGTGACCACCGTTGACGGCCATGACATCCCCGCGCTGATCAAGGTGCTGGGCGAAGCCAAGGCCGCAGGTGGCGAAAAGCCCCATGCCATCATCGCCGAGACCGTCAAGGGCAAGGGCGTCTCCTTCATGGAGAACCAGGCCGGCTGGCACGGCAAGGCACCGAACGCTGAGCAACTGGAAGCCGCTCTTTCCGAGCTGGCGGGCGAATAGGAGGATCCACCATGGTAAAGCTTGCATCTGCTGAGGAAGCAGCCCAGAAGAAGGCAACCCGCGCCGCGTTCGGCGTGACCCTGGCCGAGCTGGCCCAGGAGGGTCTGCCCGTGGTGGCCGTCGACGCTGACCTGACCGGCTCCACCACCACCAAGAAATTTGCCGACGCCGGCTATGCCGACCGCCTGTTCAACGCCGGCATCGCCGAGCAGAACATGATCGACGTGGCCGCCGGCCTGAGCCTGACCGGCCAGATCGCCTTCACCGGCTCCTTTGCCGTGTTCGGCACCGGCCGTGCCTACGACCAGATCCGCAACACCGTGTGCTACTCCAACCTGGACGTGAAGATCGCCCCCACCCATGCGGGCATCTCCGTTGGCCCGGACGGCGGCAGCCACCAGATGCTGGAGGACGTGTCCCTCATGCGCGGCCTGCCCAACATGCGCGTCCTGGTTCCGGCCGACTACCCGGCAGCCGTCGCCGCGCTGAAGCTGGCCGCCAAGACCCCGGGCCCGGTGTACGTGCGCATGGGCCGTGCCTCCGTTCCGACCATCTACGCATCTGACGTGGAGCTGGAGCTGGGCAAGGCCTACGTGCTGCGTGAGGGCACTGACGTGACCATCGTCGCCAACGGCGTTGAGATCCGCGAGGCCCTGGCCGCCGCTGACATGCTGGCTGAAAAGGGCATCTCCGCCGAGGTTATCGACGCCTTCAGCGTGAAGCCCCTGGACGAGGACACCATCGTGGCCTCCGTCGCCAAGACCGGTCGTTGCGTGGTCGCCGAGGAGCACTCCATCTACGGTGGCCTGTGCTCCGCCGTGGCCGAGGTGCTGGCTCGCCGCAACCCCGCTCCTGTGGAGTTCGTGGCCGTTCAGGACCGCTTCGGCAAGTCCGGCGAGTTCGATGAGCTGCTGGAGTACTTCGGCCTGGACGCAGCGTCCATTGTTGATGCTGTGGAGAAGGTAGCCCAGCGATAGCCGACCTGATAGAATCACTACGTCTCAGCAAACTACAATTTGATCGGAGCATTCTGTGACGAATGATAACGTCGAGCGGGACGTCCTGCGTCCCGTGGATGATATGAGCGCAGCGGCCCCCCAGCGGGGCCGCCACTCCGCGCCTAACATGACGGCCCAGCTCTCCGTGGCCCTGCCGAAGGTGGATCTGCCCAATACTCCGCGTAAGACGGACAAGCCCATCATCGTGTTCGACCATGTGAGCAAGGTCTACGATGCCCAGCCGAACCGCCCTGCGCTGAACGACATCAGCCTGCAGATCTATCCTGGCGAGTTCGTGTTCCTGGTCGGTCATTCCGGCTCGGGCAAGTCCACGTTCATCCGCACCATCAACCGCGAGATCAAGGTCTCCAGCGGTCACATCTACGTGGCCAACGAGGACCTGGCATCCCTGCGCAACAGCCGCGTCCCGTACCTGCGCCGCAACATCGGCTGCGTGTTCCAGGACTTCAAGCTGCTGCCCAACAAGACGGTCTATGAAAACGTGGCCTTTGCCCTGGCGGTAATCGGCAAGAGCCGCAAGGCTGCCAAGAAGCAGGTCCCCGAGGTCCTGCGCCTGGTCGGCCTGCATGAGAAGCTGGACAAGTACCCCGACCAGCTTTCCGGCGGCGAGCAGCAGCGCGTGTCCATCGCCCGCGCCATCGTGAACCACCCGCCGGTACTGATCTGCGACGAGCCCACGGGCAACCTGGACCCGCAGACGTCCCGTGGCATCATGGAGGTCCTGGAGCGCATCAACCGCACCGGCACCACCATCCTGATGGCCACCCATGACCGCGAGATGGTCGACAACATGCGTCGTCGCGTCATCACGCTGGATCATGGCAACCTTGTCGGCGACAGGGAGCGAGGAGTGTACGGTCTCAATGTCTAGTCTTTTCTACTTCATCAAGGAATCCCTGGTGGGCTTCACCCGCAACCTGTCCACCACCCTGGGTTCCATCATCACCATCTTCCTTTCGCTGCTCATCATCGGCGTGTTCCTGATGGGCGGCGTCGTGGTGGGCAACGTGGTGGCCTCCGTCGAGGACGAGGTCTCCATCACCGCCTACCTGGCTGACAAGGCCAGCGAGGCCGAGGTCGTGAGCCTGGAAAACTACGTGAAGGGCCTGGATGGCGTGTCCTCCGTGGAGTACACCTCCAAGGAGCAGGCGCTGACCAACTTCAAGGAGTCCATGAGCTCCAACCCGGACATCATCGAGCAGATGGGCAACGACAACCCGCTTCCGGCGTCGCTGACTATCCAGCTGTCCGAGCCCGAGCGCGTGGCTGACGTGGCCAAGCAGATCGAGAAGAGCGAGGCCTTCACCTCCATCTGCGACAACAAGGAGGATCCGGGCGAGTCCCTGAAGTACGGCCAGAAGACGGTGGAGAAGCTGTTCTCCGTCACCTCTTCCATCCGTAACGTGGGCGTGGCCATCATCGCGCTGCTGATCTTCATCGCGCTGGTGTTCATCAACAACACCATCCGCCTGGCCATCCTGTCCCGCCGCAAGGAAATCAGCATCATGCGCCTGGTGGGCGCCTCCAACGGCTTCATCCGCGGACCCTTCCTGATGGAGGCCATCCTGCATGCCGTGATCGGCTCCGTGCTGGCAATCGGCGTGGTCGAGCTGCTGCGTCGCTTCGCCCTGCCGCAGCTGTCCTCCGCCCTGGCATGGCTGCCGCTGACCGTGTCCGGCCACACCATGCTGGTCATCTACGTGGGCCTGCTGGCTGCTGGCCTGGTCATTGCCCTTCTGGGCTCGGCCTTCGCCATGCGCCGCTACCTTAAGGCATAAGCGGGCGAAACAGAGTCGGACGCTGGAGAGCGCGTGCTTCAGAACCCCGCAAACCAAACGACTGACAACGCGAGCGGCCGCCAGCAGGCGGGCGCTCGCGCCATGTCCAGGAACGACCGCACGGTCGAGAAGCGCCGCATGATGGCGCACCAGCGCAAGGAGCAGGAACGCAAGTCGCGCATGGCGCAGCTGTTCGTGTTCGTGATCGCGGTGGCCGCGGCCTTCGTCCTGGGCGTGCTGGCTCGCAGCAACATGGACCTGATGGCGTGGCTGGGCATCGAAACCGAGGCCACCGCCACCCAGCAGGCGGCGGGCACGGCGGTTTCGTCCAGCACCTATGACTCCTTCTCCGCCCGCCTGGCCGAGGTGGAGTCCATCCTGAACAACGACAGCCTCGACTCCTTCAACCTGGACGCCACCACCAACGCGCTCATGCGCTCCCTGGCCGAGTCGACGGAGGACCCCTACTTCCGCTACTTCGACGAGCAGCGCTACGAGCTGTACGTGAAGGAGAACACCTCCAAGAAGTACAGCGGCGTGGGCGTGCTCTTCGGCGAGTCCGACGGCCGCGCCTACGTGGCCGAGGTGTTTGCCGGCTCCGAGGCAGAGAGCAAGGGCGTGCTGGTAGGCGACGTGGTGTCCGCCGTTGACGGTGACAGCACCAGTGCCTGGACCAACACCGAGGTGAACTCCGTCATCAGCTCTAAGCAGGGCGAGGACGTGAACATCACCTGGGAGCGTCCCGGCGCCGCCGACAAGAAGACCTTCTCCACCACTCTGAAGTGCCTGGACTACAAGGAAACCAACGTCACGTATCGCATGAAGGAAAACAACGTGGGCTACGTGAAGGTGTCCCAGTTCACCCAGAACGCCGCCACCCTGGTGTCCGGCGCCCTGAAGAAGCTGGACGAAAAGGGCGCCCGCTCCTTCGTCCTTGACCTGCGCAACTGCCCGGGCGGCTTCCTGTCCCAGGCGGTGGACATTGCCAGCCTGTTCGTGAAGAGCGGCAACGTGGTCCAGGTGAAGACCCGCACCGGCTTGTCCGAGCGCACCGTTTCCGGCAGCACCGCCACCGATGCTCCCCTGGTGGTGCTGGTCAACGGTCGCACCGCTGCTGCCGCCGAGGTGCTGGCGGCCTGCCTGAGCGACAACTCCCGTGCAACCCTGGTGGGCACCAAGACCATGGGCAAGGGCTCCGTGCAGATCGTGCAGACCCTGTCCTTCGGCGGTGCCGTGCGCTACACCGCCGCCTTCTACCTGAGCCCCACCGGCCATGACATCAACTCCCAGGGCGTTTCGCCCGACTATACCGTCAGCGGTGACGACATCCAGCTGAGCTACGCCTGCCAGACTGCTGCGTCCCTGGTCAAGTAGGTCGCCCCTTGGCGCGTAGGAGGACCCATACGCGGCGCACGCCGCGCAGCAACCCCGTCGGCACCATCTCCGTCCATCCCGACGGCCACGGATTCGTGGTCACCGCGGAGGGCGACTTCTTCGTGCCCGCGTCCAAGATGAACGGCGCCTTCGACGGCGACAGCGTGGAGGTGGCGCCGCTTCCGTACAAGGGCAATTCGCCCACCGCCCGGGTGGTGCGGGTGCTTGACCGCGCCTATCAGAGCATCATCGGTCGCTACGAGGTGGCGGAGCCCTTCGGCGTGGTGGTTCCCGAGGACCCGCATCTGCACCACGACGTGTTCACCATGCGGGCCGACAATCCGAACATCCCCGACGGCGCCCTGGTACGGGTGCGCCTGGTGAACTTTCCCAGCCGCGGCACCGCGGCCACCGGCGTGATCGAGGAGGTCATTGCCGAGCAGGAGCATGGCTCCGTGCTGGTGGACCTGCTGGTGGAGCGCCATAAGCTGGAGACCCGCTTCTCCGACGCGTCCCAGGAGCAGGCCCGCGCGGCCACGCTGGACGTTCCGGCGGCGCTGGCCCAGGGCTACGTGGACTTGCGGGAGCGGGTGGTATTCACCATCGACCCCGCGGACGCCAAGGACTTCGACGACGCCGTGTCCCTTGAACCTGCTGCGGACTTGCGGCTCAGCGACGGCAGCCCTGCGCCGTCCGCCGCTGCCTGGCGCCTGGGCGTGCACATAGCCGACGTCAGCGCCTACGTGCCCTGGGACTCCGCCATTGACCTGGACGCCCGCCGCCGCGCTACCAGCACCTACCTGGTGGACCGCGTCATCCCCATGCTCCCCGAGGAACTCAGCAACGACCTGTGCTCCCTGCGGCCCGAGCAGGACCGCCTGTCCATGACGGCCGACCTGTACCTGGACGCCGGCGCCAACCTGGTGGGCGCGGACCTGTATCCGGCCGTCATCCGCTCCTGCGCCCGGCTGACCTACGGCCAGGTGCAGCAGGTGCTGGACTGGCAGTCCGCCCGGCCTGCGGCCCGGGAAGGGGAGGGCGAAACCCCCGCGGGCCTTTCGCCCCATGAGGCACCTGAGCTTGCAGGGAACCCCGCCGCTGCGGAGCCCGTGGCCCGTCGCGTGGCGCAGCTGAGCCGCCTGGCCAAGCGCCGCGCCGCCATGCGTACTCGCAAGGGCGGCATCGACTTCAACAACCCCGAGGCTCGGGTCACCCTGGACGAGCAGGGGGTGCCCACCGGCATCGAGCTGCGTCGCAAGACCGACGCCACCGAGCTCATCGAGGAGGCCATGATCCTGGCCAACGAGGCGGTGGCGGAGCACCTGAGCCGCTTGAGCTTCCCCTGCGCGTACCGCGTGCATGAGAAGCCGGCCCTGGACAGCCTGGTTTCGCTGGCGGCAACGCTGGAGGAGTTCCCCTGGTTCAACCTGGACCTGGAGGGCCGCTTCGTCACCGGCGATCCCTTTGCCATCCAGGAGGTGCTGGAGCTTGCCCAGGACCGTCCGGAGCAGGAGCTGGTGAGCTCCCTGGTGCTGCGCTCCATGAAGCGCGCCCTGTACCGTCCGGACTGCGACGGCCACTTCGGCCTGGCGTCCGCGGCCTACTGCCACTTCACCAGTCCCATCCGCCGCTACCCGGACCTGGTGGTCCATCGCATGCTGAAGGCTCAGATAGCCGGTCGCCAGGGCCGCAAGGTGCCGGGCTTCCGGCAGCAGGCGGATTCCCTGCGCTGGATCTGCGAGCATTCGTCGGAGATGGAGCGGGTGGCGGAAAAGGCCGCCCGCGAGTCCCAGGAATGCAAGATGGCCGAGTACCTGCAGCAGTTCGTGGGCCAGTCCTTCTCCGGCGTAGTGTCCGGCGTGGCCACCTACGGCGTGTACGTGCGGCTGGAGAACACGGCCGAGGGCCTGGTGCCCATCCGCTCCCTGGGCAGCGAGTACTTTTCCCTGGACGCCGCCCACCACTGCCTGGTGGGGCAGGAGAGCGGTACCATGTACTACCTGGGCCAACGCCTGCCGGTGACCCTGGTGGCCGCCGACCCGCGGACCCGCAACATCGACTTCAAGATCACCCAGGGCCGTCAGCTCTAGCGGCGGCGCCGCATTGGGGCGAAAGCCCCGCTGAGGTCGCGGTTTTCGTCCTGTAGGGTTATAATGTCTGCTTACGAGTGCCCATGCGGCACCGCCCCTGAGCGGGGCGCGAATGTTGTCAGACTGAAGAAGGATGCATGGACGTAGCCATCCATATAGGAATCGTGTTCGCCGTGGCGTTCGTCGTCACGTACCTGATGGTTCCTGTATCGAAGAAGATCGCCGAGCGCATCGGCGCCATAGACTACCCCAGCAACCGCCGCGTCAACACGCGGGCCATTCCCCGCTGCGGCGGCATTGCCCTGTACGTGGGCTTCCTGGCGGGCTGCGCCGCGCTGGCTGCCGGCGTGAACGTGTTCGGCTGGGAGCTGCTGGACTTCTACACCCTTGCCAACCTGAACTACCCGCTGCTGTTCCTGGGCGTGACCGCCATGTTCGCCCTGGGCCTGGTGGACGACGCCATCCAGCTGCCGGCGGGCAGGAAGTTCCTGGGCCAGATCGTGGCCGCCCTGCTGGTGGCCCTGTCCGGCGTGTCCATTGGCTGCGTGCGCCTGTTCGGCGATGGCTTCACCTACCTGGGACCCCTGGACGTGCCCCTGACCGTGGCCTACCTGGTGGTCTTCGTCAACGTGATCAACCTGATCGACGGCCTGGACGGCCTGGCCGCGGGCATCGTGGCTATTAGCTGCGTGGCCTTCGGCTTCCTGGTCCTGAGCCGCGGCAGCATGACGCTGTTCGTGGTGTGCGTGGCCCTGCTGGCCGCCTGCCTGGCGTTCCTGCGCTTCAACTTCAATCCCGCATCGGTGTTCATGGGCGATTCCGGCGCCCTGTTCCTGGGCCTGATGGTGGGCATCATCTCCCTGACCGGCGTGGTCCGCATGCAGTCCGCCGTGGTCATGCTGGTGCCCCTGACCATCGCCGGCGTGCCGGTGATCGACACCACCGCCGCAATCGTCCGCCGCAAGCACCAGCACAAGTCCATCGGCGCTCCGGACATGGGCCACGTCCACCATCAGCTGCTGGCTGCGGGCCTGTCCCAGCGCGCCACGGTGCTGGTCCTGTACGCCGTGACCATCTGCATGTGCGCGGTGGCGCTGCTGCTGAGCACCCTTTCCGGCGACGCCCGCATTATCATGACCATCGTGCTGGTCATCTGCGGCCTGGCGCTGATCTGGCTGCTGGGCATTGCCGCCCCGGTCCTGCGCCATCACTACGAAAACAAGGGAAAGAGCGGCCCCCGCAAGCCTCGGGAGCCCGTCGAGTACCAGAAGAAGATCAAATAGACACGAATAGGACTACGATCATGACGTTGATCAAACGCCTGACCCTGGCCGCCGCTGGTGCGGCCTTTGCCCTTTGCTGCGGTCCCGCTCTGGCCCTTGCCGCGCCCTCGGCCGTGGAGTCCCAGGACCTGGCCAACAGCTGGCGCTACGCGGACGGCCAGCCCATTGCCGTCGAAGCTCAGCAGGAAGGGGGCGAAAACGCCGCCGGCTCCTTCGCCCCGCAGTCCGTGACCTTGCAGCCCCTGGCCACCCGCACCTCCTGGAAGCCCAGCTACGGGCTGTCCTGCTTCTACTACGACGGCGTCCGCTACAGCACCTCGGCGGTGAGCACCGGCGTGAAGGCCGTCTGCATTGACGTGTCCGAGCACAACGGCGTCATCGACTGGCACAAGGTGCGGGCCTCCGGCGTCAAGTACGCTATCATCCGCTGCGGCTACGGCGGCAACTTCCGCGACCAGGACGACTACCGGTGGCTGTACAACATCCGCAACGCCCGCAAGGCCGGCATCACCTGCGGCGTGTACCTGTACTCCTACGCATACAACACCGCCATGGCCAAGAGCGAGGCCGACCATGCGCTGCGCTGCCTGAGGGAGGCGGGCCTGACCCCGTCCAAGCTGGGGCTGCCGGTCTTCTACGACCTGGAGGAAACCCGCAACGGCAAGGCCTACACCCAGGGCCACTACATTTCCAAGAAGACCCTGGGGCAGATGGCCCAGGTGTTCAACGGCCGCCTGAAGGCCGCCGGATACAAGGTGGGCGTGTACGCCAACACCCACTGGTGGAAGAACCTGCTGACCAGCAGCGCCTTCGACAACCCGTCCTGGTGGCGGTGGGTTGCCCAGTACAACAAGCGCTGCGAGCTGCCTGCGTCCCGCAACTACGGTCGCTACCTGGACGCCTGGCAGTTCACCAGCACCGGCCGGGTGGACGGCATCTCCGGCGCCGCGGTGGACGTGAGCTTCCTGTACAAGGTGCCCAAGCCCTCCAGCTACGCTGTGACCTACAAGCTGGGCGGCGGCACCAACAGCTCCGCCAACCCCAAGCGCTACTACAGCAGCAAGTCCGTGACCCTGAAGAGCCCCACCCGCCGCGGCTATTCCTTCAAGGGCTGGTACACCAGCTCCAAGTTCAAGTCCACCACCCGGGTGAAGGTGCTGGGCAACGGCATGAAGGGCAGCAAGACGCTGTACGCCAAGTGGAGCAAGAAGGTCTACACGATCACGTTCAAGCCCAACGGCGGCAAGCTGTACGCAAGCCAGCGCACCAAGTTCACGGTGACCAGCAGCAAGCTGAAGCTGCATGCGCCCACCCGCGCCGGCTATGTGTTCCGCGGCTGGTACGCCAAGGCCGACTTCAGTGGCTCCGCCCGCACCTACCTGAACACGGGCTCCGCGGGCAATCGGACCTTCTATGCCAAGTGGGACCGCGAGCCCTACCAGGCCACCGTCACCAACCCCGAGGGCACCACGGTGTACGCCAGCGCCACCTCCGATGAGCCCGCCGGCGACGTCCTGGCCTATGGCACGGTGGTGACCGTGGTCAGCAAGCAGGGCGACCG
Source organism: Coriobacteriia bacterium (assembly GCA_030526515.1). Lineage (GTDB taxonomy): Bacteria > Actinomycetota > Coriobacteriia > Coriobacteriales > Eggerthellaceae > SUG1186. Next base: position 62,578 of record JAUNCQ010000001.1, read on the forward strand.
CGTCAAGCTGGACGACGGCACCTGGGTCCTTGCCGCCGACCTGACCGAGGGCGTGCCCGATGAGCCCCAGGACCAGGCGGGGGACGTGACCCCGGACCAGCCCCAGGACCCGACCGAATAGACCCATCAGCGGGGCGAAAGGGAAGGCAGCCGCCCGAGCCTTTCGCCCCCTTGGAATGAAACGCTTCCCGAAGGAGACGCTCCCATGCCCCAAGTCAGTGTGGTAATGCCTGCCTACAACACCAGCGCCTACCTGCGCAAATGCCTGGACAGCGTGCTGGCGCAGACGCTGGACGACTTCGAGCTGATCGTGGTGGACGACGGGTCCACGGACAGCACGGTGGACATCGTGCGCGAGTACGCCGCCCGCGACGGGCGCATCCGCCTGGTGCAGCAGCAGAACCAGGGCGCCGGCGTGGCCCGCAACACCGGATTGGCCCAGGCCCAGGGCGAGTACCTGATCTTCTGGGACTCCGACGACTGGTTCGACAAGCGCGCCCTGGAGAAGCTGTACGCCCGCGCCAAGCGTGACGACGCCGACCTGTGCCTGTGCGACGCCCGGGCCTACCTGGTGGACAAGGGCGTGGAGCATCCTCTGGGCTATCTGTACAAGGACGCCCTGCCCAAGCCCGATGAGCGGCCGTTTTCCGCCAAGAGCCATCCGGACACCATCCTGAACATGACCACCAGCGTGGTGTGGAACAAGCTCATGCGCGTGGCGTTTCTGCGGGACGCCGGCCTGTGCTTCGCGGCGCAGCACAACGGAGAAACCGTGCAGTTCGTCATGAGCGCCCTGTGCCTGGCCGAGCGCATCACCTACGTGGACGAGGAGCTGATCACGTACCGCCAGGGCCGCGAGGGCTCCATTGTGACCCAGGTGAACAAGAACGTCATGGAGACCATCCAGGGCTGGATCGCCACCCGCGAGCTGCTGGAGGAGCGGGGCTGCCTGCCCGAGCGCAGCTACGACAACAAGGCCCTGGACAGCATCATCTACCAGCTGCGCCTGGTCACCGACTACGACGTGTACGTGCACGCGGTGACCTACCTGAAGGAGGAGGGCCTGGAGCGCATGGGCCTGCGTCCGCGTCCGGCGGGGTACTACCATCACCCCGGCTCGGCGGACACCCTGCAGCACCTCATCGACGACGACGTGAACCACTTCCTCATGTACCAGTCCACCAAGGCCTACAAGCTGTATAGGGAGGGCGTCTTTGCCCGCCGCACCCTGCGCGACCAGGTCAAGGATCTGAAGAAGCAGAACAAGCGGCTGCGCAACACGCTGCCCCGCAAGGTGGCCCGCAAGGTCAAGGGCCTGCTGGGCGGCGGTTCCAAGAACGGGGCGAAGAAGAGCTCCGGCGCGGCCAAGCTGCCCGCGCCCCAGGACCGCCTGCTGGCCCGCATGGAGAAGCTGTACGCGGAGTCCGACCTGTCCGCGGTGCGCGCGCACCTGGAGGGCATGACCGATGCCCAGATCCTGGCGGAGCGGGGCATGGAGCGCCATCAGCTCCTGCTGCTGCTTGCCCTGAAGCACGGCCAGGACTTCGACTGGGCCCTGCGCCAGGTCAAGGTGCAGGGAGATGCCACGTACTGGACCTTCGGCGGCACCAAGGTCAGGCTGCGCGCGTCCAAGTGGGAGCGCACCGTGCGGCTGGAGTTCATCACCGACGAAGGCGACGGCCTGCTGGTGGAGGGCTGGTTGCAGGCGCTGCAGCCCCTGGACCTGCTGGGCCTGCAGGTGACCTGCGCCGACGGCGTGCGCGCGGTGGAGCTGCGCGAGCGTCCGGACGTGACCTGCACCAGTCCGCTTCGGGAGGACTACCTGCGTCGCCCCGGCTTCGCGGTGAAGGTGCCCTACGGCGACTTCAGCTTCCAGATGGGCTTTGCCGGCCCGGCCGGCGCCATGGAGCCCGCGCTGCTGGAAGCCGGCGACTTCTGCCCGCTGGGCTTTGCCGCTGACGACTACGCCGTGCTGCCCACGCCCCAGGGCGCGGGGCTGGCGGGGGCCTGGACGCTGACGCCGGGCCAGGTGGGCCAGGTCTGCTGCGCCCAGCGGGACCTGGCATGGGTGCTTGAGCAGGAGGCCGCGGTGCAGGCTCGCTTGGCCGCCGACCCCAAGACCGCCGAGTTCGTGAGCCTGCGTGACCATGCGGTGCGGACCCGCTTCGGCGTGGACGGCGCAGGGGAGGGGGAGCCGCGGGTGTGGCTGATCTCCGACCGCATCGTGCTGGCGGGAGACAACGGCGAGGCTCTGTTCGCGTACCTGCACGAGCATCCGGAGCCCGGCGTGGAGCCGGTCTTCGCCCTGTCCGAGGACTCCGTTGACTTCGAGCGCATGGCAAAGCTGGGCCGCGTGGTGGCCTACGGGTCGCCGGAGTACCAGCGGCTCATGGTGACGGCGGAGCTCATCGTGTCCAGTGCCGGCGACCGCTACGTGACCAACGTGTTCCCGACCGCCGCGGCCGCCGCCCAGCGGGGCCTGGTGCGGCCGAAGTTCGCGTTCCTGCAGCACGGCATCACCAAGGACGACATGTCCTGGTGGCTCAAGCGCACTCGCAAGGACATCCGCCTGCTGGTGACCGCCTCCGAGCGGGAGCAGGCGTCGTTCACGGAAAACCCCCGCTACGGCTACGGCGCGGACGTGGTCAAGTGCACGGGCTTCCCGCGCCATGACGAGCTCCTGCGTCAGTCCGCGGAGGTGCCGGCGGGCCGCAAGGTGCTGATAGCCCCCACGTGGCGCAGCTACCTGACCGGCGTCATGGACGCCAAGACCGGCCAGCGCGCCGCCAACCCGGACTTCGAGCAGAGCGCCTACTTCCGCTTCTACGACCAGCTGCTCCACGACGAGCAGGTGGCCGCCGCCGTGGCGGAGCTGGGGTACGAGGTGGAGTTCCTGATCCACCCGGCCTTCGTGCAGGAGGCGGGCAAGTTCAGCAGCTCCTACGCCCGCGTGTCCACGGAGTACGAGTACCGCCGCCTGTTCCTGGAGTCATCCATCATGGTGACGGACTTCAGCAGCGTGTTCTTTGATTTCGCCCTGCTGCGCAAGCCCGTGCTGTACGCCCAGTTCGACGAAGACGAATTCTTCGGCCGCCACTACGTGCCCGGCTACTTCCGCTACCGGGAGGACGGCTTCGGCCCGGTGCTGAACGACTACGAGCAGATCCGCGACCAGCTGTTGGCGTACCTGCGCCAGCCGGTGATGGAGCCCGAGTATGCGGCCCGCGCCGATGCGTTCTTCTACGAGCCGGCCACCAGCCGCTGCCAGGAGGTCGTGGAGGCCCTGCGCGCCCTGTAGGGGGTCGCCCTTGGACGGCACCCGCTGCAGGTCCGATGGGCGCTCGAGCGGTGCGCCAGCGTTATGCGTTTGGTAAAATACACGACTATCTATGTGTGGAAATGACGCTGGCCCTACGGCCGCAGACAAGGCGATTGAATGAACAAGCAGCAAGAATATCTCTTGTCCATGCTGACGGAGATCCATGAGATCTGCCAGAAGCACGACATCACGTACTACCTGTGCGGCGGCAGCCTGATCGGCTCCGTCCGCGGTGGCGGCTTCCTGCCCTGGGACGACGATGCCGACGTCATGATGACCTATGACAACTGGCTGAAGTTCAAGGAGGCCTGCAAGACCGACCTGCCCCCGAACCGTGCCTTGGGCGCCCCGGAGCTGTTCGAGAGCTACCCGCTGCTGCTGCCCCGCTACATTGCCACCGACACCACCTCCATCCACACCGCCCAGTCCCTTCATGACGACGTGGCGGGCGAGGTTATCGACATCTTCATCCTGGATCCCATCGCCGACGGCGACGAGGCCTACCGCGGCTGGCTGGAGAACGTCCTGTGCCTGCACGAGACCGTGAACTACGCCAACTCCAACTCCTTCCGCATGGGCCTGGAATGGGAAAAGGCCAAGGAGTACATTGACATGCGCCAGGAGAAGGGCAAGCTGGCCACGGTGGAGCACCTGCAGGAGCGCATTGCGTCCTACCACGACCCGGACGGCAGCTGCTACGCCTTCCGTTGGCAGGGATGCCCTATCCTGTTCCAGCGCTCCTGGTTCGAGGAGGCGGTGCCGGTCCAGTTCGAGGGCCGCACCTTCTTCATCCCCAAGGGCACCAACGAGTACCTGATGAACTGGTTCGGCGAGGAGTGGGCTGACATCCCGCCCAACATCACGCCGGCCCGCCATAACACCGCAGCGACCCTGGACGTGCCCTACGACCAGGCCCTGGAGTTCTATCGTCCCACCTTCGACCGCCAGCAGCTGCGCAAGGAGATGGCGGAGCGCAAGCGCATCATCCTGAGCACCGGCCCGGCCACGAACCGCCTGGTGGCGGACGTGTTCGCTGCCCGCTGCGAGATCGTCCGCGCCCGCACCCTGCGCACCCTGGAGGAGCACAAGGCCGAGTTCGACCAGGCCCTGGCGGAAAAGAACGGCACCGTGCTGCGCGGCCTGCTGGCGGACTTCATAGCCCAGCAGACCAGCCCCGCTGCCATCGGGCGCCATGACCACCAGTACATGCGCGCCTACTTCCACCCGATCATCATGGAGACGTCGGAGGAGATCTTCCGCGCCGCCCTGTACGCCCTGGTGGAGACCGAGTGCATCCGCCATGCCGTGCGCCTGCTGCAGGTGTACGACCAGGCCGGCAAGCCCACGTCCCCCGGCGTCGACGAGATCCGCCGTGGCATTGACCTGTTCCATCAGGCCACCGACTGCTACCAGTACGGTCAGTTCGAGCAGGGCGAAAGCCTTGCCCGCCAGGCCCTGGAGCTGTTCCCGCGGGTTTCCGGATACCAGAAGCTGCTGGCCGCCTTCCTGCAGCGCACCGCGGAGGCCGAGCAGACGGACGACGCCTGGGCGGCCCTGGAGTCCTACGTGGACCAGCGCCTGGCCGAGCGCCCGCAGGACGGCTACTACGTGAAGCTGAAGGCGGACTGCCTGGCACGCACCCAGGGCGTGGACGCCGTGCTCATGATGTACCTGGAGGCCGCCGAGTCCACCCAGAACGGCTTCACCCTGAAGAGCATCAAGGAGAAGACCGGCTACGATCCCAGCTGGCTGCGTCTTTCCTGGTGGGGCAAGCGCTTCGGCATCCCCGAGTGGGAGGGCCCGCTGCCCCAGAACATGCAGCGCGTGGACAAGGAGCTGGAGGACGAAGAGTCCCTGGAGCTGCGCATGCAGGACGAAGCCGACGCCGACTTCGCCACCGACAAGCGCTACCTGTTCGACCTGCTGTGCCAGCTGACCGACATCTGCGATGCCAACGGCATCCCGTACCTGCTGTCCAAGCGCACCTCCCAGTGCTTCTTCGCCCATGACCGCCTGCCTGCCTTCCCCTGGGAGGCCACCATCCTGGTGGCGCCCGAAGACGCCCTGCGCCTGGCGGAGCTGCTGGAGGCCAACCCGCCGAAGGACCGCTGCCTGGAGTACATGGGCAACAGCCCCTTCGTGGGCGTGCGCGAGCTGCGCTTCTGCGGCATGGACTCCACCCTGGGCCATCTGGAGTACGCCTGGCCCACCAAGTTCAACTACCAGTACGTTTCCGTGCGCCCGCTGGAGCCCAAGGAGTACTCCTGGCTGCTGGAGCCCAAGCTGCAGCAGTGGGCCGATGCCAGCGCCCTGCGCGGCAGCGTGAAGCCCCAGGACGAAGACCGTGCCCGCGCCTTCTTCATGGACCCGAAGACTCCGGAGCGCGGCCGCAAGCTCTTCGCCAAGGCCATGCGCCAGGCATCCAAGAAGAACTGCGCTTTCGTCCGCAACAGCACCACCCGCTCCCTGATCCCCCGGTACTTCCGGGAGGAGAGGGTGCGCCGTGCCTTCCGCGACCACGAGTTCAGCGTGTCTGCCAACCTTGACGAGTATATCCGCGAGGTGGGCCCCGGACCCAAGCCCCGCAAGAGCCTGGGCCTGCAGCGCAACCAGGTGGTTGCCGCCGACGTGCCCGCCGCCAGCCTGTTCGACTCCGGCGTGGTGCCCCAGGGCTACTTCGACGACCGCCGCGCGGTGAGCGCCGTGAAGAAGGAGGCGTCGCAGTATTACAGCAATTTCGACCGCAACTTCAAGGAGCTGCAGCTGGCCGTGCGCCTGAAGGAAGTCAGTCACGAGCTGTTGACTCAGAAGGAACAGATTATGGAGTTGGCGGCCCAGGGAGCCGACGACGAGCTCTACGAGCTGGTCAAGCGCTACTATCTGTGCCTGAGCCGCTACAAGTCCTTCGACCCGGAGCAGCTGGTCTTCGACCAGGACATCTACGACGTCACCGCCGCCCTGCGCGAGCGTCGCTTCAAGCAGAAGCGCCAGGACATCATTGACGCCATGGACCTGGACGGCTCCGATGACGACGAGGACGCCGACGAGGCCGACGTGGCCGCAGCGGGCGAGGCAGACGCCGCTGAAACCGAATCCGAATAGGGGAGTACCATGAATTACGCAATCATCCTGGCCGGCGGCGTGGGTTCGCGCGTCGGCGCCAACGTGCCCAAGCAGTTCATCGAGGTGCAGGGCAAGCCCATCCTGGTGTACACGCTGGAGGCCTTCCAGAACTGCCCGGACATCGACGCGGTCGAGGTGGTCTGCATTGCCAGCTACATGGACACCATGCACCAGCTGATCGAGCAGTACGGCCTGACCAAGGTCAAGTACGTGGTTGAGGGCGGCGCCACCTACCAGGACTCCGTCATGTGCGGCATGCGCGGCCTTGAGCCCTTCATCCAGGACGACGACGTGGTGGCCATCCACTTCGGCGCCGGTGCCTTCGTCACGGGCGACCTGATCAGCGACTCCATCCGCGTTGCCCAGGAGCATGGCAACGGCATCTCCTCCGACCCGGTGGTGCTGTGCCTGGCCATCAAGGACCCCCGCGACCCGGAGGTCTTCAGCACCGAGGGCGACGACCGCGACCGCTTCATGGGCATGAACAGCCCCCAGACCTTCCAGTGGGCGTTCCTGCGCGACCTCTACAAGGAGGGAGAAGAGGCCGGCATCATGGACAAGATCGACCCCCACACCACCAGCCTCATGGCTGCCCTGAAGAAGCCGCTGTACTTCAGCAAGGGCTCCAGCATGAACATCAAGATTACCAGCAGGGACGACGTGAAGCTGTTCAACGCGTACCTGCTGTCCCGCGACCAGGAGTTCGACTTCTAGGTCCAGCTCGGGCTCAATCAGATCAGCAACGGGGCGAAAGGGAGCTGCGGCTCCCGCCGGCAACAGGGGGCCGGGTTTTTCGCCCGCCGAAGACAAGGAGATCACGGCATGACGGAAGAGCAGGAGTACCTGTTCGGCCTGGTCAAGGAAATCGACCAGATCTGCAGGAAGAACGACATCACGTACTACTTCATGGCGGGCACGCTCATCGGCGCCCTGCGGCACGAGGGGTTCCTGCCGTGGGACGACGACGCCGACATCTTCATGACCAATGAGGAGTTCGCCAAGTTCGTGAAGGCCTGCGAAACCGACCTGCCGCCCCATCGCGCCCTGCGGGTGCCCGGCCGCGACCTGGACTACACCAACAACTTCCCCCGCTACGTGTCCACCCAGACCACGGCCATCCACTCCACCCAGGTGCTGGGGGAGGGCGACGTGTGCGGCGACGTGATCGACATCTTCGTCCTGGACCCCATTGCCGACGGGCAGGAGGCCATTGACGCCTACACCCACGACCTGATGGTCTACTCCGACGTGCTGTCCGCGTCCGCCTGCTACGCCCGCCGCTACGGCATTCCCTCCGCTGACGTGGAGGAGGCCCTGCGCCTGGACGCCGAGCGGGGCCGCAAGTACACCTGCGACTACTACGAGTCCCGTCTGGCCAGTTACTTCAGCGACCAGGGCCAGAACTTCGCCGCGCGCTGGGGCGGCCTGATCCTGATCTATCCTCGCTGGATGTTCGGGGAAACCATCGAGTGCACCTTCGAAGGGGAGCGCTTCCTGGCGCCCAGGCACTTCAACGAGTACCTGCGCCAGCACTACGGCGACGAGTGGACCAACCTGCCGCCCCATGCGGAGCGTGTGTCCCATGACGCCGCCTACTCCCTGCGCATCCCGTACCAGGAGGCGCTGGAGTTCTACCAGCCGCCCTTCGACCACGCGCAGCTGCGGGACCAGATGCAGCAGCGCTCCGTGGCGGAGTGCGACTACGCCCCCGAGTCCTACCGTCAGGAGGACGCCCACCAGAACGTGGCCGGCTGGGTGGCGCGGCTGGAGTCCCAGCAGCTCATCGATGCCGACGCCGAAGCTTTCGCCCAGGCCCTGGAGCGCCGCGACGGCGTGGCGCTGCTGCCCTTCGTGGAGGGGCTTATCAAGTGGCAGCTGCACCGTGACGTCATCGGCCGCGAGGACTGGCGCGGCGCCTACCGCATGTTCAACCCCTTCCTGGGCAGCGCTTCCGACGAGCAGCGCGCGGCCCTGCTGCTGGCCCTCATCTGGACCGAGCGCATTGGCTGGGCCCGCCGCATGGTGCAGGTCATCCGCCACAACAACGGCCAGCTGACGGAGCTGGAGGCCGAGGTCGACCGTATGCTGACCACCTACGCCCAGGCCACGGACCACTATTGGCTGGGCGAAAAGGAGCAGGCCCTGGCCCTGGCGGACCAGCTGCTGGCCCAGTATCCGACCAACGGCTCCTTCATCAAGCTGCGCATGCGCTGCCTGGCGGAGCTGCGGGGCATCGACGACCCGGCGTTCCTGCAGACCCTGGCCCATGGCGAGTCCGTGCTGCCCGGTGACGGCGTGTTCATGAAGTACCGGGCCGACGTGCTGGATGCCGCAGGCCAGGCTGACCAGGCCCGCGACCTGTACGAGCATTGCGTGGACTGCACCAACGACGGCATGGTCCATCTGGACGTGAAGAAGAAGGCGGGCTTCATCCCCACCTGGATCCGGGAGGAGTTCTTCGAGGGCGCGGCGGTGAGCCTGGGCAACGTGGTGAGCCAGGACGAAGGCGGCGACGATGACGACGAGCCGCTGCAGGTGGAGCCCAATGCCTCGGAGCTGAAGCAGCGCCTGTTCGACCTGTTGTGCACCCTGGCCAAGGTCTGCGATGACAACGGCATAGAGTACTTCCTGTCCGCCCCGTTGGCCCATGCCCTGGCGCACTTCGGCCAGCTGCCCGGCAACTCCAACCGCTACTACCTGCTGCTGAAGGCACCTCAGATGGAGCGCCTGGTGCAGGTGCTGGGGGAGCAGCTGCCGGAGGGCCTGGACTTCGAGTTCATGACCAACTCCGACTACCTGGGCGAGCCGACCCTGTACCTGTACGACACCGCTACCACGCTGTATCGCAAGAACGTGCGCTTCCGCCGCAAGCACTGCAGCCTGTTCGTCATGGCCCGCATGCTCAACAGCGTGTCCTACGCCCGCATGAACACGGCCCACTTCAAGGCGTACCAGACCCGCTGCGGCCTGGACGTGGAGTGGAAGGACGACCAGGAGGAGCGCGCCCGGGAGTTCCTGCAGCGCCGCGCCGATCACACCGTGCCCCAGCTGGGCCAGGTGCAGTTCAAGGCGCGCCTTGACCGCTTCGACGCGGAGTCCCCACGCCTCTATATTGACGCCAGCGGCGGACGAAAGTTCCGCGCCGACGTGTTCGCCGGCATCCAGCGCCTGGAGTTCCAGGGCCGCAGCCTGAGCGTTCCTGCGGATCTGGATCGCTATACCGCCGGTGCTGCCAAGGTGAATCCTGTCTACCATGACGAGCCGGTGATTCCGGTGGTGGCGGTCACGTCGCTGACGGTTCCCTGGGCCCAGGTGGCCGCGGGTGCCCAGTTCGACCCGGATCTGCCGGTGCAGCGTCGCAAGCTGCTGCAGGAGCGCGCCGAGTGGTCGGTGGTGCGCGATCGCTTCGATGCGACCTTCGCCCAGGTGAAGCGCGCCGTGGCCCTGAAGGACCTGAGCCTGGACCTGCTTCCGCTGCAGGACCAGGTGGTGGCCGCGTCCCAGGCGGGCGATCATACCCAGGTGCTCCAGCTGCTGAGGGGGTACCGCGCCTTCGCCCGCCAGAACGCCGCGTTCGTTGACCTGAACGTCAGCCAGCCCCTGTACGATGCCTTCCTGGCGGCGCTGGCCGCGGTGCCCAACCCGGTGAACGAGCAGATCCTCCAGGACATCCAGGAACGCAGCGCCTAGGAGTTGCGGCGGAGGAGGGCGGTCACCACGTCGATGTCCTCCTGGCGCACCACCTTCATGTTGTTGTGCCCGCACTCCAGCAGGTTAAGCTGGTGCCCCATGTGCAGCCGCATGATGGCGCAGGTGGTCAGCTCCATGAGCTCCGGCCGGCCCTCGGCCTCCTGCAGTGCGTCCGCCAGCACGGATATGCGGTAGGCGTCGGGGGTCTGCAGGGCGTACGTGCGGTTGCGGTCTACGAAGTCCAGGCGATCGTCGGTGCGGAGCACCTGCGCGTAGTCCTTCATGGGGGAGCACAGGGTGGCGCTGCCCTTGTCCACGCACATCTGGATGAGCTTCGATATGTCCTCCTGGGTCACCAGCGGGCGGGTGGACTCCTGCAGTATCACCAGGTCCTCCGGGGCGCAGCGCAGCCGCACCTGGGCCAGGCCGTTTCGGGCGGACAGGACGCCGGTTTCGCCCGCGGGGACTATGGCCACCAGCTTGGACAGGCCCGACTGCTTCACGTAGGCGGTCAGGATGTCGATCCAGGCCCGCAGGCAGACCACGTAGATCTGGTCTACCGCGGGGTGGCGCTGGTAGGCCTCCAGACAGTACATGATGACCGGCTTGCCCATGACGTTGATGAACTGGTTGGGCACGTTCTGCATGTTGCGGGTGGACTGGCCGCCCGCCAGGATCACCGCCGCCACCCGGGGGCGGCTTCCGTCCAGGCTCGCCAGGCTGGCGCCGCCGTTGATGCCGCCGACCGCGCTTCGAGTTGCGTCCTCCCAACGAGGGGCAGGCGCCTGGTCCGAGCACAGGGCGTCCACGGTGGTGTCCAGCACCCGGGCCAGCTGCTCCAGCTTGCGGGTAGGGGGCAGGGAATCACCTGACTCGATCTTGGCGATTGACGACCGGGTGCGGTACCCCAGGGCGGTTGCCAGCTCCTGCTGGGACAGGCCCAATTCCAGCCGCCGGCGCTTGATGTTCTGCGGAAGTCCCATGAGAAGCTCCATTTGGTGAATCTGATTCAACAATCGTTGAATCTCATGTTAACGGTTTGTAATGCGCTTTAGGACGAAAGCCAAGGTAAAGCCGCAAATTAGCGAATCTTTCGCCCAAATGCAGATTCAACATTTGCCACGAATGGTGAATGCGGGGGAATCACTGGTATAACTACCGTGGCCCAAGGAAGCGGGCCGACCGATCTTATGAAAGGAGTGGCTCGCGGTGAACGTGGCCCTTGTCCTTGCTGGTGGCGTAGGCGCCCGCGTGGGTGCGAACGTGCCGAAGCAGTACATCGAGGTACTGGGAAAGCCCATCATCATCCATACCCTGGAAAAGTTCCAGGAGTCCCCGGAAATCGACGCCATCGAGGTGGTCTGCGCTCCCGAGTGGCATGACCACGTGGTCGCGCTGGGGGAGCAGTGGGGCATCACGAAGCTGCGCTGGGTCGTGGACGGCGGTAGCATCTGCCAGGAGTCCATCCGCAACGGCCTCTTTGCCCTGGAGGGCAAGATTGACCCCCAGGACCTGGTCATGGTGCACATGAGCGTGAGCCCGCTGATCAACCAGGAAACCATCCACAACGCGCTGGCGGTGGCGGCTGAGAAGGGCAACTCCTTCGCCGACACGCCCATCGTGTTCTGCATGGCCAAGAAGACCGGCCCCGGCTACTGCGACGAAAACGCCTACAAGGAGCATTACGTGCAGCTGAACATGCCCTGGACCATGGGCTTTGGCGACTACCTTTCCCTGTACCAGGAGGCGTACGAAAAGGGCATCGGCACCGACCTGATCAGCTACACCCCCAGCCTCATGTTCGACCTGGGGCACCGGGTGTACACCTTCCCCGACAACGAGGCCAACAAGCAGAAGATCGCCTACAAGGCCGACCTTGACTTCTTCGAGGGCTACCTGCTGGTCCAGGAGCGCAAGCGCGCACAGCAGGACGAAAACCAGTAAACGCACGATTTGACTGACCGCAACTACAGAGAGGAACGAATCGTGAGCAAGTACATCGCAAGCATCGACGCCGGCACCATGGGCGTGCGCTGCGCCATCTTCGACTTCCAGGGCAACCAGGTGGCCGGGGACTACTACGAGACCCCGACGGTCTATCCGAAGCCGGGCTGGGTGGAGCAGGACGCCAATGACATCGTGCACCTGGCCTACAAGGCCGTGCGCGGCGCCATCACCACCGGCGGCATCGACGCTGCGGAGATCGCGGGCCTGTCCTTCACCAACCAGCGCACCACCATGGTGCCCATTGACGAGGACGGCAACTTCCTGACCAACATGCTGCTGTGGCAGGACCTGCGCGGCGCCGAGATCTTCGACTGGGCCCGCGAGCGCCTGGCCGAGCACGGCATGACCGAGATGGACCTGTACAACCGCTGCGGCCATCCGCTGGGCGCCGTGCAGTGCGGCACCCGCGCCTTCTGGCTGAAGGAGAAGATGCCGGAGGTCTACGCCAAGACCTACAAGATGCTGACTCCCCACGCCATCCTGGCCCATGCCTTCGGCGCGCCGGGCTACCCGGAGGAAAACTCCGACAACAACTGGTGGCTGGTGACCAAGTGCGACAGCTTCGAGTTCGACCCCGAGCTGTGCGAAATCTTCGGCATGGACATTGACAAGTACCCGGAGAGCTTTGCCCCCGGCACCCGCATCGGCGAGGTGACCCCCGAGGTGGCGGCCAAGACCGGCCTGGTGGCTGGCACCCCGCTGTTCGTGGGCTCCGGCGACCAGCAGTGCGGCGCCGCCGGCGTGGGCAACTCCGGCGAGCTCGGCCTGGGCAGCGTGTGCCTGGGCACCGCCGGCCTGTGCATCGGCTACTCCGCCACCCCGGTCCGCGACCCCAACGGCAAGTGCCATGTGCTGGGCCACCCCTCCGGCGGCTACACCATGGAGGGCCACGCATCCGCTGCGGCCTCTTCCTTCCGCTGGCTGCGCAATGCCATCTCCCAGCTGGAGATGACCACCGCGGACCTGTCCGGCATCGACGTGTACGACATCATGACCGCCACCGCCGCCCAGAGCCCGGTGGGCGCCAAGGGCACCGTGTTCCTGCCCTGGCTGGCCGGCGCTGCCTGCCCCCACTACGACGAAAACGCCCGCGGTGCCCTGATCGGCATGACCCTGGGCACCACCAAGGGCGACATGCTGCGGGCTGCCATGGAGGGCATCTGCTTCGAGATGCGCGAGATGCTGACCGCCCTGAAGGCCGCCGGCTTCAGCGACTTCGAGCGCCTGCGCGTCACCGGCGGTGCCGCCCACTCCCATCTGTGGAACCAGATCCAGGCCAACATCTACGGCTGCCGTGTGGAGACCGTCGAGGTCGGTGAGGCAACCGCCCTGGGCGCTGCCATGATCGCAGCCGTGGGCGCCGGCGTGTACAAGGACCTGGCCGAGGCATCTGCCAACATGGTCCACGTGAAGGACGTCTACGACCCCGACCCGGAGACCATGGCCAAGTACGATCAGGTATTCGAGGTGTGGCAGTCCTGCTACGAGGGCCTGGCCAAGGAAGCCTACCCGAAGATCTGCGCCTTCCAGGCGGATCAGGCGTAGGGCCCGAGCAAGCATCTTCCGCTCAGGACGAAAGGGAAGGCCGGGGAGGGCCTCCCTTTCGCCCCCTGCTGAAAGAGCGTTGCCAGCTATTCCGATTTCGGGAGGGGAGCGTGTCCTGGGAGGGCCGCGTCCCGTTCCGCGGACGATACCAACTACTGTAGAAAAGGAAGAGAAATGACACCGTATATCTGTGAGTTCCTGGGAACCATGATCCTGATCATGCTGGGTGACGGCGTGGTCTGCAACGTGAACCTGAAGAAGTCCAACATGTTCGGCGGCGGCGTGGTCGTGATCACCCTGGCCTGGGGCCTGGCCGTCCTGCTGCCGGCCTTCATCTTCGGCGCTGCATCCGGCGCCCACTTCAACCCGGCGCTGACCCTGGCCCTGGCCGTTGACGGCAGCTTCGCCTGGGACATGGTCCCCGGCTACATCGTGGCCCAGTTCGCCGGCGCCTTCGTGGGCGGCTGCATCGTGTGGGGCATGTACAAGCTGCACCTGGACGCCGAGGAGAACGTGGACATGAAGCGCGGCGTGTTCTGCACCGCCCCGTCCATCCGCAACATCCCCATGAACATCTTCGCCGAGGCCGTGGGCACCTTCATGCTGGTGTTCGCCATCAAGGGCATCGGCCAGGTGACCGGCATCGCCGGCGGCCTGAACTACCTGCTGGTGTTCGCCATCATCGTGTCCGTGGGCATGTCCTTCGGCGGCCTGACCGGCTACGCCATCAACCCCGCCCGTGACCTGGGCCCGCGCCTGGCCCACACCCTGCTGCCCATCAAGGGCAAGGGCTCCAGCGACTGGGCCTACGCCGTGGTTCCGCTGGTCGGCCCCATCGTGGGCGCCCTGGTCGCCGTGCTGCTGTACGGCGCCGTGTTCCCGGCATAGCCGTCGGACGACGCATCGAGCTTTCAGGGGCTGCTACGGCGGCCCCTTTTTCTTTGGGCGAAAGCCCCCGTAGCCAGCGTGCAGGCGTGACCGCGGGGACTTTGTCCGCTATCCTATATTGGTTAAGCACTTGCAACTTTCGACCCGAAGGCCTGCCATGACCGAAGCTACCTCGCATATGCCCGAATCCGCCGCGACCGCGACCGCAGCCGCGTCGGCCACCGACGCCCCCACCTACTACGAGCGCGTGTCCCAGACCATGCCCGTGGAGCCGTTCGCGGTGCTGGTGGATCCCGGTGTCGACGACGACCTGGCCCGGGAGCTGTGGGCTGCCGTCGAGGAGCTGGCCGACGACCCGCGCTTCTGCGAGTACCGCTTCTACTGGGTCAACCACGGCCAGATGGAGCGCCGGGACGTGAACCGCCAGGGCGTCATCGCGGTGACCCCGGGCGGCCAGTTCTTCGCCCGTGCCCAAGCCCGCTGCCGTCTGTGGGTGTGCGCTCAGGGGGACGAAAGCTATGGCGATCCTGATGCCGCCCACGAGCTGGCGATCGTAGAGCCCGGCGCAGCTGCAGCGGTGCTCCAGCGCGCCTGCGTGCCGCCGCGGCCGGTGAAGGTCAGCGTCATCGTGCCCGTGTACAACCGCGCCGTGGACCTGGCCCAGTCCCTGCCGCTGCTGGTGGAGCAGACCATGGCCGACGACCTGGAGGTCATCCTGGTGGACGACGGTTCCACCGACGGCTCGGCGGAGGTGCTGGACCAGTGGCAGGAACGCTATCCGGAGCTGCTGCGGGTCTACCACCGCGCCAACGGCGGCGCCGCCCGTGCCCGCAACTTCGGCCTGGGCCGTGCCCGCGGCGAATACGTGGGCTTCGTGGATGCCGACGACCTGGTGGACCGCACCATGTTCCAGAAGCTGTACCAGAGTGCCGTCGACCAGGATGCCGACGTGGCCACCTGCGGCTTCTACCGCACCCGCAAGGGCTGGTCGACGCCCTTCGAGTACCTGGTCCGCCGGTGCTACGGCGCCAGCGCCTGCCAGGAGCCGGGCCTGCTGGTACATAACAGCCCCTACGTGTGGAACAAGCTGTTCCGCCGCTCGTTCCTGATCGAGCACGGACTGCACTTCAACGAAGCCCTGCGCATCTACGAGGACTTCCTGTTCACGTACTCCGCCCTGGTGCTGGCCAACCGCGTCACCAAGGTGGGCGAGTGCCTGTACAGCTACATGTTCATGACCGGCGGTTCTTTGACGGAGACGTTCTCCGACAAGCGCTTCGACTTCTTCCCGGCCTGCCGCGCCCTGGTTTCCGTGGTGCGCCAGGCGGGCCTGTTCTACCAGCTGGAGAACAGCCTGCTGTTCCAGATCATGGCCCACGGCTACCGCGTCCTTGACTATCTGCCCCAGGATGAAGACCAGCGTACCCAGATCAAGTGCTTCAACAAGGAGTTCTTCGAGCTGCTGGACGAGTTCTTCCCCTGGTGGCGCGATTACGGCTACTACTTCAAGAACGCCCATCGCGGGCGCCGACGCTTCACCAGCCGTCGCTGGCTGGCACGTCGCATGAAGCAGACGCCCCAGGAGCGCGCTGCCGAGTACCGCGAGCGCATGGCGGAGGGCGAAGCCCCCGGTGCCGCCTATGCCCGGGTCATGGCTGCGGAGCCCCTGGATCCCCGCCGCGTCTACATTGACTCCCAGCATGGCGAAAACCTGTCCGGCAACATGTTCTACGTGCTGAAGGAGCTGCTGACCGACCCGTCCTACGCCGACTGCACCGTGGGTTTGGGCTACGCGCCCCATGACGATGTGGACCGCCGGGCCCAGTTCCGCGCGCTGCTGGCCTTCTACGGCCTGGACGCCGATCGCGTGACCTTCCTGCCCACGGAAACCCCCGCCCAGGCGGAGTTCCTGGCCCGGTCGACGTTCCTGTTCAGCGATACCAGCCTGCCCGTGTGGTGGGTCAAGCGCCCCGGCCAGGACTACACCCTGACCTGGCACGGCATGCCCCTGAAGACCTGCGGCCGCCACATGGCCCAGGAGTACGAGCGCCAGTCCAACCTCATGCGCAACTTCAGCCAGGCTGATCACGTGATCTTCCAGAATCGGGAGATGGTCCAGATCTACCAGCGCGCCTACGACTACGGCATCATGGGCCAGGGCCAGACCCTGCTGCTGGGCTACCCCCGCAACCAGGCCCTGGTGGAGCCCCAGGGGGCTTGGCGCAAGGCCCCCGCACCGGAGCCTGGCGTTCAGCGCATCCTGTACATGCCCACCTGGCGCGGCACCGTGGCCCAGAAGCAGAGCTCGGATCACCTGGGCACCCTGCTGGCCCAGATCGACGCCCAGCTGACGGATGCCCAGGAGTTCGTGGTCAAGCTGCATCCCTACGACGCGGCGGCCCTTGACTTCGGCGACTTCGCCCATGTGAAGCCCTATCCGGCCCAGTACGAGGCCTACGACTACCTGGCCACCTGCGACGCGTTGGTCACCGACTACTCCAGCGTCATGTTCGACTTCGCCTGCACCCGCCGCCCCATGGTGCTGTTCACCTACGACAAGGCCGACTATCTGCGGGACCGCGGCATGTACTTCGACCTGGACGAGCTGGGTCTGCCCCAGGCGGCCACCGTGGACGAGCTGGTGGCGCTGCTTTCCGCCCCGGCCGACCAGGAGTCCCTGGACGCCTTCGCCGAGCGCTTCGCCCCGGTGGAGCACGGAACGTGCGCTGCGCGGGTCTGTGCCAACGCGCTTCAGGGCGAAAGGCCCGACTGCCCCCACATCCCCTGCGGGACGGACCCGGTGTCCGTGGTGTTCGCCCACGACCTGCGGGCCGCCCACGCCAAGGAGCTGGTGGGCTGGCTAGCTGACGGCACGGCGGGGGAGCCGGTGGCGTTCACCTACGACATGCGCACCATCCGCAACAAGGAGCTGCTGCTGCAGCTGCCCGAGTCCGTGGCTCTGGCCGGTTCCTACGGCGCCTTCGAGTCCGTGGCCGATGCGGACCAGGCGGTCCTGTCCGCCTTCCGCGACGACGTGGCGTCCGTGGACGAGCACTGGGATGACGTGGAGCGCCTGGCTCGCACCGAGTGGGGCCGCGTGTTCGGCTCCAAACCCGTGCGGCAGGTGGTGGTGTACGGCTTCGAGCAGTGGGACAAGCTGGTGCTGGCCGCCTTCGCCCCCTGCCAGCGCCGCGTGCTGGTGCTGCGTGGCCTGGAGGCCGACCTGTGCGACCAGGTCCCCAAGCGGCTGCTGCGGCAGTTCGGCGTGGTGGTTGACCTGGACGGCGGCAACCGCCTGGACTGGCATCCCGGTCGGGTGGAGCGCACCGTCGGCTGCGCTTCCGACCTGCTGAACCTGTAGGGGAGAAGGGCGATTTCGCCCGCAAGCTGAACCAGAACATGAAAAAGGAGGCTGCCGTGGGGCAGCCTCCTTGCGTTGCGAAGAAGCTCGCGTCTATGGGCGAAAAGCCCCTAGTTCACGTGGATCATGCGCTCGCTGGAGATGGTGTAGCCGTCATCCAGGTACAGCACCACGCGCCAGTTGCCCGAGGTGAGCTTCTGGGGGTCGCCCTGGCCCTGGTACACGCCATGCTCGGTATCGGTCAGGTCGAAGGCGGTGCCGTTCAGCTCGGCCGTGTAGGCGTACCACAGGGACGGGTCGCCGGCCGCGAAGTCCGCAGGCGTGTCGGATTCGCGGAACAGGGCCACCCAGTCCTTGCGGGTGGTGTTGGTCGGGGTGATCATGAGCGGCTCGCCGGCTTCGTACACGTCCTTGTTGGTGGTGAAGGTCTTGATGGCGTCATTGGCCTCCACCGTGAACTCGGCGCTTGCCAGCACCTCGTAGCCGTCGTTGGCCAGCAGGTAGACCACGTACTCGCCAGCGGGGAGGGCTGCCATGTCCATGCGGGTCCAGTTGAACAGCTGGTGCTGCATGACGTACTCGTAGCCGGAGGTGTGCTCAATGCCCAGGTTGGTGCCGTTGACGTAGTACCACCAGGCGGAATCCTGGCCGCCGCCGGCGGTTTCGCCCTTCTTATACAGGCCCACCCAGTCCGTGGCGCCCTCGGAGGTGGCGGTCACGCGGACCGGCTCGCCGGGATAGTAGGTGGACTTGCTCAGGGCCAGGGTGCCGGTGGGCTTCGTGGGATCGCGCTTCACCGTGATGTTTGCCGTGGTGGCAATGTCGTAGCCGTCGTCCTTGCACAGGATCAGCGTGTACTCGCCGGCAGGCAGGTCCTTCACGGCTGCCCAGTCGCTGCGGTAGGCGCTGCCGTCGCCAGCCGTTTCGGTCTTGATGTTCCAGGGCGTGCCGTTCTGGAAGTAGTTCCAGTAGATGGCCTGCAGGTACTGGCCGGGGACCTCGCCCTTCTTGTAGATGCCCACCCAGTCCTTGTCGGTCATGCCGGTTGCGGTGACCAGGATGTCCTCGCCTTCGATGTACTCGGTCTTGTCGGCGGATACCTCGTAGGTCTCCTTCACCACGGTGCGGACCTTGATCTTGCTTTCGTCCCATACGGCGGGCCAGTTCCAGCTGGTGTGGAACGGGTTCAGGGCCTCGGCCCAGGTGGGGATGTCGGTGACCTTCACGCGCTGGCCGTCAACGTAGTCGTTGTAGACGATCTGGGGCAGCAGCTCGTCGGTGTACTCGAAGGACAGGTTGGTGTCTATGTACTTGTACACGTCGTAGGCGATCTTGTGGGAGCCGTCCGTGTTCAGCAGGCCGGTGCGCATGCCGTTCACGGCCTCCTGCTCCACGTCGATGTCGCGGTAGTAGGCGAAGGCCTTCACGCAGTCCAGCTGGGCGATCTTGTAGTAGGAAACGGCCAGGTAGGCTGCCTGCTTCTTCTGATGCGCCACCTCGTTGGTGAGGCTGGAGCAGCCGGACTCGTTCAGCCACACGGGACGGACCTTGCCCTTGTGCAGCAGGGCGGGCTGCTCAAGGTAGCTCTGGAGCAGCTCCAGGTTGCTGAAGGTGATCAGGCCCGTGGTGTTCATGTTCCCGTTCATGCCCCAGTCACGGCCGCCGGTGGTGCCGGCCTTGATGGTGTCGTTGCCGTACAGCTCGGAGTTTGCCAGGGAGGAGCCGTAGCAGTGGGGAGTCAGACCCCAGTTGAAGTCGCCTTCGGCCGCGCTGGTCTTGGCCAGGTAGTCGACCATGTCCTTGGGGGCGAAGTAGTTGGCGCCGCCTGCATGCAGGCCCGGCACGCCGGACTCAACGGCGGAAAGGGCCCACTGGTGGGTCAGGCTCATGCACACGGGCATGTTGGCGCGGTACTTGCCCAGGGCCGTCTGGGCCAGGCGCAGGGAGCGGCCGTACTCCTCCATGTAGGCTTCCAGGCTGATGGTCTGGTCGTTGGCGACCACCTGGTTCCAGCAGCTGGAGTAGTCGACCTCGTTGCCCAGCACAATGGCGTCGATGGCGCCCTGGGAGCCCTCGGCTCCGCTGTAGCGCTGGCCCAGGAACTCCATGAAGGCGATCCAGCAGTCACGGCCGATTTCGTTGGAGGTGTTCACGGCCACGTGGTTGGCGTTGCCGTAGGTGCCGGCGCCGTAGAAGATCTCCGGGCTGCAGGAGCTCAGGTCGACCTTGCTCAGCACGGTCAGGCCCACGGACATGCCGCGGTCGTTGGCGTTCTTGATGTAGCGGTCGAAGAAATCGAAGTAGCCTGCGCTGAAGTAGAAGGTCTTGCCGTTGCTTTCGAAGGCAATGGCGTCGTCGGACGGGACCTGGCCGTAGGGCAGGATGGCCCGGTCGTACTCGATGTTGGTCATGACCACGCCGCAGCCCAGGTCGGTGGCGCGCTTCAGCTCGGCGGTGAACAGGCCCTTCTTGGAGGTCGGGTCCTGTGCCGTCTGATCGGTGGTGCAGGGGGCGTCGGTCACGTAGAAGGGGCCCTTGACCAGGATGCCGTCGGTGGTGACCAGGTAGAACTTGTTGTAGGCGCGGTCGTAGCCGGTGGCGTCAAAGCGGTCGAAGGCCGCGGGCTTGCTTTCGCCCACGGTGTACTGGGCCACCTTGGTGCCGGCAACCTTGTCAACGGCGTCGAAGTCGTTGCTCAGGTACTTCTTGGCGTCCTGCTTGAGGGCGTTGTCGGCGGTGGTCATGAGCACGTTGACCTTGGTGCCCGCGGGTGCCGAGGCGTAGGTGCCCGGGTTCACCGTGATGGCGGTGGCGGTTGCGGTCACGGTGGTGGTGGATCCGCCCAGCGGGCCGGGGTCGGCCTTGCCGCACCACTTGCAGGCGCCGTCCACGTAGCTGTGGTCGACGGGGTCCTTGTAGTACTTCTTGACGGTGTGCTTCTTGTTGTAGCTGCAGGTGTAGAGGGTGTATCCCTTTGCCTTGCAGGTGGGGGCGACCGTCTTGGTCTTGGTCCACTTATGGGCGGACGAAACAGGAGAGCCGCTGTAGTAGTAGAAGTACTTCTTGCAGTGGCCGCAGTAGTAGCGCATCATCTTGGCCTTGGTGCAGGTGGCTGCCTTGTACGTGGCCAGCTTGCTGGTGCGCGGCACCGTCACGGTGCACTTGTAGGTCCTGCTGCCGACCTTTGCCCTGATGGTGGCCTTGCCGGCCTTCTTGGCGGTCAGCTTTGCGGATGCCGCGGTGGTCTTGGTGACCGTGACCACGGCCTTGTTGGACGAAGTCCACGTCACCTTCTTGGTGCCGCGGTTCTTGACCGTCAGCGTGGCGGTCTTCTTGTAGTGCACGATGGCGGACTTCTTGCTGAGCGTGGGTGCTGCCGCATACGCGTTCGCGGTGGTCACGGCCAGGGCCGTGCCGCAGGCGACCACGAGTGCCAGCAGCGCCGTCAGCAGCGTCCTGCGTGCTGATGCGGTTCTTGGCATCGTCTTTCCTCCCTCTTTCCTGTATTTCCTTTCGTCCGCTCCTCCTTAGCGGGCGTGGGGCACGACGTAGCTGGCGGAGGGCAGCCACCTTCCGTTGGCGAAGTCGCGTCCCTGTACCAGGGTGCAGTCATCGTAGACGGTGACGTAGTACCCTTCGGAACCCTTCTTGTACGCGCCGGCCTGGTCCTGGGGATCCGCGTAGCTGGTCCACAGGTAGGCGGCGGAAGAGGTGTTGAGGATGGTCGGCAGGCCGTCCTGGCCGCTCGACCCGTCGTTGCGGGCATGCAGGTTGCCCGGAGAGTCCATGATCCAGTGGCTGTGGCCGTTGAACAGGATGACCTGGGGGAACTGCTGCAGGACCTTGATCAGGCGGGCCCGGGAGCTGGAATCCACCACGTCGCCGGACTTGGCGTTCTCCACGCCGTCCCATCCCTGGCCCGGGAAGCTGCCGGCAATGGTGTTGTACAGCGACTGGTGCAGGTAGACGAAGATGGGCTTGCCGCCGGTGTCCTCCTGCGCGATGGTCAGCTGATCCTGGAGCCAGTTGGTCTGGTCAGTGCTCAGGTAGGCGTCCACGCCGTCTATGGGGTAGGTGTCGCTGCCCAGCATGATGTGGTGCAGGCCGTCCAGCTTCACGGCGTACCAGGGGGAGTCCCCGTCGGGCTGGCCGAACTCGATCTGCTTGCCCTGGGACGCGTAGGTGCGGAACAGGGCGCGGCTCTTGGCGGCTCCCTGCTCGTTGGCGTCGTGGCCGTAGTAGTCGTGGTTGCCCATGGCGAAGTACACGTCCGCGGCGCTCATGCCGTCCTGGGCCTCCACCATGTCGTAGAGCATCCGGTACTCGGCCTCGCGGCCGCGGTCGGCCATGTCGCCCACGATGATGGTCTTGCCGCCGGGGTTGACCTGGGCGGCGTCGGCCAGGGCCAGGGGCAGGTGCTCGTTTCCGTCATAGCCGGTGCGCCCCTCCTGGTTGACGTGGACGTCGCTCAGGATCTGGAAGCGGGCCAGGGGCGTTCCCGTGGGCGTGAAGCCGCTGTGTTCCGGCAGGGGGCAGGTCACGTAGCTGCGGGACAGCATGCCGCCTATGCGGGTGTGCACCCGCAGCGCGGTGGCGCCGGCGGGGATCAGCGTCTGCTCGGGGATGGCCAGGCTAACGGTGGTGCTGGTCGCGTGCTGCGGGGCCAGGGGAGCGTAGCCCTCCAGCGCGCCCTGGTCATTGGCCCACTGGACCACCACGTCGTTGCGGAAGGCTACCGTCACGGGATTGAGGGTGACGGTCACCAGGCCGCCGGCGGATCCGGTGCCCGGGTCGGTCAGGTCGTAGCGGGCGGAAACGGGCGCTGTTTCGTCCGTCAGCTGGGGTATGACTTGGTCCTTGGTCTGGTCGCAGGCCATGCAGGAGCGGCGCAGCAGGCCGTCGGCCTCATAGGTGGCCGGGGTCACGACCATGCCGTCATCCCACTGGTGGCCCAACGCCGCGGTGGCCTGCTTCTTCGTGTGCCTGCCGTTGCGGGTGCAGGTCCATACGTTGCAGCCGCCTTCGGTGCAGGTGGCCGCCTTGCTCTTGGACGGGGACGCCGCCCAAGCGTGGGCGTTGGCCACCGTGGCGGTGTAGACGCTGTAGTGCTTGCGGCACCTGTAGCACCAGTAGGTGAGCTTGCCGCGGGTGGAGCAGGTGCCCTTGACCTGCTTGGTCAGCTTGTACGAGGGGACGGTGACGGCGCAGCGGTAGCGCTTGCCCCGGTACGTGGCGGTGACGGTGGCCTTGCCGGCCTTCAGGCCGGACAGGCGCACGCTGCGATAGCTGATCTTCTTGACGGTGACCCGGGACTTGGCGGATGTGGACCAGGTGACCTTGGCGGACGTGGGGATCCCCTTCAGGGTCAGGGTGGCGGTGGTCTTGTGGTGCAGCTCCAGGGAGCTGCGGTTCAGGACGGCCTTGGCCTGGGCGGGCGTGGCGGCGCACAGTGCCAGCAGCGTGGCGGCGGCCAGCGTCAGCAGGGCAGGGGCGATGTTCGCGCGGCAGGTTCGCATGGTGCGGTGCTCCGATCGGGTTCTGGCCTGGTTCTGCCCCGTCGGCTGGGGCATTCCAAGGCATATTGTCTTCAAACCATTATAATGGTCGCTGCCTGGTTGCATTGTGCAAAAGTACCGGGCAGCATTAACGTTTGTATACGATTTGCGCAGTTGAGACGGCTTTTTGGCTGCGCTTCAGGAGGCAGGATGCCCATGGATGCAAGTCGGACCCCGGCCCGGTGGGGCCTTGTCGCGGTGATGGTCGCCGTGCTGGCGGCCCTTTCGCCCTGGATGGCTTCCGCCGCGTGGGCAGCCGACCCTGAGCCCTCGGTGGTGGTTTCCGTGGGCGAAGACCAGGTCCAGGTGACCGTTGACGGCGTGGGGGCAAGCGGCCAGGCCACGGTTCAGCGTTTCGACGCAAGCGAATACCACGCCAAGGACCCGCGGCGGGGCGTGAGCGCCCGCGCTGCCTCTCAGGGCGATGTGGTGGGCACCTACCAGTGCGGCACCCGTCAGACCCTGACCGTGGACCGCTTCAAGGCCAGCGGCCAGGACACCCTGTACGCCAAGTACTACGTGGTCCAGGGGCAGAGGATCCTGGCGGGTCCCGTGTACGCCACCCAGGTGCCCGAGCGGCCGGCCGTCTGCCGGTTCCCGGGCAACATGAAGGGCCTGTTCGTGGAAAACGACCCTGCCAACCTGGCGATCGCCAAGGACCTGGGCTGCTCCAGCGTGACCCTGAACCTGCCCCTGAACGGGTTCATCCTTCCCAATGAGGACGAAGACGGCAAGCCGATCAGCCACGGCGCCGACGATGCCGTTCCCTTCGTCAGCAACGGCACCACCTACTGGTTCGGCAAGTCCGCCGTGGCCAGCTTCGACAACCTGGTCAAGACCTACTCCCAGGCCGGCATGGACGTGACCGTGGTGGTGCTGGCCTTGGGCAGCCCGGACTACGGCAGCTATCCCTTCGCCCTGACCTACGGCAAGGTGGCCGGCACCACGCTGGCCTTCAACACCGCCACGGAGGCGGGCGAAGGCTACTGGACCGCCGCCATGGAGTTCCTGGGCAGCCGCTACTCCCGCACCGCTGAGCGGGGCTTCGTCCAAAGCTACGTCATCGGCAACGAGATCGACCAGGCCCACTCCTGGTCGCGCATCACCAAGGACAACTCCCGGGCGTCGGTGGACGTCTACATGGAGGAGTACGCCCGCGGCCTGCGCATTGCCCATAACGCCCTGTCCAAGTACGCGTCCGGCGTCCGCGTGTGCATGCCGGTGTGCCACTACTGGAAGAAGGGCACCGGCGACCTGCACAACATGGTGAACTCCTATGCCGCCCGTGACCTGATGGATTGGCTGGTCAAGGTCGAAACCGCCCGCGGCAACTACGACTGGGGCCTGGCGCCGCATCCGTACGCCTGCAGCCTGACCCAGAGCTTCGTGGGCCACTTCGACAGCGGCAAGCTGCCCTACAGCAAGGCCTTCACGTATCCCGTCAGCGGCGACGTGGACCAGTCGCCCATGCTGACCCTGACCAACCTGGAGCTGCTGCAGCAGTACCTGGAGCGTCCCGAGTGCCGCTTCGACGGCCGGGTCCGCAGCGTGTACCTGACGGAGTCGGGCGTGAGCTCCATGGGCGCCGGCTACGACCTGCCCTTCCCGGACGCGGGTTGGACCACCGACGACAACTTCGACCGCCAGGCCGCCTGGCTGGCCCAGTTCTACTACCGCGCGGCGCACCTGAGCTGCGTGAAGCAGTTCAACTACTACCGGCTGGTGGACAACCCCGGCGAGCTGCAGGTGAGCGCCCCCACGGCCCTGGGCCTGATCACCACGTCGGGCCAGAAGAAGCCCTCCTACGAACTGTACAAGTACCTGGACACGGAGCTCTCCCTTGAGGTGGCGGACCCCTACCTGCCCGCCATCACGTTCTGGAAGAACGCTCGCACCTCCAAGGAGGTGGAGTTCAGCGTGGCCTCCGGGCGCGTGAAGTCCTATGCGGACGTGATGGACTTCACCACCAACGGCACCTTCCCCTGGGAAGAGGCCTGGGACGAAGGCAAGTTCATGACCCGCAGCATCACCGCGGAGCCCGAGCCCGACCTGGAGGTGGAGTACGAAAGGGTCGCCGCCCAGGTCCCTATCATGGTGCGGGCCACGGCGCCTGACGGCTACCAGGTGCTCCTGTGCTACGCGCGGGACGAAGCCTGCGCGCGTCCCCTGTGCTCCTTCACTATCGGCGCCCAGGGCCGTGCGTCGGGAACCCTGCAGATGCTGAACAAGGGCTCCGTTTCCTACGGCGACTACCTGGTGGCCCTGACCTGCAAGGAGGACGGCGCCACCCGCGTGGTGAAGACCGTCCCGCTGTCCGTGGGCGGCCCGTACCTGGAGGGGGTCCCAGAGTCCCTGGATCTGACCGCGGGTCAGGCCGGCGTGCGACTTCCGGTCACGGCCCTGCAGGGCACCCAGGCCCATTTCGCCAGCTTCGATGAGTCCGTGGCGACCGTCACCGCCGACGGCGTGGTGTCCGCCCGCAAGGTCGGCACGGCCACCATCGAGGTGACGGCCCGTGATTACAGCGGTACGGTGCTGAAGCGCCTGTCCGTGAACGTGACGGTGGGGGAGGGCTCCCATTCCTACGAGCTCACGGGCGTCAAGGCGGCGTCGGCATCCTCCAGCGGTCAGCTGAGCTACCGGTGCTCCTACTGCGATGACGTCAAGGCTCCCACGGTGGTGAACCCCGTGGTGGCCGCCGCGGTGCACTCCGGCACCACCAAGGCCGTGGTCTCCTGGAACGCCGTGAAGGGCGCCACGTCCTACGCGGTGTACGGCGGCCGTGCCGGCAAGACCCTGAAGAAGGTGAAGGGCGTTTCCGCCGGGGCCGCCCGCAAGGTCACCGCAAGCGGGCTGCGCAAGGGCGCGGTCTACGTCTACCAGGTGCGGGCCTACCTGGGCAGCGCCCGCATTGCCACCAGCTGCCAGGCCTTCGTGATTGCCGGCGGCAAGACCGCCAAGGCGGGGTCGGTCACGTCCGTGACGGCCAAGACCGCGTCCCTGGCCCTGGCCAAGGGCCAGAGCAAGCGCCTGGCCAAGCCGGTGGTGAAGGTGAGCGGCCCGGGCAAGCAGCTTGCAGGCTACTGCAGCGCGTACCGCTATGCCACCAGCAACGGCAAGGTGGCGGTGGTTTCGTCCT
This sequence comes from Coriobacteriia bacterium, assembly GCA_030526515.1. Classification (GTDB taxonomy): domain Bacteria; phylum Actinomycetota; class Coriobacteriia; order Coriobacteriales; family Eggerthellaceae; genus SUG1186. The sequence goes on from JAUNCQ010000001.1 coordinate 89,205, forward strand.
CCGGCACGGTGACCGCCAAGGGCGCGGGCAGCTGCTACGTGTACGTGATCGCGAAGAACGGCAAGAGCGCCAAGACGAAGGTGATGGTGAGGTAGCCATGGGCAAGATGATGCGACGTGCGGCCGCTGCGGCGGCCCTGGGACTGGCGGCGGCCTGCGTGGCCCCCGCTGCGGCGCTGGCCTACGCGCCGGCGGATGACCTGGTCCACGAGCGGGCCGCCCATGGGGACTTCGCCCCGCTGCTGGACGGCACGGACTACCATGCCTTCGTGAAGCCGGCCACGCCCAGCGCCAACGGCGGCCTGTACACCCGCTGCCGGGTGTGCGGGTTCGAGGAGCGGGAGAAGGTCATCTACCGGCCCAAGACGGTGAGGCTGTCCGCCTCTGCGTACACCTACAGCGGTGCCGCGCGCAAGCCGTCGGTGACGGTGCTCAACTCCGCGGGCAAGGCGCTTCCCCGTGAAGCCTACGAGCTGTCCTACGCCCCCGGTCGCAAGCTGGTGGGGAGCTACGGCGTGACCGTGACCTTCAAGGGGGACTGGGCCGGCACCATGCACGCCAACTTCACGATCAAGCCCAAGGCCACGACCCTGCGGTCCCTGAAGGCAGCCAAGGGCGGATTCGCGGCCACGTGGTCCCGAGCGGTGTCCCAGGCCGACGGCTACCAGGTCCGCTACAGCCGCTACTCCAGCATGAAGGGGTACAAGAAGGTCACGGTGGCCGGCCGCACCAGCGCGTCCAAGAAGGTCACGGGCCTGGCGTCGGGCAAGCGCTATTACGTGCAGGTGCGGGTCTATAAGAAGGCCGGCGGCGCCACCTTTGTCAGCGCCTGGAGCCCCAAGAAGTCCGTGGTTGCCAGGTAGCGTCGCGGAGGGGGCTTTCGCCCACCTGGGCTAGTCGCGCTGCTTCACCAGTGCGGTGAAGATGGCAATGTCCTCCTGGCGGACGATCTTGATGTTGTTGTGGTTGCCCTCGCAGAAGTTCAGGTCGTAGCCCAGGCTGCTCATGAGCAGGCCCACGCAGCTTTCCCGCAGGGGGTGGTTCTGGCGGCGGGCCTTGGCGAAGACCTCGTCAAGGGTGTCCAGGGTGTAGGCGTCGGGGGACTGCAGGTCCACCACGCGGCTGCGGTCGATGTAGGTGGTCTTCTGGCCGTCAACCAGGAACTGCACGTTGTCCATCTTGGACTCGCCGATGATGGCGTGGCCCTTCGCCTTGCAGGTGGTCAGCAGCTTGGAGATCATATCCTCCGTCACGAAGGGGCGGGTGGATTCCTGCAGCACCACCAGGTCGCGGTTGGTGAATCCGTCGTCGCGCAGGCGGCGCAGGCCGTTTAGGACCGAGCGGATGCCGGAGTCGCCGGCGGGGATGATGCCCCGCAGCTTCGTGATGCCGCTCTTCTGGGCGTACCCCAGCAGGATGGATTCCCACTGGTCAAGGCAGACTATGTAGATGTCGTCGATGAGCGGATGGTTCTGGTACACGTCCAGGCAGTAGCTGATGACCGGCTTGCCCAGCACGTTGATGAACTGGTTGGGGATGTTCTGCAGGTTGCGGGTGGACTTGCCGCCGGCCAGGATGACGGCGGCGGTGCGGCCGTGACCCACCGGGCGGCTGGCGGATCCTTCTTCGGCGGGCGAAAGCACCGGCCGCGATCCCGTCAGCAGGGACTCGATGCTGGTGTCCAGGGCGCGGGACAGGTCCAGCAGCTTGGACAGGGGGATGTCGTTTTCGCCCGCTTCGATCTTGGCGATGGTGGAGCGGGACTTGTAGCCCAGGGCATCCGCCAGGTCCTGCTGGGACATGCCGACCTCCAGCCGGCGACGCTTGATGTTTTGGGCGATGTTCATGGCCGAATCCTCCCTATGAGCGTGGTTTTCGCCCAAAAGTGTAGCGAAAGCGTTCCTGTGAATCAACATGACGTGCCAAACAGGAACACCTTGTGGGGAACGCCGCCATAACGTTGCCTCAGGGGAACCAACCTGTCTTAATAGCCTCAGCGCAATTCCTGAAATCCCCTCCGAAAGGAAGAACAACATGGTCACTTTCCGCGAACTTGAGGCAATGAAGCTCATCATGAAGGGCGCCTCCTTCGAGTCCCTGCCGTACCACGTCTTCGAGGACGCTGCCGAGTACGACGCCACCATCGCCTCCCTGGAGGCCAAGGGCTACATCGCCGACGGCAAGGTCACCGAGATGGGCCTGAACGACATCGAGCCGTACCGCGTCAAGAACGCCATCGTCATGGCTGCAGGCGGCGGTGACATCTCCTCCAAGTCCGTGTACTCCCTGCCCAAGGGCCTGTACGTGAAGGACGGCGAGACCCTGATCGAGCGTCAGATCCGCCAGCTGAAGGAGGCCGGCATCACCGACATCACCGTGGTCGTGGGCTACAAGCAGGAGATGTACTTCTACCTGGTCGAGAAGTGCGGCGTTGAGCTGGCCGTGAACGTTGCTCCCACCAAGGGCAACATCCTGTCCCTGAACGCCGTGGGCGTGACCCTGGACAGCACCTACATCTGCAACTGCGACAACTACTTCGTGGACAACCCCTTCAGCGCCTACGAGCACAGCGCCTTCCATGCAACCCAGTTCAAGGAGGACACCTCCAAGGAGCTGGTGGTCCGCACCAACCACGGCGGCCGTATCCTGGAGGTCTTCACCACCAACGAGCCCGGCGAGTGCATCTACGGCCATGCCTACATGGACCCCGCCTTCAGCTACCGCTTCAGCAAGCTGCTGGCCGAGCAGATCGACACCTTCCGCGTCGATATGCTGTTCTGGGAGGAGTTCGTTTCCCGCAACATCGACGACCTGGACATGTTCGCCCGCTCCTACAGCTCCGACTTCCTGCTGGAGTTCGACTCCGTCCAGGAGATCCAGAACATCGACGGCCTGTTCATGGACAACGTGTCCGCCAAGGTCAACGAGAAGATCTGCTCCATCCTGGGCTGCAACCCGGATGAGATCATGGACATCCAGATCCTGCAGAAGGGCCTGACCAACATCCTGTTCACCTTCGTGGTGAAGGGCACCAAGTACATCTTCCGCTACCCGGGCGACTTCAGCCAGGCATTCATCTACCGTGACCGCGAGGTCCGCGCCCAGCAGCTGGCTGCCAAGGCCGGTTCCGACACCACCTACGTCTACATTGACGAGTCCGGCTGCAAGATGAGCGAGTTCCGCGCTGACTGCCACGACCTGTCCGACGTGTACTACAAGGACATCGACTTCATGTGCGAGGTCGCCAAGAGCATCCGCCGCATGCATGACGAGTCCGCCGACATGGAGGATTGGGAGCAGTTCTACAACAACCCCATGGAGTCCTCCGACGCCCTGATGCGCCTGGCCTCCCAGATGAAGGGCAACCTGTTCGAGCGCTTCGCCAAGGACCACGAGCGCATCAACAAGCTGTATGCCTACACCGAGAAGGACGGCTTCGAGAAGCGCATGTGCCACAACGACATCAACGCCGATAACGTCCTGGTCACCGACACCACCATGGACATCATCGACTGGGAGTTCGCCGGCTACAACGACCCGGCCTATGACTTCGGCCGCGTGATCGGCGACTACGACTGCGACGATCCGGATGTTGCCACCATCGTGTCCGCCTACCTGGGCCACGAGTGCTCCGAGATCGAGCGCCTGCACTTCCTGGCATACGCCGCCATCCACAACTACTACTACTTCAACTGGGCGCTGTACGTTGAGTCCATCGGCAACTCCAGCCGCGACTGGATGATCTTCTTCTACCGTCAGGTCCAGAAGTTCATGAACTACTGCCTGCCCCGCTACGAGCAGATCTACGGCGAGATCTAAGCGGCATCGTTGCATCACTACCAGGGGAGGGGCCTTCGGGTCCCTCCCGTTTTCATTCAAAGGAGCGTTTCATGACCGTGAAGGCCTGCATCTTCGACTTCGACGGAACCCTGGCGGACTCCATGTGGGTCTGGACCGCCATCGGCAACAACTTCCTGGAAAAGTACGGCATTGCCCACTACGACGGCTTCAGCGAGGAGCTTGCCCTGTTGGGATTCGAGGCCGGCTCCAAGACCTTCGTGGAGCGCTGGGACCTGGACGTGACCCCGGCCCAGCTGGTGGAGGAGTGGCAGGCCCAGGCCAAGGAAAGCTATGCCACCAACGTGTGGCTGAAGCCCCATGCGGAAGAGTACCTGCGGGAGCTGAAGGCCCAGGGCGTGAAGATCGCCGTGGCCACCGCCCAGCAGCGCCTGACCCTGGACCTTGCCCTGAAGAACGAAGGGGTCTACGACCTGTTCGACGTGACCCTGGTCTGCGACGAGTGCACCACCACCGGCAAGGCCACTCCTGCGGTGTACCTGACCGCCGCCAAGATGCTGGGCGAAAGCGTCGACGACTGCGTGGTCTTCGAGGACGTGCTGGGCCCGGCCAAGCAGGCCCATGCGGGCGGATTCCGCGTGGTGGGCGTGTTCGACGACTCCCCGGCCCAGGACCATGCTGCCCTGGAGGCCGAGGTGGACCGCTTCATCAACGGCTACGACGAGCTGGTGGGCACCGATCCCCAGCAGCTGCTGTAATTGCGGCGGCGCGCGCGGCTACAGGTTGCCCGCCGCCAGGTCCTTGGCAATGCCCAGGGCCTCCCGCAGCACGTTGTTGGGCAGGTAGAACGCGTCCGACGTGGCCGGCAGGCCGGACACGTGGGCGTAGCCCAGCTTCCGGGCAAGGCCCATGGCCCGGAACAGGTGGAAGCCGTTGGTGACCACTACCACTCGGTCGTTCTTGGGATCTAGGAGCTTGGCGGAGTACTGCAGGTTCTGGACCGTGTTGGTCGACTGGTCCTCCAGCTCCAGGGCGCTGCGGGGGACGCCGTGGTCTGCCAGGTAGTCGGCCATGGCCCGGGCCTCCGTCGTGGGCTCGTTGTAACCCTGGCCGCCGGAGCAGATGATCCGCACGCCGGGGTGATTTCGGTAGTAGTCCGCCGCCGCGTCGAGGCGGTAGCGCAGCACGTTGCTGGGACCGTCGGCCCTCACCTGGGCACCCAGGACCACCAGCGCGTCGGCGTCTTCGTCCGGCTGCTGCCCCATGCCGGAAAGGGAGGCGCAGCTCAGGCCCGCAACGGCCAGCGCGCCTGCTACCAGCACCGCAAGCCCCGCAACGCGCACGGGGGCGGGGAGCGCGGCGATGACCCCCGCCTTGCAGGCCAGCCCCAGCCCCAGGAACCCGGCGGCCAGCGCGAACCACACGGCAAAGAACAGGGTGCCGGAGTTCGGGGCCATCACGGCGGCGCCGTACAGGGCGCATGCTACGCCGATCGCTATGAGGATTGCTGCCGCCATGGCTGCCTCCTTCGGGGTCGGGGAGGGTGTTTCGTCCCCTGGATTATACCCGTGCGCTGCCTCCGAGCTTCGGCTGCCCGTGGCCTTGCGGTCTGCCGTGGTCCGCGCCCCTGCGCCAGGGCGCGGTTTGCCGTATACTGACCCTTTGACCAACAGAAAGGGGCAGGTATGGCATTCGGCGGTTTCAAGCGGCTGGCGGGCGGATCCGGGGGCGGGCTCAAGACTCCCGCGAGCCTGGACCTGAGCGTTATCGTGACGTTCCATAACTGCGGCTCCTACCTGCGGGAATGCCTGGAGTCCCTGGAGGCGCAGACCCTGGGCGAAAGCTGGGAGGCCCTGCTGGTGGACGATGGCTCCACCGACGGCTCTGCCGACCTGGCCCGCGAGTTCGCCGCCCGGCTGCCCCACTTCCGCGTGCTGAGCCAGGCTGCCCAGGGCGTGAGCGCCGCCCGCAACCTGGGCCTGTCCCAGGCTCGCGGCCGCCACGTTGCCTTCGTCAACGGCACCGACGCCGTGGAGCCTGACCTGTACGAGCACCTGCTGGGCATCGCCAAGCGCGAGGGCGCCGACCTGGTGCTGTGCGACGTGGCCCGCGTGAAGGCCGACGGCACCCTGGACAACTCCAACCTGCATCGCCTGGCGTTCCGCAACATGCCCCTGACGACCACCTTCGCCGACCATGCGGCGCTGGTGTACGACTGCACCCTGTTCAACAAGGTCATCAGCCGTGACCTGGCCCAGGCCGCGGAGCTGTCCTTTGCCACGGGCACCGGCTTCCCGGACCTGCTGCCCGCCCTGCGCCTGTACCACTGCGCCAAGAAGATCTGCCTGTATCCCGGCGTGGGCTACCGCTGGCGCGGGGGCGTGGCGGAGTGCTTCGTGGAGCAGCGTCCCGCGGACGTGACCGAGTTCGATGACCGCGTGGCTGCCCTGCAGTCCTGCTACGACTTCGCCTGCCGCAACGGCCTTGACCCCAGCGGCTTCCGCATGCTGGACAACAAGGTCCTGGAGCATGACCTCATGCTGACCGTGGACCGCCTGGACCGCATGGAGCCCGCCGAGGCCCACGAGCTCATGGGCCGCATCCGCGACCTCATTGAGAAGTGGACCCTGTTCGACGAGCTGCCCCTGCGCTCGGCTCTGGTGCGCCAGAAGTACGCCTACGTCCAGGCCGACGACCTGGAGGGCCTGGCCCACCTGCAGGAGTGGCAGCGTGCCAACTACCAGTCCGCCCGCGTGACCGTGGGCCGCACCCGCGGCTACCGCGTGGCAATCCCCAAGGAGCTCCTGACCGTGGAGCGTCCGGGCATCACCCAGGACATCCGCCGCTGGCCGCCCATGTGCAAGCTGGTGGAGGTGGAGCAGCAGGGGAGCGACGTGCTCCTGCACGGCTTCGTGTACAAGCGCCGCACGTGCGTTCTGGAAGGCTCCCAGCGCGTTAGCGCGTTCCTGGTGAACGCCCGCACCGGCAAGGAGCTCAAGCTCATGATCCAGCCCGAGGTCAGCAAGAACGCCGTGCGCCTGTACGGCCGCATCCTGGAGGCCCAGACCGGCAAGAAGCGCCGCTACGAGACCGAGGGCGCCGGCTTCTGCCTGAGCCTGCCCGTGTCCGCCTTGGCCGCCGACCCGGACATGCAGGGCCTGAACTTCATCCGCATCCACTATGCCAACCGCGCCGAGCGTGGCACCGTGTACATGCGTCGCATCAGGGAGGCTTCGCGCCAGCAGATCGCCGGCACCGTGTTCCGCGCGGGCGACGCCGAGCTGCGCATAGACCTGGGCCCGGTGGACCAGGCCCGCATCCTGGTGGGACCCGCGGGCTCCGCCGACCCCGCATAGGCTGCAACCTGCGGTAACGGGGCGAAAGGGACGACGTTCCTTTCGCCCTGCTGATTTATAATAGAGGGCTGCTAATTACGAAAAACGCCGAGCAAGCCGATCAGCAAGGACCGCACATGTTCAAGCGCATAGAAAAGTTCAAGAAGAAGTACCTGGCGCCCTCCCCGCGCCAGAAGTACGTCTACGCCCGCTACCTGCAGAAGTACCCGGTCAACCCCAAGGCCATCCTGTTCGAGTCCTTCCACGGCCAGGGCGTGTCCGACTCCGCCCTGCACCTGCTGCAGGAGATGATGCGCACCGGCGAGGCTGACCAGTACACCATCTACTTCAGCACCAAGGACGAAAAGATGCACCAGCCCATCGTGGACAACCTGGGCCTTCCGGTGAAGCTGGTCAACATCATGTCCGACGAGTACCTGATGGCCCTGGCCACCTGCAAGTACCTCATGAACAACAGCTCGTTCCCCACGTTCTTCGTGCGTCGCCCGGAGCAGCACTACCTGCAGACCTGGCACGGCACCCCGGTGAAGACCCTGGGCAAGCGCATGCGCCTGGGCATCGAGTCCATGCACAACGTGCAGCACAACTTCCTCCAGGCCGACCGCCTGCTGTTCCCCAACGACTTCACCCGTGACATGATCATGCGGGACTACAACCTGTTCGACCTGTACACGGGCCATGTGGGAATGATCGGCTATCCCCGCAACGACGTGTTCTTCACGCCTCAGGACAAGGTCCGCGCCCTGCGCCAGCGTTACGGCATAGACGACTGCACCTGCATTGCCTACATGCCCACCTGGCGCGGCACCAGCAACCACGACCTGGACGTGAACACCTTCGAGCGCCGCATCCGCGTGGTCTTCGACGAGCTCGACCGCCGCATGGGCCCCAAGCAGAAGCTGTTCGTGAACTTCCACTCCATGGTGATCGGCAAGATCGACCTGAGCGGCTACGAGCACATCCAGGCCTTCCCGGCCGACGCCGACCACTACGAGTTCCTGAACGCCATGGACTGCCTGGCCACGGACTACTCCAGCGTCTACATCGACTACTCCATCACCCTGAAGCCCATCGTGCTGTTCATGTTCGACCTGGACGAGTACCTGCACGACCGCGGCGTGTACCTGGACGGCCGCGAAATGCCGTTCATCACGGTGTACGAGAACGAGGAGTTCATCGACTGCCTGGTGAACGAGACCTTCCGCGACTGCCACTACGACGGCTCCACCTACGCTGAAAGCTACCTGAAGTATGAGCGCCCGGACAACTCCCGCGTGGCCCTGGACTTCTGGTTCGGCCGCCCCATGCCGGAAGACGTCCAGATCATGGACTTCACCAAGAACGCCGAGCGCCCCTGGAACCTGCTGGACCCCGCCGACCAGGGCACCGTGGAGGACGTTGAGGCCATGTGCCAGGCCGCCGACCCGGAAAAGGACATCGTGGTCTTCTCCCGCTACGGCTTCAGCATGGACATGAGCGCCCAACTCCACGACTTCCACCGGGACGACTTCAACTTCGTGTTCCTGTCCCGCATCGCACCCCGTACGTACTGGGAGGAGTTCACCCGCAAGCGCAGCAAGAAGTCTCGCAAGGCCATTGCGGCCCGCGCCCAGCAGCAGAACTTCCCGAACCTGAACATCGTGTCCACCACCAAGGACGTCCATGCCGCCCAGACCGGCCTGCGCTACTCGGTCCGCCGTATGAAGGGCATGGGGGCGAAAGCCACCTCCGACGGCGCCACGGTGCGCATCGAGCTGGACACCACCGCCTATCAGCCCCAGCGCCTGTGCCTGGCCAGCGACCGCCTGATCCGCTGGAGCCGTGACCTGACTGCGGAGGAGCAGCAGACCGGCGTGGTCGTGGACGACCTGTGCGCCGGTGCCGCCCTGCCGGAGGCCCTGATCGGCTGGCGCCTGGCGGTGCTGATCGCCGCCACCGACCGCAAGAGCGGCAAGCAGGTGCTGCTGCGGGTGAGCTGCCCCAAGCCCTCCGTGAGCGAAGACGACTCCAGCGCCTTGCGCCTGGCTCCCATCACGGTGGCCGACGACGTGCTGCCCCAGGGCGATGGCGCCGTGTCCGCCCTGCTGCGCCGCCGCAACGGCAAGACCGTGGTGGCCGTGCCCTGCCTGAACCGCAAGAACGGCAGCCTGGCCATCATGTACACCTATCAGGGCAACGACCTGCGCTCCTTCAAGCATGCCCAGCTGGAAAGCGCCACCTCCACCCCGGAGGGCGGCCTGTCCGCACGCCTGAAGGTTCGCGGCAAGGCCCAGGACGTGCTGGGCGTGCGCCTGGTGCTGCGCGGCTCCGTCGACGACCGTTCCGTGGAGCTGCCCTTCTCCTGCCAGCAGGAGGGGAGCACCGTCCTGGTGAGCACGGAGGCGAATGCCCGGGACCTGGACCTGGTGGAAATCTACTGGGATGCCTTCGTGGTCCTGCGAGACGGCGAAGGGGAGGGCCTGGTGCCCATCCAGTGCGGGAAGGAGCATCGCCGCTACCTGAAGCTGCACGTGGTCCAGAGCCTGACGGGGGACGGCTACACCCTGTTCCCCCAGGTGGCGGACCACAACAAGTGCCTGTCCTTCACGTACCGCCCTGTTTCGCCCTATGACACGCTGGCCATTCGCAACCGCGAGATGGCCGCTCTGGCGGTGTTCAAGCTGCTGAAGCCCTACTGGCGCCGCAAGCGCATCTGGCTGGTGTATGAGAAGTTCTGCAACAACGCCCAGGACAACGGCTACCAGTTCTTCCGCTACTGCATGGAGGACGTGCCCGCGTCCAAGAACAAGCACGTGTACTACATCATCAAGCCGGACTCCCCGGATTACGGCAACGTGGCCAAGTACGGCAAGCAGGTCATCGAGTTCATGAGCTTCAAGCACATGCTCTACGCCCTGGCCGCCACCGTGTTCGTGGCGTCGGACTCCCGCGCCCACGCCTACGCCTGGCGCCCCATGCCCAGCCTGATCAAGGACCGCATCATGAAGAAGCGCATCCTGTTCCTGCAGCATGGCGTGACTGCCTGCAAGCACGTGCACCCCATCTTCGGCAAGAAGGGCTCCAATCCCATGACCTACTTCCTGACTACCTCCAAGAAGGAGCAGGACGTGGTGGTGAAGCACTTCGGCTACTCCCGCCTGCAGGCGCCCATCCTGGGCTTCTCCCGCTGGGACGTGCTGAAGAGCACCGCCACCGCGGATCACCCGGTCATCATGCTCATGCCCACCTGGCGCCCGTGGCTGGAGGAGCAGTCCGACGACGTCTTTGCCGCCAGCGACTACTTCCGCACCTACCGCAACCTGATCACCTCTCCGGAGCTGGTCAAGCTTCTGGACGAAAACGACGCCACGCTGAAGTTCCACATCCACCCCAAGCTCAGCAAGCACATCCGCGCCTTCGCCGGCGACGACCTGAGCCCCCGCATCCAGCTGATCGAGCAGGGCTCCGTGCCCATGAACCAGCTGCTCATGGAGTGCAACCTGCTGATCACGGACTACTCCAGCGTGTGCTGGGAGGCCCTGTTCCAGAACAAGCCGGTGGTGTACTACCACTTCGACCAGCGCCAGTACCTGAACGCGGTGGGCAGCTACATCGACTTCGACACCGAGCTGCCCGGCACCGTGTGCGCTGACCAGGATGCGGTGATACAGGCCCTGCGGGACTACGCTGCCAGCGGCTTTGCCCTGTCCGCCCAGGACCAGGCGAAGGCCGACGGCTGGTTCAAGTTCAAGGACACGGACAACCGCAAGCGCACCTACGAGTTCCTGGAGGGCAGGGGCTTCTAGGGGTTCGCGACGATAATTGAAAATCGTTAAGGGAATTCCTCACCAGATTCGTAGGATTATCTGGGATAATTACCTATCTACGACTATGTGAGGAAAGGTGGATTGCTTTGCGCAAGACCGCGGCGAAAATCATGATGGTGGCGGCATCGGCGGCCGTGACGGCGACCTTGGGGTCCGCCGTTGCCTGGGCTGATGCCGTTTCCCCTGTCGAGGAGGGCCTGCAGCCCCAGAACATCGGCGATACGGAGCCCGAGCCCGAGGCCGGTCCCGTGTACGACATGCGCGACTGCTGCACCATGAAGCTGAGCGCTACCAAGTTCGCCTACACCGGAAAGGCCATCAAGCCCGGTGTGACCGTGACCTTCACCGATCCCGAGACGGGGGAGACCTCCACGCTGCGGGAGGGTCGCGAGTACGACTACACGGTGACCTACCTGAACAACGTAAATGCCGGCACGGCCACCGTGGTGGTCGAGGGTAGCGGCTCCGAGCAGCTGGGCGGCTTCGTGGCCAGCCTGCGCAAGACCTTCACCATCAAGGCGCCGGACTACAAGGTCGCCACGGGCAACACCGCCTACATCATCAAGAACGGTCGCTCGAACACCTTCACCTCTGATGACGGCGCGGGCTGCGGCATCTCCGCTGGCAAGCTCACCGACCGCCAGGCCATCATCCAGAACGCCTACATGAGCGGCATCAAGATCACCAACCGCTGCAAGAACATCAGCGGCACCATCAAGTACCGCGTGAACCAGCGCAACCGCGGCTGGAGCAGCTGGAAGACCGGCTCCGTTGCCGGCAGCACCGGCAAGGGATATGCCGCCCAGGCCATCGAGATCAAGCTCACCGGCGACCTGGCCAAGAAGTACGACGTGTACTACCGCGTGAACGTGTTCGGCTGCGACTGGATGGGCTGGGCCAAGAACGGCCAGACCTCCGGCGTGCTTTCCTCCGGACCGCTGTGCGTGCGCAAGTTCCAGGTGAAGCTGAAGCCCAAGGGATCTGCGGCGCCTGCCGGCTCCGGCCTGCCGCGCTGGTCCACCAGCTCCACCAAGGACGCCTACTACAAGGCGGTCCTGAAGAGCAAGATCAAGTCCAAGTCCAGCGGCACCCAGTACGCTCTGTCCGTGAACACCGAGTTCAACCGCATGGCCGTGTTCAAGGGAAGCAACGGCAACTGGTCCCTGGTCAAGTACTGGAAGTGCACCACCGGCGCGTCCAACGAGCGCTACGCCACCAGCCACGCAACCTTCACCACCACGGGCAAGCGCGGCCTGAGCTTCGGCGAAAAGGACGGCCATAGCTGCTGGTACTGGACGCAGATCTACTCCAGCGTTCGCTTTCACTCGGTGCTGTTCGTGCCGTACAGCAAGACCTCGCTGATCGACGGCACGCTGGGCGAGCGCCGCTCCAACGGCTGCATCCGCCTGCCCATCGAGGCCGCGAAGTGGATTTACCTGAACGTGACCAAGGGCACCACCGTGGTGATCTCCTAGGCATCCGCCCTTTCTGGGGCTAGCTGATAGAAATAGTAAAACGAAGAATCAAACAGGAAGGAGAACGGATGATTCGCAAGACTTTCAGCACCGCGATTGCGCTGGTGCTGGCCGCAGGCCTGTGCCCCGCTTCTGCCCTGGCTGAGGTGGCGCCCCAGGCGCCCGAGCAGCCCAAGGTCGAAGTGCAGGCCCAGGACGTTGACCTGGACGCCCAGGCTGCGGTGACCAACACCGTCAAGCTGGTGGACGCAATCACCGGCGCCGAGATCAAGGCTCAGTACACCGTGGAGGGCGAAACCGGCACTGCCGTGGCCGCCCCCAGCATCACCGGCTACAAGCTGGTTTCCCAGGACCCTGCTCTGATCGGCCAGGAGGGTGACGAGATCGTCTTCGAGTACGCGAAGAAGGTCACCGTGACCGTCTACTACTACCGTACCGTGGGCGGCGTCCCCTCTGAGGAAACCCAGATCCACGCCTCCACCACCAAGGCCGGCTACGAGGGCGAAAAGCTCACCGTGACCCCGGTGGAGATCGCAGGCTACGCCAAGCCCAAGGCCCAGTCCTTCACTCCGATGCCGGGCGAGCCCAACGTGGTGAAGTTCTTCTATTCTCCCGAGGTGGACTACAAGGTCAACTACTTCCTGTACAAGGGCGGTAAGACCACTACCAAGGTGAAGGCCTCCAAGATCGGCTCCAGCTACGACGGCGCCACCGTGACCGCCAAGGCCCCGGAGATCTTCGGCTACGAGCTGGTGTCCGCTGCCTCCAAGAAGCTCTCCGTTTCCGAGGGCGGCACGAACACCGTCAGCTTCTACTACAAGAAGCTGGTCCAGAAGATGAGCTTCGAAACCACCAGCTACATCTACTACAACCACAAGGTCTACAAGACCACGGCGACCACCAACAAGTCCGCCGCCAACACCAAGCTCAACGATCGCCTGGCCCAGGAGACCGGCGGCCGCATGGTGGGCTTCCGCATCAAGAACACCAGCCAGGCCATCAAGGGCGACATCAAGTACCAGCTCTACCAGCGCGGCAAGGGTTGGACTGAGTGGCAGAACGGCAAGACCGCCGGCTCTTACAAGAACGAAAAGAAGAACTACAGCGGCCAGATCATCCGCGTGAAGCTGACCGAGGAGTTCGCTCAGAAGTACGACGTGTACTACCGTGCCAAGATCTTCGGCGTGGGCTGGACCGGCTGGGCCAAGAACGGCCAGAACTGCGGTGCCAAGTTCGACTACTCCGTGCACCTGCGCGGCATCCAGGTGAAGCTGCTGCCCAAGGGCTCCGACGCTCCCGGCACCAGCAAGTTCCGCTATGTGAACGAAAAGGCCAAGGACGATTTCGCCAAGGCAGTTCTGTACAACAAGATCCAGAACAAGGCCAGCCGCACCAAGTACATCATTGCGGTCAACACCGAGATGGGTCGCGTTGCCGTGTTCCAGGGCTCCCGTGGCAACTGGAACCGCATCAAGTACTGGCTGTGCACCTCCGGCCAGCCGGGTCATCTGACCCCGCATGGCGGCTACAACGTGGGCACCCGCGGCCTGCACTTCGGTGAGTCCCACATCCATCGCGGCTACCATTACACCGCCTGGTACTGGACCCAGATCAAGAACCAGGTCCTGTTCCACTCCGTGCTGTACCATGCCTACAGCCAGACCAAGCAGCTGCCCGGCGGCCGCGGCTACGGCCTGGGCAAGCGCGAGTCCGGTGGCTGCATCCGCCTGGAGAAGGTCAACGCCTATTGGATCTACACCCAGGTGCCCCGCGGCACCGACGTCTGGATCTTCTAGCGTCTGCCTGATCCCATAGCTCGATCGCAGGGGACCGCCTCGGCATTGCGCCGGGGCGGTCCTTTTTCATGCAATTTGAGTGTTTCCGGTCCAAATACGCGATAATGGGAAGGCTAAGGACCGAACAAACCGAAGGGGTTGCACAAGACCGTGATCTATTCGCTTACCAGCTCAGAGGTATACCGTCAGTACGCCGCCTGGCGCATGCGCGCCCGGGGCTTCTTCGGCACCGCCGCCCGTGACTGGATCGCTGCCATCAACGCCGATCGCACCTGTGGCGACGGCGCATACTCCGCTGCCGAGCGCGACCGCGCCTACGGCTGGGGCTACCTGCCCCATGAGGTTTCGCTGCGGGGCATCACGGAGCAGAGCCGCGCTGGCCAGCTTTCCCATGAGGACTACGTGTACCTGTACCCGCTGAACGGCAAGTACGACAAGTGGCTGGAGGACCGTGCCGCCACCCACAAGGTGTTCGAGGGCTGGAAGGACCGCCTGGAGACCCTGCACTACCACATCATCCGCCGCGACGGCGCCCCCTTCATCATCCGCGTCACCGACGCCGCCCTGGCCAAGGAGCCCACGGCAGCGGGCCTGTACGAGTTCCTGCGAGAGCAGGGTCCCCAGCGCCTGATCTCCGCTCGCTGGTCGGAGGTGAACAGCTGGACCCTGGAGGCCGCCAACGAAACCTTCGTTCTGGACGGCGTGCCCTTCGACGAAGACCAGCTCATGCAGTGGATGTACCTGTTCATGCGCGAGCAGGACGACTCCCTGGTGCTGGTTGACGCCCTGCCTGACTCCTGCGGCTTCGAGGCCGTGGCCCCGAATGCCCAGGTGACCCTGCGTGCGTACATGGTCAACCAGGACGGCGCCCATCCGCGCCTGGAGCAGGCCGCGCTGCGCATTGCGTACCCCGCTGCCGACGGCCGCCTGATGCGCGTGGTGGACCGCAAGCGCACCCCGGAGAAGGGCGACCCCGCCCTCAAGAAGCACCTGCCCCTGGGCATTTGGAAGACCCCCGTCGACCAGGACTGCTACTGGGCCGACGTGGACGTGGCCACCGGCGCCTATGAGGGTGCCGTGGCGGCGCAGGGGAGGGACGCCGTCTCTTTCGCCCGCATCCCGGAGGCTGAGCTGCCCCTTGCCGGCACCATCCAGGACCTGGACGAAATCCACCGTACCCTGCAGGCCATGTGCCGCTTCGTCCCCCAGATCGAGATGGTGTCCTTCGACATTCGCTGGGACGAGCAGGGCTTCCGCATCGTGGGCGCCAACCCGTACCCGGAGTACCTGCCGCTGGTGCCCTTCGCCCCGTCGGTCCAGGACTTCCTGCAGCGCCGCCTTGAGGAAAAGCGCGGTGTCTACGCCGACGCCGCCCAGCGCCGCGAGCTGAGCCGCAACACCTTCAAGCTGAAGGTCCGCAAGATCTTCGCCAGCGCCGTGGGCCCCAAGGGCCTGGTGCCGTACCTGAGCACCTTCTGGATCCGCGACATGTGGCGTGACCTGACGTCCAGCAACGGCATGGGCCTGAAGGACAAGCTGTGGGCCTACGACCACGGCTTCCTGTCCTACCGCCTGCCCCAGTACGGCATCACGCGGCAGAACTGGAAGGGCTTCATCAGCGACTTCGAGTACCGCTACCTGCGTCACATCAACACCCATTACCGCTACTGGCTGGAAGACAAGATCACCCTGAAGTACATTGCCGCCGACTTCAAGGAGTGCTTCCCGGCGTATTACTACTACATCACCGTCAAGGACGGACAGAACCGCGTCATCCCCATGATGGACGTGCCGGAGGGCTATGCCGACACCTCCGCCGACGTGCTGCGCCTGGCCCGCGAGGTGGGCCAGCTGGCCCTGAAGCCCGACGAGGGCAGCCACGGCGAGGGCTTCTACAAGCTCTCTTGGGACGGCCAGGGCTACTTCCTGAACGGCGATCCTGCCGATGAGCAGAGGATCCTGGGCATTCTGGAGGACCCGAACAACCAGTACCTGGTGACCGAGTACATCCAGATGCATCCCCAGATGGCCGAGCTGTACCCGGGCTCCGTGAACACCATCCGCGTGACCGTGTTCAAGCGTGATGGCCGCACGCCCCAGATCGGCAACGTGTACATGCGCGTGGGCTCCAGCCTGACCGGCGTGGTGGACAACGTGGCCGCCGGCGGCATCGTTGCCGAGGTGGACATCGAGTCCGGCCGCTACGGCAACGCCCAGCGCCTGGACGGCATCCACCAGGGCAACCTGGTCAGCTGCGCCGTTCACCCGGACACCGGCGTGGCCATCGAGGGCGTGCTGCCCAACTGGGAGGCCGCCAAGGAGCAGATCCTGCAGATCGCCCGCGCCATCCCGCAGCTGGAGTACTTCGGCTTCGACCTGGCCCTGACCCCCGACGGCATCAAGCTGCCGGAGATCAACCGCTTCCCCGACTTCCCCCGCGTGGACAAGCTCACGCCCCAGATCACCGACTACCTGCTGTACAAGCTCGAGCGCAAGAAGCGCGTGTACGGCTACCACAAGAAGCCCTGCCGCAAGCTGCTGCACCTGCCCAAGCGCTAGGTGAGCCCGGTACGGACGAAAGGAAACCCGTTGAAGCAGATCATCCTGACCGTGGGCAAGGCCGGCCTTGCCGCCGTGTACGCGGTGCTGAAGCTCTTTCCCACCCACCCGCGCAAGGTGGTGTTCCTGAGCCGCCAGACCAGCGGCATGCCGCTGGATTTCGCCCTGCTCCAGGACCAGCTGCGGAAGGACTGCCCTGACGTGGAGATGGTGAGCATCTGCCATCGCATCAAGGAGGACTCCACCGCTGACAAGCTGCGCTTCTGCGGCAACATGCTGCGCAGCATGTACCATCTGGCCACGTCCCAGGCCGCCATCCTGGACACCTACTGGCCGGCGGTGAGCCTGCTGAACCACAAGAAGGACCTGACGGTGATCCAGATCTGGCACGCCATCGGCAAGATCAAGCAGTCCGGCTATCAGACGCTGGGCCGTTCCGGCGGCCGCTCCGAGCAGCAGGCCCGCGCCCTGCACATGCACGAGGGCTACGACTACATCATCGCCGGCGCCCCCGTCTGGAACCCCTTCTACTGCGCGTCCTTCGGCTGCACCGAGGACAAGCTGGTCAACATAGGCCTGCCCCGCATGGACTACCTGGTCCACGACCGGGAGGAAAAGCGCGAGCGCATCTTCGCCGCCTACCCGCAGCTGCGGGGCCGCACGGTGGTGCTGTATGCGCCCACCTTCCGCCGCAACGCGGAGGAGGCGTCCCAGAAGGGCTATGCCGACCTGCTTTCTCGGGTGGACACGGAAAAGTACGCCTTCGTGGTGAAGGGCCATCCTAACCAGGCGGTCATGGGGGAGGGCTTCCTGCGCTGCGCCAAGTTTTCCGCCATGGACCTGCTGCTGGTGGCCGACTACCTGATCACCGACTACTCCGCCATCACCCTGGAGGGCGCGGTGGCCGGCGTGCGCACCCTGTTCTACCAGTACGACTATGACGACTACATGGCCAACAACGGCCTGAACCTGGACGTGTCCCGCACCATGCCCAGCTGCGCTCATCGCAACGCCCAGGAGCTGCTGGACGCCCTGGACTCCTACGTGGACGGCACGGCGGAGTATCCGGAGGACGAGCGCCAGGAATTCGCCCGGACTTATGTTCTTTCTGACCTTGGTCACGCCACGAAGGACCTTGCCGACTTGGTAATCCGCAATATGCGGGTATAATGATTCGGTTATAGAATGGCTGCCGCTGCGCCCTCAGGGCGAAAGCGGCTTTACGTGGATAATCGAGGACCCATGAGTTCGTTTGTAAAGAGGAGCATCAAGAAGGCCAAGCTGGTGGTGCTGTGGTTCCGCCGCATCCTTTTCGCCCCGAATCATTTCAAGGAAGTCGGCTTCCTGACCAAGCTGCGCATGAACGTCAGCGGCGGCTACCTGGCCGATCAGTACGCCCTGTACGACTTCAAGAACAACGACCGTCACCAGTACCTGAGCGAGTTCGACTGGTATCGGTCCCGTTGGATCAACGAGCCCTTCGACCAGATGTGCAACAACAAGATCATCTGCACCAACGTGCTTGATCCCTACGTGACCTGCCCCAAGCTGCTGTTCATGAAGAACCACGGCCGCATGGTGTCCCTTGAGTTCCAGAACGCCGACGGCTACAAGACCACCGACGACGTGGTCGAGCTGCTGCGTCAGTACGGCTCCCTGTTCATGAAGCCCCTGGCCGCCGGCAAGGGCAAGGGCGTGCGTCGCCTGGACCTTGAGGGCGAGCAGCTGATGATCGACACCAAGCCCGTGACCCTGGAGCAGTTCGATGCCTTCCTGACCAAGGAGGACGGCTGGTTCCTGTCCGAGGGCATGAAGCAGAGCGCCTTCGAGGACGGCCTGTACGACCAGACCACCAACACCATCCGCTTCATCACCATGCGCGACCCCGAGTCCGGCGACTTCAAGGTGTTCTTCGCCGTCCAGCGCATCGGCACCAGCGCCACCATCCCCGTGGACAACGGCTCCCGCGGCGGCCTGGTGGCCAAGATCGACCTGGAGACCGGCGAGCTCTCCGCCGCCCATACCCTGCAGCACCACGGCTGGCACAAGGTCCATCCGGATTCCGGCGCGCCCATCGAAGGCGCCGTGATCCCCAACTGGGACCGCCTGAAGGAGGACATGCTCACCCTGGCCCGCCGCTTCCCGTTCATGAACTTCATTGCCTGGGACATCCTGCTGACCGACACCCCGGAGGGCTTCTGCATCGTGGAGGCCAACACCTCCTCCGGCGTGAACATCATCCAGCTGTTCGGCCCCCAGCGCAACGGCGAGCTGGGCGACTTCTACCGCGCCCACGGCGTCATCAAGTAGAAAAGGACCCGCTGCATGCGCTACGTCATCATGGCAAACGGCAAGGGGACCCGTTGGAACAACTACGACGGCATCCCCAAGCATCTGATCAACATAGGGGGCGAAACCCTGCTCCAGCGCACCACGCGCCTGGTGCATGCCTTCGACCCCCAGGCGGAGGTGGTGATCACCTCCCATAACCCGGACTGCGTGGCCCAGGGCGCCCGCCGCTACGAGCCGCTGCGCTCCGAGCGCGAGATCGACCGCTTCTGCGTGGAGCTGGTGCAGGACGGCGTGTGCTTCCTGTACGGCGACGCCTTCTACTCCACGGACACCATCCGCCAGGTGGTGGAGGCGTCCGTGGAGGACATGCTCTTCTTCGGCAACCCGGCCACCATCGTGGCCGTCAAGGTGGCGCAGGGGGAGTGCATGCTGGAGCATCTGCGGGACATCGACCGGCTCATCGAGCAAGGCGCGATCGCCGATGCCAAGGGCTGGCAGCTCTACCACCACCTCATGGGCATGCCCCTGGACGGCAAGGACATTGCCGGCAAGTTCGTGGTCCTGGAGGACCGCACCACTGATTTCAACCGACCGGAGGACTACGAGCAGTTCGTAGGCGCCTTGGAGAACGAAAGGGCTCAGCAATAATGAAGATCACCTGGAAGGCCATCAAGAAGAAGCTGGGCATCAAGCCCAAGCAGGTCAAGACCTACACCTTCGGCCAGGTCTGCAAGGCCCTGGACGCCCAGCCGCCCGCGGGCCTGGAGGACAAGCTGGACCAGAAGGTCAGCTTGCTTTCGCCCGCCAGCAAGCTGTGCGTTCCCGGCTCCGTGTACATGGTCAACGAAGGCTATGCCACGTCCAAGGTCAACGTCACCCGCGCCTTCCGCAACGGCGCCCTGTGCGCGGTAGCGCCCTTCCAGCTGGTGGACGAAAACGACGCTCCCGTACCCTGCATCATCCACCCGGATGCCGAGGGCGTCATGGCCAAGCTGTGCCACGGCGTGATCGAATCCACCGACGTGAAGACCGTCTGCATCACCGGTTCCGTGGGCAAGACCTCCGTCAAGACCATGATGGACCTGGTCAGCCGCTCCAAGTTCCAGACCGTCACCTCCCGCTCCAACCAGAACGGCTTCGGCCAGGCTGCGCGCTACGCCCAGAACCTGACCATGGAGGACAAGGTCTACATCCAGGAAACCGGCATGAGCCGCCCGGGCCGTCTGGGCCAGGCCATCGACATCATCCATCCCAACGTGTTCGTGATCACCAACATCGGCCTGAACCACGTGGGCAAGTTCGGCGGCAAGCAGGAAAACATCCTGCATGAGAAGCTGGTGCTGGACCGCCTGGCTGCCGACGACGGCGTGGGCTTCGTCAACTGGGACGACCCGCTGCTGAAGACCGCCACCTACCAGCACAAGGTCTACGGCTGCGCCGTGGACGATGCCACCGCCGACTACCATGCGGAAAACGTGGTGGAGCGCAACGCCTGCCTGCACTTCGACGTGGTGGAGACCGCCACCGGCCAGCGCACCCCGGTGAAGCTGAACGTGGTGGGCCGCCACAACGTGTTCAACGCCGTGGTCGCCTTCGCCTTCGGCCTGTACCTGGGCGTTGACCGCGCCACCATTGCCAAGGCCCTGCTGGGCTTCCGCACCGAGGGCGTGCGCCAGAACTACACCGAGGCCAAGGGCCAGCGCCTGTACCTTGACTGCTACAACGCCTCCGAGGGCGCCATCAACTCCGTCCTGGACACCATCGGCACCATCGACGTGCCCGAGGGCGCCAAGCGCGTCCTGGTGCTGGGCGATATCGACGACAAGCTGGGCGACCGCACCGAGGAGATCCACCGTCGCGTGGGCCGCACCGTGGCCGCCAAGGCCACGTCCGACCTGACGCTGTTCTTCGGCAACCACATGCTGTGGGCTGCCGAGGATGCCAAGGCTGGCGGCGCCGAGGTCCTGGCCACGGAGGATCGCGGCCAGCTGGAGGAGTGGATCCGCGAGCACGTGGGCCCCGGCGACCTGGTTGCCTTCAAGGGCGGCCAGCAGATGGAGCTGTCCCGCACCGTGGACGCCATCTTCGACACCCCGTACTTCCTGCTTGACGGCGACGTGATCATCAAGCTGGCGCCGGTGAACACCCATGTGGGCAACGGCGAGTACCGCAAGGTCACCGGCTACGGCCTGGACCTGTACCGCGTGAAGAAGGGCGTCAAGGAGTTCACCGCCGAGTCCGTGGTAGACGGCATGGAGCTGCGTGCCATGAGCCGCGGCGCCGCCCTGGAGCGCCAGGACCTGGAGAAGGTCACCCTGCCCGCTCCGCTGCGCTCCATCGGCCAGAACGCCTTCTACCGCTGCACCTCCCTGCGCTCCGTGGAGCTGCCCGGCACCCTGCGCTTCATCGGTCGCAGCGCCTTCAACACCTGCCGTCGCCTGGAGACCGTGGTCATCCCGGAGGGCGTTCATACCCTGGACGAGCGCTCCTTCGCCTTCTGCAAGCGTCTGCGCAGCGTGGAGCTTCCCGCATCCCTGAAGACCATCGGCCCCGAGGCCTTCCTGGGCACCGAGGGCGTGACCTTCACGGCCCCGGCTGGCTCCTTCGCCGCCGAGCACATCAAGGCAAACTACCCCGAAGCCAAGCTGGTGGAGGCGTAGCCGCCTATGCTCAGTTCCCGCGCACGCAAGGCCGACCTGCGGTTCTACGCTGCCCTGGTGGCAGGCGTCACAGCCATGTTCCTGGCCGTGTACGCCTACCACTTCGCCACGGGCAAGACACTCATGTGGAAGGGCGATGCGGTTTCGCAGTACTACAACTTCTTCGTGTACGAAGGGGAGTGGCTGCGCCAGATCGTGGCCGACCTGGCAGCAGGCAACGGCCTGGTGATCCCGGCGTTCACCTACGACCTGGGCTATGGCTCCGACGTGCAGACGGCCCTGGGCGGCATGATCACCGACCCGCTGAACCTGGTGTCGGCCCTGTGCCCGCCGGCCTATGCCGAGGGCCTGTTCTGCTTCCTGATCTACGTGCGCTACCTGCTGGCGGCCGTGGCGTTCTGCGCCTTCTGCCGCAGCCGCAAGGCCCCGCGCCCGGCGGCGCTGGCGGCGTCCCTGGCCTATGTGGGCACCGGCTACGTGCTGTTCTGGGCGTGCCTGCGCCATCCGAACTTCCTGAACGTGGCCATCATGCTGCCGCTGCTGTTCCTGGCGGCGGACCGCATCTTCGCCCGCAAGAGCCCGGTGCCGTTCATCTGCGCCCTGGCTGTGACCTTCGCCTTCAGCGTGTACTTCAGCTACTGGACCTGCTTCCTGTTCCTGGGGTACTGCCTGATTCGCTACTTCTTCGGCCCCCGAGACCGCTCCGCCAGGGACTTCGCCCTGCTGGTGGGTCGCTTCGTGGTCTACATCGTCATTGCCTTCTGCATCTCCGCAGTGGTTTCCCTGCCCATGGTGCACGCCCTGCTCTCCATGGGCCGCGTGGGCGAAAGCGCCTCCGTGCCCCTGCTGTACTCCCTGGCCTACTACGTGAGCATCCCCCTGAACCTGGGCGGCGGCACCGTGGACATCATGGGCCAGTACGTGGGTCCGGTGCTGCTGGTGGCTGCCGTGCTGTTCGCCGGCGCCCGCCGCTTCCTGCCCCGTGACGTGTTCATGCCCACCGCCGTGGGCTCCGTTGCCTGCCTGGTGCTCATGCTCATCCCGGCCTTCGGCAGCTTCATGAATGGATTCGGGTACCCCACGGACCGCTGGCTGGTGGCCCTGGGCTTCTGCTTCAGCTACGCCCTGTGCCTGGTGCTGCCGGTGCTCGGCTGCCTGGAGCGCCGTGATTGGGTCCGCTGCGGCGTGGCGGTGGCCGTGGTGCTGGTGCTGGAGCTGGTGGGCGCCCTGTTCGACGGCTCCCTGCTGACGCTTCTGCCCTGCGCGCTGCTCATCGCATGCTTCGCCCTGTTCCTGGTCATGTCCCGCTGGGACAATGCCCGCCGCCAGGCGCTGGTGACCGGCGTCCTGTGCGTGTGCTGCACCCTGTGCGTGTGCCTGGTGAACTACGCCCATGCCGGTGGCAACTACGGCAAGGAGTTCACCAAGGGCATGAACGCCTGGTCCAAGGTGCAGGCTTCCCCGGCTGCCGCCGTGGCCAAGCTGGGGGACGAAGGGGACTATCGCTTCGACTATGCCGGCAAGATCGACAAGAAGAACCGCTCCCTGGTGGTAGGGGAGCGCGGCACCGACTTCTTCACCAGCTACTACAACCAGGCCGTGGACGACTTCCGCCAGGAAATGGAGTACACGGACTCTTCCAACCACCATGCCTACCTGGGCTCCGACAGCCGCTTGGCGTCCGAGCTGCTCATCGGCGCCAAGTACGTGGTTGCCAAGAAGGGCGACGCGACCCGCGTGCCTGCGGGCTACGCCAAGATCGGCGCCACCAAGAAGTTCGACCTGTACCAGGCGAACGACCCCACGCCCCTGGCCTTCACCTATGACTCCTACCTGGACCGCGCCGCCTACGAGGCGCTGCCGGTGCAGGAGCGCCAGGAGGTGCTGCTGCGCACCTGCGTGCTGGGCGCCTCCAGCAAATCCAAGCCCAGCGGCGCGGAGGTGTCCGTTGACGCGGTGCCTCAGGCCGACGGCCAGGACCTTGCGGCCAGCGCCAAGGTGAGCACCAAGATGAAGGTGGTTCCCAGCGAGGGCGTGACCTTCAAGGACGGCAAGGTGGTGGTGACCAAGCGCGGCGCCACCCTGAAGATCCAGGTCCCCGACGCCCTGGATGACTCCGAGGTCTACCTGCGCCTGTCCGGCTTCGACTACGTGGGCAACCGTCCCTCCGGCAAGGCCAAGAAGGGCTCCAGCCTGCTGCGCCGCCTGCGGGTGAAGATGGATTCCCTGACCTGGTCGTCCACGAAGATCTGCATCGTGAAGGCCCAGGCGGGCAAGCATAAGGCGGACTTCACCTACAAGACCAAGGACAACACCACCTACGGCGACAAGCACGAGTGGTGCATGAACCTGGGCTACTTCAAGAAGGCCCCCAAGACCATCACGCTGACCCTGGCCTACCGCGGCACCTACACCTTCGACGACCTGCAGGTCATCAGCCAGCCCGTGGCTCCGCTGCTGGCCCAGGCCAAGGTGCTCGGCCGCAACGCCATTGATGACGTGGAGTACGGCGC
Organism: Coriobacteriia bacterium; assembly: GCA_030526515.1. Classification (GTDB taxonomy): domain Bacteria; phylum Actinomycetota; class Coriobacteriia; order Coriobacteriales; family Eggerthellaceae; genus SUG1186. The sequence goes on from JAUNCQ010000001.1 coordinate 113,459, forward strand.
CAACGTGGTCCGCGCTACCGTGGATACGGGCGAAAACGCCAAGATGGCCTTCTTCAGCCTGCCGTACTCCGCGGGCTGGACGGCCACCGTGGACGGCGCGGAGGTGCCGCTGATGCGGGCCAACACCGGCTTCATGGCCGTTGAGGTGGGTCCCGGCCAGCATGCGGTGGAGCTGCGCTACGCTACCCCCGGCCGCTCCACCGGAGCGCTGCTGACCGTGGCGGGCCTGGCGGCCCTGGCGGCGGTGGTGCTGCTGGGCCGACGCAGGAGCGCGCAGGAGCAGGAACAGGAGCCCGTGCGGGGCAAGCATGCCCGGCGGTAACGCGGCGGAAAAGCCCGCACCCTAGAATAGGCAGCAGGAAGACAGAGCATGTCAGGAGATATCGTGATTCCCTTCAACAAACCGCCCTACGTGGGCACCGAGCTCGAGTACGTTCGCCAGAGCGTGGAAGAGGTCGGCAAGATCAGCGGCGACGGCCCCTTCACCAAGAAGTGCCATGCCTGGCTGGAGGAGCGCTTCGACGCCCAGAAGGTCCTGCTGACCACCAGCGGCACCGCTGCCCTGGAGATGGCCGCCCTGCTGTGCGACCTTCAGCCCGGTGACGAGGTCATCCTGCCCAGCTACACCTTCAGCTCCACGGCCACGGCCTTCGTCCTGGTCGGTGCCAAGCTGGTGTTCGTGGACGTGCGTCCGGACACCATGAACCTGGACGAGGAGAAGATCGAGGCCGCCATCACCGACAAGACCCGCGTCATCGTGACGGTGGACTACGCCGGCGTGGCTTGCAACATGGAGCGAATCTGCCAGATCGCCCATGACCATGGCCTGTTGGTGGTGGAGGATGCCGCACAGGGCGTCATGTCCACCTACCGCGACCGTGCCCTGGGAACCCTGGCCGACCTTGGCTGCTATTCCTTCCACGAGACCAAGAACTACTCCATGGGCGAAGGCGGTGCGCTGGTCATCAACGACGCCCGCTTCAACGAGCAGGCCGAGATCCTGCGCGAGAAGGGCACCAACCGCAGCCGCTTCTTCCGCGGCCAGGTGGACAAGTACACCTGGGTGTCCTACGGCTCCAGCTACCTGCCCTCCGACATGAACGCTGCCTACCTGTGGGGCCAGCTCCAGGCCGCTGACCAGATCAACGACGACCGCCTGGCCACCTGGGCCTTCTACCACGAGTCCTTCGCCCCGCTGGCCGAGGCTGGCAAGCTCGAGCTGCCCTTCGTGCCCGGGGACTGCGTGCATAACGCCCACATGTACTACGTCAAGTGCGCCGACCTGGCTGAGCGCACCGCGCTGATCGCCTATGCCAAGGAGCGCGGCGTGGGCATGAGCTTCCACTACGTGCCCCTGCACTCCAGTCCCGCCGGCCTGCAGTTCGGCGTGGTCCGCGGCGGTATGGACGTGACCGACCGTGAGAGCGACCGCCTGGTGCGCCTGCCGCTGTACTACGGCATGACCGATGACGACCGCGCTGCGGTGGTGCAGGTGGTCCGCGACTTCTACGCTCAGGCAGAGTAGGGGGCTGACGTGCTGGTTTCCGTGGTCATACCCTGCTACTACTCGGAGAAGACCATTGCCAAGGTGGTGCGGCTGACCCGTCAGGAGCTGACGGGCGCCGGCTACGACTACGAGTTCGTGCTGGTCAACGACGGCTCCACCGACGGCACTTTCGCCCAGATCCGCGAGCTCTGCGCCGAAGACCCCTGCGTGGTGGGCGTGGACTGCGCCAAGAACATGGGCCAGCACAACGCCATCATGGCGGGACTGAAGCAGGCCCAGGGCGATGCCGTCCTGCTGATGGACGATGACATGCAGACCCATCCCTCCCAGGTGCTCAAGCTGCTGGCAGGGCTGGAGGAGTCCGGAAAGGACGTGGTGTTCGCCGAGTGGCCGGAGCACAAGGAGGCCCTGTGGCGCCGCCTGGGGTCGCGCTTCCAGGCCTGGACCGTGCGGGTTCTGACCAAGCGCCCCAAGGACATCTACTCCAGCAACTTCTTCGTCATGCGCAGACACGTGCGGGACGAGATCATCCGCTACCGCGGTCCCTTCGTCTACATCCAGGGACTGCTGTTCCGCGCCACCGACAGCGTCTGCAACGTGGAGGTGGAGCACTTCGCCCGCGAAGAGGGCCGCTCCGGCTACACGCTGAAGAGCCTGATCCGCCTGTGGTCCACGGTGCTGGGCTTTTCCCTGGCACCGCTGCGCGCCGCCCTGTGGCTGGGCGTGGCCGCCTGCGGCGTGGGCCTGGTGCTGGCGCTGCTGCTGGTGATCCAGCACTTCACGGACCCGGTTTCCGTGGAAGGCTGGACGTCGCTCATGGTGATTATGCTGGTCCTGGGCGGCCTGAACCTGGCCTTCCTGGGCCTGATCGGCGAGTACCTGGGACGCACGTTCCTGACCGTCAGCAACGCACCGCAGTTCGTACCGCGCACCGTGCTTGATGCGCGTTCCAAGGAAGGGGGCGAAGACCATGCAGCATAGGCTCCTGGTCCTGGGTTCCATGGACGAGTTCGTGGAGCTGGTCCGCACCGCGCAGCGCCGCGGCATCTACGTGATCGCCTGCGATGGCTACGACGACGGTCCCGCCAAGCCGGTGGCCGACGCCGCCTTCACCATTGACGTGCGCAACACCCAGGCCATTGCCCAGCTGTGCCGTGAGCAGCGGGTGGACGGCATCATCACGTCCTTTTCCGACCTGCTGGCGGAGTGCATGGCCAACATCTGCGCTGCCACCGGCCTGCCCGGCTACGTGAAGCCGGAGGGCATCCGCTACCTGCGGGAAAAGCCCCTTATGAAGCAGATGTTCCAGGAGCTGGGCATCCCGTCGCCCGCGTCCGTGTGCGTGCATCGGGACACCCTTGAGCACGATCTGGCCCAGGTGGGCTTCCCCTGCGTGGTCAAGCCTGCCAACGGCTACGGCAGCCGCGGCGTGTACGTGCTGGAAAGCGCCGAGCAGGTGCGGGAGCGCTTCGACGAGATCGTGTCCTACTCCGCCTTCGACTACCTGCTGGCCGAAGAGTACAACCGCGGGTTCGAGATCAACATGATGAACTGGATCGTGGACGGCGAGCCCGTGGTCCTGGGCATGGCTGATCGCGAGAAGACCCAGGACGTGCCCTTCGCCATTCCCCATGTGAGCCGCAACGCCTATCCGAGCCGCTTCGCCGCGGACGCCTACGACCAGGCCCGGGACATCATCCGCAAGGTGGCGGCGTACACCGGCATCGACTGCGGCCCCATGAGCATGCAGTTCTTCTGGGAGCCCGGCAAGGGCATCCAGGTGTGCGAGATCGCCGGCCGCCTGTTCGGCTACGAGCATGAGCTGGTCACCTACGGCAGCGGCCTGTCCATTGAGGAGCTGCTGATCGACTGGGTCTACGACCGCGACGCCCTGCGCGCGCGGCTGGCCGGCCATACGCCCTTCTACGACCGCTGCAGCGCGGTGATCTACTTCCACGGCCATGAGGGAACCGTGGGCAACGTGGACGCTGCCTGCGCTGCCGCCGACCTGCCCGGCATGGAGGACGCCCTGGTGTTCTATCAGCCCGGCGATGTGGTGGGGCACGGGGTGGGCGCCAAGCCCTACGTGGCCCGCTACTACGTGAGCGCCCCGGACCGTGCGGCCCTGGATGCCCTGACCGCGCAGCTCTACGGCAGCGTCACCGTCACCGATGACGCCGGCAACAATCTGCTGCACGCCAACCGCATGCTGGATTACGACGCGGCCCTTGCCGCCAACGGAGTCGACCTTGGCTAGGGCGAATGGGGAGTCCGGCAAGGTCAACGTGCGGGCGTCGGCTCTGATCGGCCTGCACGTGCTGCTGCTGGTGTACTCGCTTTCCGGGTTCTTCAGCAAGAATGCCGCCGCCCAGCCGGTGCTGAGCGTGCAGTTCGTGCTGCTCTACGGCGGCATGCTGGCCATCCTGTTCGGCTATGCCCTGGGATGGCAGCAGGTCATCAAGCACCTGCCCCTGACCCTGGCCTTCGCTAACAAGGCCGTCACCGTGGTCTGGGGCATGGTCTGGGGCGTGCTGTTCTTCGGCGAGACCATCACCGCGCCCATGGTGATCGGCGCCGCCATAGTCATTGCCGGCGTGGTGCTGTTCGCCATCGCGGACGGGGAGGACCAGCAGACCGCGGCCCTGGAGGCTGCGGGCGAAGGCGAGGGCCGGGAGGGTGTTTCGTCCCCTGGGTCCGAGGCTGCCGTTGCCGAGCAGGCTCCCAAGGGAGGTGATGGCGCATGATCATGTACGCAGGCGTGTACCTGCTGGGCGTGTTCATCTCCGCCGTGTCCCAGGTCCTGCTGAAGAAGGAGGCCATGAGGCCCCATGAGAGCGCGCTGGCGGAGTACCTGAACCCGTCGGTCATAGCCGCGTACACCATCTTCGTGGCAGCCACCTTCATGACTGTGTACGCTTACAAGGAGGTGCCCCTTTCCCTGGGCCCCATCCTGGAGGCCACCAGCTACGTGTTCGTGGCGTTCTTCGGCGTGACCATCTTCCATGAGCGCCTGGGGAAGAAGAAGATCGTGGCGCTGGCCCTCATCATTATTGGCATTTGTGTGTACTCTTTGGGGTTCTAGGCCCTGGGGTGCTATGATTTCCTAGATTGACCCTGCGGCAATCCGCGGGAGACGAAATGTAATTGCTACCGAATTGCAGGATAAACGTACTATGTGGAGCAGTTTGAAGGACATACTCAGGGATGACTGGGCCTGGCGCAGCCAGATCCACAACCTTGGCATGTTCGAGCTGAAGAAGAAGTCCCGCGGCGCGGCCCTGGGCTGGCTGTGGTTCTTCGTGAAGCCCGCGCTGTACATCTTCGTGTTCTGGTTCGCCCTGGAGATCGGCCTGCGCTCGGGTTCCAAGGACCCGTCGGCGCCGCCGTACCTGCTGTGGCTTTCCGCTGGCCTGATTCCGTGGTTCTTCATGCAGGCCATGCTCAACGCCGGCACCGACGTGTTCCACAAGCATGCGTACCTGGTGAACAAGATCAAGTTTCCGCTGGGGAGCATCCCGCTGATCGACATCGTGTCAAGCGGCGTCATTCAGCTGGGCCTGCTGCTGGCGCTCTTCGTCATGTACTTCGCCTGCGGCCAGCCCGTGGACGTGTACCTGCTGCAGGTGCCCCTGGTCTGGGCCGCCATGGTGCTGTTCTTCTACGTGTTCAGCCTCATGGCCAGCTGCATGTGCGCCTTCAGCAAGGACGTGAAGAACCTGATCGCGTCCCTGACCACGCCGTTCTTCTGGCTGTCGGGCATCATCTTCGACATGAGCGCCATCGACATCCCCGCCGTGAAGGCCGTCATGCTCTTCAACCCCATCACCTCGCTCACCACCGCGTCCCGCGCGGCGTTCTACGACAAGTACTGGATCTGGGAGTCCCCTGAGGTCTGCCTGGGCTTTGCCGCGGTGTTCGCGGTCACGCTGCTCATGGCGCTGTTCGTGTACAAGCGGACCCGATCGGAGGTGGCCGATGTCCTGTAACGACCAGGTCATGATCCGCTTCGATCACGTGACCAAGAGCTACCGCCTGTACAGCAACGACCGCGACCGTCTGATCGACATCTTCCGGGGCGAAAAGCACAGCAAGGCCAAGAAGGTCAACGCCGTGAGCGACCTGAGCTTCACCATCCGCAGGGGAGAGGCCATTGCCTTTCTGGGCCACAACGGCGCCGGCAAGTCCACCACCCTGAAGATGGTTACCGGCGTTGCCCAGCCCAGCAGCGGAACCGTGGACGTAAACGGCCGCGTGTGCGCCCTGCTCGAGCTGACTGCGGGCTTCAACCGCAACCTGACCGGGCGCGAGAACATTCACCTGCGCGGCCAGGCGGTGGGCATGAGCCCGGAGGAGATCGCGGAGCTGGAGCCGAAGGTGGTGAAGTTCGCGGACCTGGGGTCGTACATAGACCAGCCGGTGCGCACCTATTCCAGCGGCATGAAGGCGCGCCTTGGCTTCGCCTTTGCCGTGAACAGCGACCCGGAGATCCTGGTGGTGGACGAGGCCCTTTCCGTGGGCGACAAGCGCTTCCGCAAGAAGTGCCTGCGCCGCATCCGCCACATCATGGAGGACGAGAACGTGACCGTGCTGTTCGTCACCCACGCGTCCGCCACGGCCCAGGAGTTCTGCACCCGCGGCATAGTGCTCGAGCACGGCCGCCTGCGCTACGACGGACCGCTGGATGACGCCATCCGCATATATGAGAAGAGCTTGGACGAAGACTAGTCCCGAAAGGAAAACGCACTATGAAAACGAAGATTACCGCCTTGGTCGCCGCAACTGCGCTGGCATGCACCTGCGCACCGACCGCCGCATTCGCCTACGACGTGACGTCGTGGACCGGATCCAACGGCAAGACCTCTTTCGTCTACCATGACTCCCAGACCATCAGGGTCAGCGGCGTGAAGCACGTGGGCGTTGACGTGTCCGAGCACAACGGCCGCATTGACTGGAAGAAGGTCAAGGCCGACGGCGTTGACTACGCCATTATCCGCTGCGGCTTCGGCTGGGACAAGAAGCGCTCCGACCGCTCCAACGGCACCCAGGAAGACTACCAGTTCGTCACCAACGTGAAGAACGCCCGTGCCGCCGGCCTGAAGGTGGGCGTGTACCTGTACTCCTACGCTTGGAACAAGGAAACCGCCCAGAAGGAAGCTGCCTTCACCCTGAAGCTGCTGAAGAAGGCGGGCCTGACCCCGGCCAACACCGACCTGCCGGTCTACTACGACCTTGAGGAGCAGTACGGCACCAGCCGTCCCTGCGTGCCAGAGAAGAACTCTCGCGGCCAGGTCATCGACAGCCACAAGATCAGCAACCGCACCCTGGCCTCCATGACCAAGGCATGGTGCGGCGCCATCAAGGCCGCCGGCTACAAGGCGGGCGTGTACGCCAACACCACCTGGTGGAACAAGTTCATGACCTACACCAACTCCGAGGGCAAGACCGTCCGCTACCCGACCTACGACAAGTACTCCAAGTGGGTGGCCCAGTACGGCAAGGAGTGCACCTATTCCGGCAGCAAGGGCGCCTGGCAGTTCACCAGCAAGGGCCGCGTCGACGGCCTGGGCAAGTGCGACGTGAACTTCTTCTACAAGTCCTACACCGCCAACAGCAAGTTCAGCGTGACCTACAAGCTGAACAACGGCAAGAACAGCTCCTCCAACCCCAAGACCTACTACTCCTCCAAGGAGTACAAGCTGTACAACCCCAGCCGTCTGGGCTACGTGTTCAAGGGCTGGTACACCAGCAGCTCCTACACCACCCGCGTGTACAGCATCAAGAAGGGCAGCTCCGGCAACAAGACCTTCTACGCCAAGTGGGCCCGCCGCACCTCTCCGTTCCAGGTGAGCATCGTCCCGTCTGACGGCCTGAACGTCCGCTCCACCTACAGCACCTCCGGTACCGTGACCGGCCGCGTGAACCAGGGCGACGTGGTGACCATCTCCAAGGTCTACAAGGACTGGGGCAAGCTTTCCGACGGCACCGGCTGGATCAGCCTGGCCTACTGCAAGAAGGCATAGCGAACCATGACGACGACCGTCCCTCGGGGCGGTCGTTTTCTTTTCAGGGCGAAAACGCCGGCGGGTCTTTCGCCCTGAAGACGGGAACCTGGACAGGCGTAATATGCCTGAAATAACCCGCGGTATAATTCTTAGAATACGGAAGGCTGACTAGAATCGAGGATCCGCATGGCTGCGAACCCCAATCAAGACTTTGTGCTGAAGACCATCGAAAGCCGCGATGTGCACTTCGTCCGCTTCTGGTTCACCGACGTCCTGGGCAACATGAAGTCCTTCGCGGTGATTCCCAGCGAGCTGGAGAACGCCTTTGCCCAGGGCATGGGCTTTGACGGCAGCTGCATCGAGGGCTTCAGCAGCACCGCCGAGTCGGACATGCTGGTGTTCCCGGATGCGTCCACCTTCCAGATCCTGCCCTGGCGTCCTAGCACCGACGCCGTGGCCCGCATGTTCTGCGACATCCGCCTTCCCAACGGCGAGCCCTTCCACGGCGACCCCCGCCAGGTGCTCATGCGCACCGTGGCCAAGGCCCAGGACATGGGATATATCTTCAACGTGGGCCCTGAGCTGGAGTTCTACTACTTCAAGGACGCCGAAGGCGTGGAGGTCCTGGACCGGGGCGGCTACTTCGACCTGACGTCCCTGGACTCCGCCAGCGACCTGCGCCGAGACACCGTCCTGACCCTGGAGAAGATGGGCATTCCCGTGGAGTACTCCCATCACGAGATGGGTCCCTCCCAGCACGAGATCGACCTGCGCTTCACCGACGCCATCTCCATGGCCGACGCGGTCATGACCTACAAGCTGGTGGTGAAGGAGATCGCCATGAAGCACGGCGTATACGCCAGCTTCATGCCCAAGCCCAGCGAAGACCTGCCCAGCAGCGGCATGCACGTGCACCAGAGCCTGTACGACTTCGAGGGCCACAACGTGTTCTACGACCCCAGCGATCCCATGGGTTACAACCTTTCCAAGATCGCCAAGCACTACATTGCCGGCATCCTGAAGTACGCTCCCGAGTTCACGCTGGTCACCAATCAGTACGTGAACTCCTACAAGCGCATGGTGGCCGGTGGCGAGGCTCCCACGTACATTTCCTGGGCCAAGCACAACCGCTCCACCCTGGTGCGCGTGCCCGGATACCGCCCGGACTCCGAGTCCTCCTGCCGCATCGAGCTGCGCAGCCCCGACCCGGCCGCCAACCCGTACCTGGCCTTTGCCGTGATGCTGGCTGCCGGCCTGCGGGGCATCGAGGAGGAGCTGCCGCTCATGGACTCGGTCGAGGACCGCGACCTGTTCCGCCTGTCCCGCCAGGAGCTGCGCCAGATGGGCCTGCAGACCCTGCCGGACAGCCTGGGCGAGGCGGTGGAACTCTTCGCCAACTCCGAGTTCATGCGCGAAACCCTGGGTGACCACATCCACAGCTACCTGGTGAAGGCGAAGCGCGCCGAGTGGAACGCCTACCAGAGCTCGGTGACCCAGTGGGAACGTGACCGCTACCTGGCCGTCCTCTAGCACTAGAAGGAGAACGATACATGCAGCGAAAGACCGTCATCTTCGTAGCCGACAGCCTGGACAACGCCCATAAGTTCCAGGCGGTTCTGTCCAAGCTGGACGTGGAGGTTGCCGCCGGGTCCTCTGTGCAGTTCAAGAAGCTCCTGGCCCAGCATCCTGGCTACGACCTGGTGATCTACGAATCTCAGGGCGAAAGCCTGGGCAGCATCGCCCAGGTAGAGCAGGTCCTGGTGGAGGACGGATCGGCGTCCCTGCTGGTGATCGTGGACGAGGACTGCCTGGGCGAGTTCCGCCTGCCGGTGCAGGTGAAGAGCGACTTCGTGGTTCGCGGCGCCTCCTCCGAGGAGTGCAGCGCCCGCATTCGCCAGCTGCTGTGGCCCGGCAACGAAAGCTCCAGCTCGGACTTCGTGACGGTGGACAACATGGCCATCAACCTGGCCACCTATCAGGTGACCGTGGGCGGTAAGCCCCTGGACCTGACGTACCTGGAGTACGCGCTGCTAGCCTTCCTGGCCACGCATCCGGGCCGCACCTACTCCCGTGACGCGCTGCTGAGGCGCGTGTGGGGCTTCGACTACTACGGCGGCAGCCGTACGGTCGACGTGCATGTTCGTCGCGTCCGCGCCAAGCTGGGCCCCGAGCTGGCCCAGCATCTGGAGACGGTCCGCGGCGTGGGCTACCTGTGGTCCGTGTAGGCCTTTGGGCGAAAGTCGTGTAGGACCTGCGAAATTTGACTGCAAGAAAAAATTTCCGATGAAATGGCAACGCCAATCACGCATAATACGTGGTTGGCGTTTTTTTGCCACTTTTACAACTAGAGAGAGGCGCACACCTTGAGCGAACAGAACACCGAGCGCGGTCAGCAGAACCGCGGCAATGGCGGCGGCGCAGGCCGCGGCAAGGGCGGATACAAGGGCAACGGCGGCGGTGGCCGCAAGCCCTACGGCAAGCGTGACGGCGAGGGCCGTGGCAACGGCGGTGGCCGTGGCGGCAACGGCCGTGGCAACGGCGGCGGTCGCGGTAAGTTCGGCGACCGCAAGGACGGCCGCAAGTTCGACGGTGAGCGCAAGGGCGGCGAAGGCCGCAAGTTCAACGGCGAGCGCGGTGAGCGCCGCTTCGATGATCGCGGAGAGCGCGGCGACCGCAAGTTCGGCGACCGCGACCGCAAGTTCAACGGCGACCGCAGGGGCGGCCGCAAGTTCGATGACCGCAAGGGCGGTGGCCAGGGCCGCAAGTTCGACGATCGCAAGGACGGTCGCGGCGGCCGTAGGTTCGATGACCGCAAGGGCGGTGGCCAGGGCCGCAAGTTCGACGGCGAGCGCCGCGACGTGCCCCAGGATTACGAGCGCAGCTTCGAGGATCGCAAGGACCGCAAGTTCGGCGGCTATCGCGACGGCGCGGACGCTGGTCGTCAGGAGCGCAAGTTCGAGGGCGACCGCAAGCCTGAGCGCCGCGATCGCATTGCCGAGCGCAACGAGGCTATCCGCGAGCGTCGCGCCAAGCGCGCCGAGGTTCGTGATCTGACCGCCATTGCCGTGAACGAGGCTGGTCAGAACTTCGTCTTCGCTGGCAAGGCCTCCGGCAGCCTGTCCAGCAAGCCCAATTACGTGGAGGTGGGCGACGCCCTGTGCCATGCCGACCTGGGCGAGGGCAAGGTGGCCCGCGTGCTCCCCGGCAAGGTCCAGGTGAGCTTCGGTGAGAGCCTGCGTTGGTACGCCCATCCGCTGGCCATGGAGAAGGGCATCCTGTACCGCCCTGGCCAGGAGCCCAAGAAACAGCTGGAGGAGGTCGCCAAGCTGGTGGCCGACGATGTGGACGCCGATGAGGCAGACGTCGAGTCCGAGGCAAAGGCAGACGCCGAGGCTGAGTTCGAGGCCAAGATGGAAGCTGAGTTCGATGCTGAGTCCGACGAGCCCGCCGAGCAGGCCGAGTCCGTGGAGGCTCCCGCTCCCGAGGCTGCCCCGGTGGTCGAGGATGCCCAGGAGGCCTGCATGGAGGTTGCCGACGACGACTCCATGGATGCCCTGGCCGACCTGCTGGCCGACTAGGATTTCGTCCTGAGATAACGGAAGCCCCCGTTCCCTGCGGTTCGCCGCGGGAGCGGGGGCTTCTTGCGTCTAGGGGCGTAGCACGCAGCGGACCAGGGAAAGGTCGGTGCCCGCAGGGGAGGTGACATCTTCGAATTCCGCGTCCCAGCCCAGGTAGGAGAAGGTCTGGTGGAGCAGGTCCAGGGCGCCCTCCGGGTCAGCGGGAGCTTCGGCCCACAGGGGCGCTTCCCAGTCGGGCGTTGCCGCAGGGTCGGCATTGACCGGCAGGGTGGTTGCCGGTGCCCCTGCCAGGCAGGCCAGGGCCCGGGCGCAGGCGCGCTGGGCGACCACGCTCAGGCTGGGGTAGCTGGCCAGGCCCCAGCTTTCCCGGCCCTTTCCGGTCAGACGGCAGGCCATGGCGGGAACGCCCAGGCCCAGGGATGCGTCGAAGAACTGGACGGCGTAGCCCTGTGATATGGCGTCGTAGGCGGTTTCGTAGACGCCCGGCACGCCGTAGACCTGGGAGTCGTGGGCGGGCGGCAGGACCGTCGGTCCGTCAGCCAGGTGCTGGGCGACGAACTGCTCCAGGGCGGCTGATGCAGCCTCGACCTGGGCAAGGGTCGGCGTGGTGCCGCTGCCCAGGGAACCGGGTTCGCTGCGGGAACCTGCGTCCGCCAGCTGGGCGTAGGCATGGGCCGCGGCCTGCTGGGGAGTGAAGCCGGCGCCCCAGACGACGGGCTGGTCGGTACCTGCTTCGAGCTTCACGGCGCAGGCGCGTCCGCAGCCGGTCTGGACGGTGGTCTGCTCCGGGGCAGGGTCGGCGTTCTGGGCGAAAGAGGCAAGGGCTGCGGCCTCCCGGGGTGCCCAGGGCTCGGCCTGCAGGCACCGGGCCAGACCCGATGCGCGGGGAGCGTCCTGGGGCATGCGGCCGGTGACCAGGATGGCGGCAGATCCGTGCCAGGCCCATTCCTGGTTGCGGCCCTGCAGGCCGTGGAGTTGGTCGCGGCGCAGCGTCAGCACGTTGTGGTAGTCGTCCCAATCCCGGTCGCTGGGAGCGTCTGCTTCGCCCCGTGATACCTGACGTGCGGCTTCGGCGGACTCCACCTCCACGGCGTAGAGCAGGTCCACGAAGCGATGGTACTGGTCGGCGGGCAAGGCGGCGTCGCTCAGACTCAGGTACTGGGCCAGGGGCAGCGTGGTGACCTGCTCCAGGCCGCAGCGGCTGAAGGTGAGCTGGACCTTGCCGCTGGGCACGCCGCTGCGCATGTCCATGCCGCCGTCGGTGCGGCGGATGCATCCGCGGACCCGGTCCACCACGGCGGCATCGGCCGCGGGCAGGACGGGAGGCAGCAGGTCCATGCGGCCGAAGCGGTCGTAGGCATCGCCCATGCTGGTGACGGAGGCGACCAGGCCGCCGGGCTTGCAGACGCGCATCATCTCCTGAAGCGCCCCGTAGTAGTCGGGCAGGGCGGTCAGGTAGGTGTGGCCCGCCACCAGGTCGAAGCTGGCATCCGCGAAGGGCAGGGCCATGCCGTCGGCCTGCAGGAAGGCGTAGTCGTTGCCGGCGGGGGCCGGGGTCAGCGGTGTCGTGTCCTGGCCCGCGGCGCGGGCGGTGCAGCAGTCCACGAATCCCTGGTCGTAGTCCACGCCGGTGAAGGAGACGCCCTGCACGCGCTCTGCCAGGCGGAAGGTGAACTCGCCGGAGCCGCAGCCCACGTCCAGCACCCGCATGCCGGGCTCAAGGGGCAGGCGGGTCATGATCTGATCCATGACCGCGGGGTTCAGGGTGGCCATGCGGCTCATGGCAAGGTACAGGGGCGTCTGTCCGTGGACGGACCACTTCATGGGGGCTCCTTCAGGTCAGGGTGATGTGTCTTTCGGCCTCTACTGTATCACGGGCGCTGGGGCGCAGCGGGTTCCCCGGGCTGGTGCCAGGGCGCGGAGCCGCTGCGCAGACTAGGGGTTGCAGTTGCCGCAGGGTTGGAATCCCAGCTCCAGGGCGCGGTCCCGGTCCCCGTAGAAATAGCGGGTGTTCTTGGGCTTGGTGGCCTGGACGCTGCCGCAGCCGGGGGAGTGGAAGCGCTGGGTGTTGATGTTCATCACGTAGGTCACGCCGTCGCGGGCGTCCTGGGTCAGCTCGTCGGCGGCCGGCTGGGCTGCGGCGCCGGAGCCGTTGCCGGATGGCGCGGCCGTGCTGCCAGCGTTTTCGCCCGACCATGGCGATCCGCCGCCTGCCTGGGCGGCATCCTGGTCGTCAACCCAGTTGCTGCCGTCGTCGTACTCAATGTGCACGCCCGGCTGCACGTTGTAGCAGTACACGTTGTAGCGCACCCCAGCGCCCTGGTCCTCCAGGGACTCGGCCTCCATCTGGACGCCGCTGGGCAGCAGGTTACGCCCCTCGAACACGGGGGTGACCCGCATGAGCACGTGGTTGCCGGTGGAGCGCACGTAGGCGGCCACCTGGTTCTCATAGGGGAGCATGCCCTGGATGTTCAGGTAGCGGGTGCCGGTGATCAGGTTGCGCTCGTTGGCGTTTTCGCCCGTGAGCTGGTAGCCCAGCAGATGGCAGCGGTTGTACAGGTAGCCGCCGTCTATGAAGTCGTAGGGAGCCACGCCCCAGCCGGTGGGGCGAACCTCGCTGATGGGCTCGCGCTCTTCCGTGGGCATGGTCTCGGGGCCGACCAGGGCGAAGGTGGCGGTGCAGCGGCCCAGTGCGTCCAGCTTGCCGTAGCGCTCGGTGCCGGGCTTGGTGTTGCGCTCGGCGTCGGAGAAGGCCGGCTGGCCGTCGTTCACGTTCACGCTGGGGCTGCCGGAGAACGCAGGCAGCTGCGCCGGGTCCAGGGTCGGGGCGTCGTCGTCGGATCCGCCTCCGCAGCCGACGCAGAGCAGCGCCGCCAGCAGGGTGGCCAGCAGCAGGGCAAGGGCGGTGCGGCGGACGCGGGTCCGCCGGGGGAATGCGGTTCGTGTGGGCACGGGACACCTCCTGGGGCGGGCGCGGCGCCCGTCATCTATAATCCGTACATCGACTATTCTAAGGAGCAGCTCCATGGCAAACGAAAACACCACCGAAACTGAGGCAATGGACCAGGTGGAAGGCGCAAAAACCGTTGCGGTCATCGACGGCAACTCCCTGATGCACCGCGCGTACCACGCCGTGCCGCCGACCATGAACGCGCCGGACGGCACCCCGACCAACGCCGTGTTCGGCTTCCTGTCCATGTTCCTGAAGTTCTACGAGCAGTACCGCCCGGACGCCATCATCTGCGCCTTCGACGCCGGCAAGCCCAGCCACCGCATTGCCGCAATGGAGCAGTACAAGGCCCAGCGCCCGCCCATGGACCAGGAGCTGCGGGTGCAGTTCCCGCTCATGGAGGAGCTGCTGGCCAGCCTGAACGTGCCCGTGGTGAAGGTCCAGGGCTGGGAGGGCGACGACATCCTGGGCACCATCGCCGCCCGTGACGAGGCCCTGGGCTACCGCACCCTGCTGGTCACCGGCGACAAGGACGCCAACCAGCTGGCCAGCGACCTGACCCACATCCTGACCACCAAGAAGGGCATCACCGACGTGGTGGAGTTCGACCCTGAGAAGGTGGTCGAAAAGTACGGCGTGGGCCCCGAGCAGTTCGTGGACTTCCTGGGCCTGATGGGCGACACCTCCGACAACATCCCCGGCGTGCCGGGCATCGGCCCCAAGACCGCCGCCAAGCTGCTGCAGCGCTTCCAGACCATGGAGGGCATCTACCAGAACCTGGACCAGCTCAAGGGCAAGCAGCTGGAGAACCTGGTGAACAACCGTGACGCCGCCTTCCTGTCCCGTGACGTGGCTGTGATCCGCCGCGACCTGGACTTCGAGTGCGACCTGGAGGCAGCCGCCTTCCCGGCCTACCAGCCCGAAGCCGTTCAGGAGGCCTTCGGCAAGCTGCAGCTGAGCATGCACCTGGGCAAGTTCCTGGGATTGTTGGGCGAAGACGCCGCTGCGCTTCCCGCTGTGGAGCTGGCCTGGGAGCCGGTGCTTGAGGGCGAGCAGGGCGCCGAGCTGGTGGCCCGGGCCTGCGCCGAAGGCGGCGTGGTGGGCGTTGCCGTGCTGGAGCCTGAGCAGGCAAGCCTCTTCGGCCCCGCCGTGTCCCTGGCCTTCGCAACGGCTGACGGCACGGCGCTGCTGGAGGGCGATGCCGGCTTGGCCGCCCTGGCGGACCTGCTGCGCGCCGGTGCCGAGCGGGGCCAGGACGCCCCCGTGGTCGCCGCACCGGACGCCAAGGAGCTGATCCACCAGGTGTATCCCATGGACACCGGCGCTCCCGCGCTGCTGACGGAGCCCCAGCTGCAGGCTGCCCGCATCTTCGACCTGGGCCTGGCAGACTACGTGCTGAACTCCTCCAAGGCGTCGTCCCTGGATGAGCTGTCCCAGGCGCATCTGGGGGCTTCGCTGCCCCAGGCCAAGCAGGACCAGGACGCAGCCTGCATCCAGGCCGCGGCCGCAGCAGCGCTGGTGGAGCCCCTGACCCAGGCCCTGCGCAAGGACCAGAGCTGGGACGTGTACGAGCAGATCGACCTGCCGCTGGTCACCGTGCTGGCGCTCATGGAGCGCACCGGCGCCGCCATTGACGTGGCGCAGCTGCGCGAGCTGGGCGAAAGCACCGGCCAGCGCATCAGCGAGCTGCGGGGCAAGATCATCGAGCTGGCAGGGGAGGAGTTCAACGTGGACTCCCCGAAGCAGCTGGGCCGCATCCTGTTCGAGGTCCTGGGCCTGCCGCCCAAGAAGAAGACCCGCACCGGCTACTCCACCGACGCCGGCGTGCTGACGGAGCTGGCCAAGGAGCACGAGCTGCCCGGCCTGGTGCTGAAGTACCGCGAGCTTGCCAAGATCAAGTCCACCTACATCGACGCCCTGCCGCGGCTGTGCGCCGAAGGGGACGGCCGCGTGCACAGCACCTTCCATGAGACCGTCACCGCCACGGGCAGGCTTTCCTCCAGCGACCCGAACCTGCAGAACATCCCGGTCCGCACGGACTTCGGCCGCCAGATCAGGCGCTGTTTCGTCCCGCTGAAGCCTGACCACGTGTACGTCAGCGCCGACTACTCCCAGATCGAGCTGCGCCTGCTGGCCCACCTCTCCGGCGACCAGGGGCTCATTGACGCCTTCAACTCCGGCCAGGACTTCCACGCCCAGACCGCGGCTCGCGTGTTCGGCGTGGAGCCGGACCAGGTCACGCCCGAGATGCGCAGCCGCGCCAAGGCCGTGAACTTCGGCATCGTATACGGCCAGCAGGCATTCGGCCTGGCCCAGAGCCTGGACATTTCCTTCGGTGAGGCCAAGGACATGATCGACCGCTACTACGCCGCCTACCCTGGCGTGCGCAGCTACCTGGACTCCGTGGTGGAGGACGCCAAGCTGGCGGGCTATGCGGAGACCCTGTACGGCCGCAAGCGCCACATCCCCGAGCTGCGCTCCAAGAACCCCAACCAGCGCGGCTTCGGCGAGCGTACGGCCATGAACCACCCCATGCAGGGCACCGCGGCCGACATCATCAAGCTGGCCATGGTCCGCGTCCGCGACCGCATGCTGGAGGAGGGCCTGGACGCCCAGCTGCTGCTGCAGGTCCACGACGAGCTGGACTTCAGCTGCGCCGCCGACCAGGTCCAGCAGCTGAGCGACCTGGTGAAGGGCATCATGGAGGGCGTGGTCGAGCTGCAGGTTCCCCTGGTGGTGGACGTGCAGAGCGGTCCCACCTGGGCCGAGGCCCACTAAAGGTAACGATTGCCCGCCAATGCCTGCAATCGCGGCCGCAATGGTGCATACTGTAGGAAAAACGTAGGGCGAAATATACGTAGGGGTACGCACGTGAACAGGAAGAACGACGGCTTTACCCTTGCCGAGCTGCTGATCGTGGTGGCCATTGTGCTGGTGCTGGTCGCCATTGCCATACCGGTGTTCACCAGCCAGATAGAGAAGTCCCGCGAGGCCACGGACCTGGCCAACATCCGCTCCTCCTTCGCGGAGGTGAAGTCCCAGGCCCTGACTGAGCGCAAGGACGTGACGGGTGATCCCGTTGCCCTGGAGCAGCAGGAACCCGGCTGGCAGTCCGTCGAGCAGGCCCGCACCCTGGAACAGCTCATGACCTCTGTTGACGGCACGCCTGTCCCAGGCGGCACCGCGTGGATCGAGTTCGACTTCAGCACTTCCGAGTGCACGCTGCACTACGGCGATGGCGACGGCGGCCAGACCCCTGATCCTCTGCCCGAGGTTCCCGGCTCCAAGGCCAAGGAGGACGCCAAGGACTTCCCCGAGGGCTCCAACGAGCGCCTGATCATGAACTCCATCGAGGAGGCCGAGCGTGAGGCCCTGCGCCTGTACAAGGAGGCCGGCGAGGACGGCAACGTCGCCTATATGGTGACCTTCGGCGAAGGCGGCAAGATATCGCTGGAGCGCGTCCTGGACCGCCAGCGCTACACCGTTGCCGGTCCCGCAACCATCCTGAAGGACGGCTACATGGTGGGCATATCGGCCGAGGGCAAGGTCGGCTGCAACCTGAAGTACGACAAGGACGCCGGCAAGCTGACCATTGAGAAGTCCCGCATATACCGGAACAAGTGGCACAACGAGTTCTACGGATTCGACTTCGGCTACTAGCTCGGTCGGGCCCTGCGGCCCCTCACATACCCGGCAAACAAGAAGCCCCCGCGAGTGCGGGGGCTTCTTTGCGTTCGTGGTTCGTTTGTGGTGCGTAAGGAGATGTTTTTGCGCGTTATGTGTGTTGTGTATGCTTCGTTAGAACGTGATACAATTGTAATACAATCGAGCAGGAAAGGCAAGCAAAAATGCAGGTAGAAACGCAAAAACCTCCCACAAGAAACGCGGTTTCGCTGCGCCTGCCGCCGGAGATCACCCAGGCGGTGGACGCATATGCCCGCGCCCGCAACGTGCGCAAGACCGACGCCTACATCCACTTCCTGCAGCTGGGCCTGCGCGCCGACGGCGTGGCGGACGGCGGCGATTCCTCCGACATGCGCGTCATACAAATGCAGTTGGGGGAGGTCCTGAGCATCCTGAAGGGGGAGTGCGCCTAGGGAGCCCTTTATCAGGAGGGCGAAAGGGCCGGCGGTTCGGGGGAGTCCGGAGCGTGGAAAATGCCGGTGGGCATTTCGCCCAAAGGGGTTGCTATGGTCGCTGGTTTTGCTAAAATAGTTCAGCTTCTTTATTCTTCCACTCGTAAAGAGGTGGGTCAGAGCGGCCCGGATGAAGGCTGGGGAATCTTAGCAACTCCCTGGTTCCAAAGAGCTTCGGTCCGGTTGGAAGATCGGGCATGAAGACACGCATTCGGAACTGGCGGTCGGTAGATGTTTGCGTTCGTCTTTGTCTACATGAAGATTTGCAAGGCGATGGGAATTTTTTCCCTCGGCTTCGGTTGACTATGGGTGCTTCTACCTGTAGACTACTACCTTGCGCGTTAACACTTACAAGGAGAATTTACATGTACGCAATCATTAAGACGGGCGGCAAGCAGTACAAGGTCGCCGCTGGTGACAAGCTCAACATCGAGAAGCTGAACGCTGAGGTTGGCGAGAAGGTCGAGCTGGAGGCCATTTGCGTGGTCGACGGTGCAACCGTGATCGCTGATCCTGCTGAGGCTGCAAAGACCAAGGTCGTCGCAACTGTCATCGAGCAGTTCAAGGGCGAGAAGATCAAGGTCTTCAAGTTCAAGAAGCGTAAGAACTACAAGAAGCTTCAGGGCCATCGCCAGAAGCTCACCCGTGTCCAGATCGAAACCATCGGCTAAGACGTCGATTAGATAGCTAAAGGAGGGAATTCCCCATGGCACACAAGAAAGGCCTAGGCTCCACTCGTAATGGTCGTGATTCTCGCGCACAGCGTCTTGGCGTCAAGAAGTTCGCTGGTGAGACCATCAAGACCGGTCAGATCATCGTTCGTCAGCGTGGCACCAAGTTCCACCCGGGCGACAACGTGGGTCGCGGCAAGGACGACACCCTGTTCGCCCTGTGCGACGGCACCCTGGAGTTCACCAAGGGCGTCAAGCGCAAGGTTCATGTTCGTCCCCAGGCATAGTCCTGACCGAGCATAGCTGGAATAATCACCTGCAAAGCGCCTCCGCTTAGGGGGCGCTTTTTCTACTTTGACCCGCCTAGCCGCTATAGTGATGCTAGGCAAGAGGCGCGGCCCGTCCGCGCAACCGAAAGGATCCCCATGTTCACAGACAAGGTTCGCATCAACGTGAAGGGCGGCGACGGCGGTGCCGGCTGCATGTCCTTCCGCCGCGAGGCCCACGTGCCCAAGGGCGGCCCAGATGGCGGCGACGGCGGCCATGGCGGCAACGTCGTGGTCCAGGCGGACGCCAGCGTTTCGTCCCTGATCGACTACCGTTTCAAGCATCACTTCAAGGCCGAGCGCGGCACCCACGGCAAGGGCAGCCGCATGCACGGCGCCACCGGCGAGGATCTGGTCCTGAAGGTCCCCATGGGCACCGTGGTGCGCGAGTACTGCGAGGAAACCAAGGAAACGGGCGAAATGATCGCTGACCTGACCCATGACGGCGAAAGCGTCATCGTGGCCAGCGGCGGCATGGGCGGCCGTGGCAACATCCATTTCGTCACCTCCACCCGCCGTGCCCCGGCCTTCGCCGAGCTGGGCGAGCCGGCCGAGGAGCGCTGGATCGAACTGGAGATGAAGCTCATGGCCGACGCTGCCCTGGTGGGCATGCCCTCTGCCGGCAAGAGCTCCCTGATCGCACGCATCTCCGCCGCCCGTCCCAAGGTGGGCGCGTATCCCTTCACCACCCTGGTCCCGAACCTGGGCGTGGCCACCAGCGGCGACTACAGCTTCGTCGTGGCTGACGTCCCCGGCCTGATCGAGGGAGCCCATGAGGGCCGTGGCTTGGGCCATGAGTTCCTGCGGCACATCGAGCGCACGGCGCTGATCGTGCACATCGTGGACCTGACCGGCGACTGGGAGGGCCGCGACCCGCTGAACGACTACCGCGTCATCAACCAGGAGCTGGCCCTGTACGCCGACGAGCTGGCAACCCGCCCCCGCATCGTCGTGGCCAACAAGATCGACGTTCCCGGCACCGAGGAGGTCTGTCAGGAGCTGGCCAAGCTGGTCAAGGCCGACTCCGTGGAGGCTGCCGGCGGCAACGAGTTCGCTCCCAGCCCCATCGACCCGAAGCTGTACGTGATCAGCGCTGCCACCGGCAAGGGCGTTGACCAGCTGAAGGCCGCCATTGCCACCAAGGTCCATGAGCTGCGCGAGGAGGCTCGCAAGCTGCTGGAGTCCGAGGTCGTGTTCGACCACGTGTGGGAGCACAAGCGCCTGGAGCGCGACCGTCGCTTCTCCGTCACCAAGCTGTCCGACGGCATCTTCCGCGTTACCGGCGGCCAGGTGGAGCGCATGGTCGTCCAGTGCGACTGGGAGAACGAAGAGGCCATTGCCTTCCTGCAGCACCGCTTCAAGCGTCTGGGCGTTGACCAGGCCCTGGAGAAGGCCGGTGCCCGCGACGGCGACGAGATCCGCATCGTAGGCCGATCCTTCGAGTTCGAGTCCGCCACCATGCACGAAGACGAGTTCAGGGAGCTTGATTTCTAATATGACCAAGGCAACGCGCACGCTTGTAGTGAAGATCGGATCCTCGACGCTGACCGATGCGTCGGGACGCATTGACCACTCCTACCTGGCTGGGGTCGCCCGCCAGGTGGCTGAGCTGCGCGAGCAGGGCTGGCAGGTGATCATCGTCAGCTCCGGCGCCATCGCCTGCGGCCTTGAGTCCCTGGGAATGCGCACCCGTCCCACCGACATGCCCAGCCTCCAGGCTGCGGCATCGGTGGGGCAGAGCGCGTTTTCGGCCGCCTATGCTTCGGCCTTCGAGCCCTTCGGCCTGCTGACGTCCTCCGTCCTGCTGACCCGACGGGACACCGCCGACCGCACCGCGTACCTGAACGCCCGCGCCACCCTGCGCAGGCTGCTTGAGCTGGGCGTGGTGCCCATCGTCAACGAAAACGACACCGTGTCCGTCGAGCAGATCCGCTTCGGAGACAACGACACCCTGGCCGCCCTGGTGGCGTGCCTGGTTGAGGCGGACGAGGTCATCATACTGTCCGACATCGACGGCCTGTACGACGACAATCCTCGCACCAACCCCGAAGCCCAGCTGATCCCGTTGGTGGAGGTCATCACCCCTCAGATCATGGCCAAGGCCGGCGGCGCCGGGTCCACCGTGGGCTCCGGCGGCATGATCACCAAGATCAAGGCGGCCCGCGTGCTCATGGCGGCCGGCATCCAGATGGCCATTGCGCTGGGGTCTTCGCCCAACATCATCTGCGACGTGGCCGGTCGCAGCGCCCGCTGCACCTGGTTCGCCGCTAAGAGCTCCGCCCATGAGATCACGCCCCGCAAGCTGTGGATCGCCCTGGGCGACTCTGCCAAGGGCTCGCTGGTGGTGGACGCCGGCGCCCGCAACGCGCTGGTGAACCGTGGCAGCAGCCTGCTTTCCGTGGGCATTGCCCGCGTCCAGGGTCGCTTCGACGAAGGTGACATCGTGGACGTGGTGGACGAAACAGGGCTGATCGTGGCCCGTGGCAGGGTTTCCGCCTGCAGCGACGAGATCAGCCTGGCCTGCGGCCTGACCAGCGACGAGCTTTCAGCCAACCGCATCCTGGCCCGCCTGGCGGACCGTCCCATCATGCATCGCGATGAGTTGATCGTGTTCGAATAGCCCATTGACCCCGGGGCAGTGGGCCCCGGCCCGACCCCGAGGAGGTCCCCATGACCGAGCTGGCAACCCAGGTTCGTGAGATCGCGCAGGCAGCGCGCACGGCAAGCGCCGAGCTGGCGCTGAAGACGGCTGACGAGCGAAACCGGGCCCTGCGTGCCATGGCCGCCGCGCTTCGCGAGAACACGCCGCAGATCATCCAGGCCAACCAGCAGGACATGGAGGCTGCTCGTGCCAAGGGCACCAAGGAAAGCCTGCTTGACCGTCTGATGCTGGACGAGGGCCGCATCGAGTCCATGGCCTCTGCCTTGGAGGAGCTGTGCGACCTGCCTGACCCGCTGGGCCAGGTGCAGGAGGAGCGCACCCTGTACAACGGCATGGAGCTGAAGCGCGTCAGCGTGCCCCTGGGCGTGGTGGCCGTGGTGTACGAGGCGCGTCCCAACGTCACCGCCGACGCGGCGGGCATCTGCCTGAAGTCCGGCAACGCCGCCGTCCTGCGCGGCGGCAGCCTGGCAGCCCATTCCAACCAGGCCGTGGCCTCCGTGCTGGCCCGGGCCGCGGAGGGTGCGGGCATGCCGGCCAACTCCATCTGCGCCATCACCAGCACGGACCGTGCCGCCACCGACGAGCTCATGCAGCTTCACGGCGTGGTGGACGTGCTGATTCCCCGCGGCGGCGCCGGCCTGATCCGCCATTGCGTGGAGCACTCCAAGGTCCCCGTGATCGAGACCGGCACCGGCAACTGCCACGTGTACGTGCACGCGGACGCCGACCTGGACATGGCCCGGGGCATCATCATGAACGCCAAGTGCCGTCGCTACGGCGTGTGCAACGCCGCCGAGACCTTGCTGGTGGATGCTGCCGTTGCCGCCGAGTTCCTGCCCCCGACCTTCGCCGAGCTGCGCCAGAAGGGCGTGCTACTGCATCTTGACCAGGCTGCGGCCCAGGTTGCGCTGGGGGCTGGCCTGAAGCAGGGCGAAGATTTCGTCCCGGCAACCGAAGAGGACTGGGCCAACGAGTACCTGGCTCCCGAGCTGGCCGTGCGCACGGTGGAAGGCGTTGGCCAGGCCATCGAGCACGTGAACGCCTACGGCACCATGCACTCGGAGGCCATCGTGACCGCGGACCCGCAGGTGGCGGAGGAGTTCCTGAACCGCGTGGACGCCGCAGCCGTGTATTGGAACGCCTCCACGGCCTTCACTGACGGCGGCCAGTTCGGCCTGGGCGCGGAGATCGGCATCTCCACCCAGAAGCTCCACGCCCGCGGTCCCTTTGCCCTGGAGGGTCTGACCTCCCATAAGTATCAGCTGCGCGGTACCGGGCAGGTGCGCTCCTAGATGACGGCGTCTCCCTACGGCGATTTCGCCCAGCTGGGCTTCGATGGCGCGCCGGCTCGCCTGGGAATCCTGGGCGGCACCTTTGACCCCATCCACTTGGGGCACCTGGCCTGCGCCGAGGCGGCCCGCTGCGACCTGGGGCTGGACGGCGTGCTGCTCATGCCCGCCGCGGTGCCGGTGTACAAGCTTGACCAGCAGGTGACCTCTGCGCAGCAGCGCTTGGACATGTGCCGGCTGGCGGCCCAGGGCAATCCGTTCCTGCAGGTGAGCGATCTGGAGATCGGCCGTGGCGGCCGTACCTACACGGCGGACACCCTGCGCCAGGTGCGGGAGCACTTCCCGTCCAACGTGGAGCTGGTCTTCATAGCGGGTCTTGACGCGGCGGCTACCATGCCGAAGTGGCGGGAAAGCCAGGTCATTGCTGACCTGGCTCGCATTGCGGTGGTGACCAGGCCCGGCTCCGACCTTGCCGACCTGGGCGACCCCCATACGCTGGACGGGCGATTCCGGGTGAGCGTGGTGCGCGCCCCCGAGCTGGCCATTGCCTCCAGCGACCTGCGGCAGCGGGTGGCTGCTGGCAAATCAATCAGATACCTGGTCCCCGAGCCCGTACGGGAGTACGTGCTTGCGCAGGGACTGTACGAAAGGAACGACCGATGACTGACAACATGGAGGTGCAGGGCTCTTCCGAGGAGGCCCTGACCGATGAGTTCTATCAGGCTCGCCGTGCGGAGATGGCCCAGCGCGTGCCCGAGCGGCGCTTTGCCCATATCCAGGGCGTGTCGGACACCGCGGTGGAGCTGGCCCGCGTGTACGGCGTGGACGAGCGCAAGGCGCGCCTGGCCGGCATCCTGCATGACTGGGACAAGCCCTATGACGACGACGGTATCCGCGCTCGTGCGGCCGAGGTCGGACTGGAGGTCGACCCGCTGGTGCTGCAGTGCATGCCCCAGACCCTGCACGGCCTGACCGCTGCGTACTGGCTGGGCCAGAACTTCCCCCAGATTCCCCATGACGTGCTGCAGGCCGTGTACCGCCATACCACCTGCGCGCTGGACATGAGCGACCTGGACATGATCATCTACATTGCGGACTGCCTGGAGCCGGGCCGTCGCTTCGGCCGGGTGGACGACTATCGTGCCATGGTGGGGAAGGAGTGCCTGGAGGAGCTGTTCTTCCGGGTGCACGGCTACTGGACCACGCTGATCATCGAAAAGGGCAAGACCATGCACCCCTGCACCATTGACGTGTGGAACCATTACGCCCTGCGCCACCGTGAGCGCCGGGAGGCGGAGCGCATTGCCGCCGGCCTGGGCCCCATGGTGATCGACCCCAACGCCGTGGCCGGCTAGGGGAGGAGCCGCTGCCTGACGTGCCTGCGTGGGCGGATGGGCCGCCGGCGGGTCTTTCGCCCCCTGATGTGAGCGCCGCGGGATTGTGGCGTTCTTCTGCGGGGAAATATTTTGCGGCCCTGAGCGGCGGCTATGCGTTAAACTGTGTGATTGCAATTTCAGAAGACTGACTGGGAAGGATAATCCCATGACCGATATGATCGAAACCAACGAACTGCCCGTGGAGGAGAAGTCTCCCCGCGAGTGCGCCATCATTGCCGCTCAGGCCGCTGACGAGAAGAAGGCAACCGACATCATGGTTCAGGAGATGGGCGACCTGACGTCCGTCACCGATTACTTCGTGATCGTGACCGCCTCCAACGAGCGTCAGGTGGAGGCCATCGTGGACGCCATCGAGGACGACATGCGTGAAAAGGGCGGCGTGAAGCCCCTGGGCCGCGAGTGCGAGGACCGCACCTGGATGCTCCTGGACTTCGGCACTGTGATCGTGCACGTGTTCCAGCAGCAGGCCCGCGACTACTATCGCCTGGAGGAGCTGTGGAACGACGCTCCCGTCATGGACCTGGCCAAGGAGGCCGGCCTGACCGAGGTCCAGTACTCCGAGCGCATCGCCCAGCTCATGGGCGTGGAGGAGTAGGGGCTTCCTGCTTGCATCATCTTGCTTTGCCTGGGGGCGTGGCTGCGTTGGCGGCTGCGCCCCTTTTGGTTTCAGGGGACGAAAGGGCCGTTGGACGAAGGGGACGCTGGTTGATCGCGGGCGAAAGGGCTGATAGGGGGTGGCGTAGAAGCCGTTGGAGCCACGTCGGAAAACAAAAAAACCCGGCCGAAGCCGGGTTTGCATTCAAGTGGTGCCCCCAACGGGAATCGAACCCGTGTCTCAGCCTTGAAAGGGCCGCGTCCTGACCTCTAGACTATGGGGACATGCTATGCAGCTAGAACATTATTGCAAAGGCCCAGGCGAAGCGCAATACCCTTTTGTACATTTTTCTCCACAAGTTTGCTATACCCTGCTGACCTGCGGCGGGGTAGGGTAGAATCAACCCCATGGAAAACGCTATGGTGAAAATAGGACCCCACGGGCGCGTGGTCGAGGACTACACGGTCTTCGATGACGAGCACCCCACGGTCATCATTATGCATGCCGCGGTCGGCTCGGGCCACCGCAGTGCAGCTAAAGCCGTAGCGGAAGCCTTCGAGATCCTGCGGAAGACCAACGGATCGGTCCCGGACGACCTGCGCGTGGAGTTCCTTGACGTGCTGGAGTTGGGCCGCATCCGCTTCGACGGCGACAAGACGGCGTCGTCCTTCACCGGTCCGCTGCGTCCCTACTACGACATCACCTGGCGCTACACGCTGACCGGCCGCCTCCTGTGGGGCGGCGGCACCGCGTGGTCGCGCATCATGTTCCCGTCCTTCACCCAGCATGTGAAGACGGTGAAGCCCGTGGCCATCGTGGCGACCCACATCACGGCGGCCAACGTGGCGGTAGGGGCCCGCATGCTGTCCGGGCAGGATTTCCCCGTGGTGTGCGTCCCCACCGACTACGAAACCGAAGGCATGTGGCCGCATAGGTCCACGGACCTGTTCTGCGTTGCCACTGAGCATATGGCCGAAACCCTGCGTCCCCGCAAGGTGCCGGAGGAATGCATCCGCATCACGGGCATTCCCACCCGCGCGGGCTTTTCCCAGGACTACGACTGGGAGTCCACCCGCGTGAAGTTCGGCCTGCCGTTGGACAAGAAGGTGGTGCTGGTGCTGGCCGGCGCCCACCTGCCCCAGCCCTACGTGCGGTTCCGCTCCGCGCTGGACCAGATGATCCCGTACCTGCACCTTTTCTCGGAAATGCAGATGGTGTTCATCGCCGGCCGTGACCAGGAGTATGCCGCGCACCTGCGCCGGGAAAAGGAGGAGCGCGGCTTGGACAACATGACCGTGCTCGACTACGTGGAGGACATGGCTGCTCTCATGGCGGTATCGGACATTGCCATCTGCAAGTCCGGCGGGTTGACCGTCACCGAGTGCCTGTGCGCCCGTCTGCCCATGATCTTGCTCGGCAAGGCATACGGGCAGGAAAACATCAACGTGCGCATGCTGACCGCTGCCGGCGCGGCGTCGCATGTGACCACCTATCGCGAGCTCATGGTAGAGCTCCGCAGGATCCTGAGGAATCCCCAGGTCGTTGAGGCCATGCTGCTCAACGGCGGGTTCATCAGGCGTCCAAACGCCGCGGTCGACATCGCCCTGGCTGCCCTCGATCTGGCAAAGCAGGACGTTCCCAAGACCGACCCGCGCAGGAAGAAGCACTTCCTGCACTTCTATCTGGGTGGCAAGCCCGCCCACGTTCGCTAACGAGAGGAAACCTCATCCATATGAGCAACTTTGATTCCTTGGGCCTTTCTGCCCGAGCACTGGAAGCTGTGTCCCATCTGGGGTACACCGAAGCCACTGAGATCCAGGAGCGCGCCATCCCGCTGGTCCTGGAAGGCCACGACATCATCGCCGCCGCCAAGACCGGCACCGGCAAGACCGCTGCGTTCAGCCTGCCCTGCATGGACATGCTGGACCCGGCACCTAAGAACAAGAAGAAGCCTGAGGCCAAGAAGGGCGAAGCCCACGGTCGCAACCGCAGCCGTCGCGGCCAGAAGCAGCGCCAGGGCGCAAACCGCCCCACTGCTGAGGACGGACGCGCGCCGCGCATGCTGGTGATCACCCCCACCCGTGAGCTCGCAAACCAGATCTGCCAGGTCTGCGAAACCGTGGCGGCGTCCACCGGCCACCAGGTGCTGTGCGTGGTGGGCGGCCTGTCCTACGGCCCCCAGATCTCCGAGCTGCAGCGCGGCGTTGACGTGCTGATCGCCACTCCGGGCCGCCTGGTCGACCTGATCGGCCAGGACGCCGTGGACCTGTCCCTGGTCCAGACCCTGATCCTGGACGAGGCCGACCGCATGCTTGACATGGGCTTCCTGCCTTCTGTCATGCAGATCATCGACAAGACCCCGGAGCCGGGCATCCGTCAGACCCTGCTGTTCAGCGCCACCATCGACGACGCCGTCCGCAAGATGTCCCACAAGATCCTGAAGGACCCCAAGTCCGTGGAGGTGGCTCATAGGGGCGAAACCGCCGACGGCATCGACCAGTACCTGATCCGCATCTCCCATGCTGCCAAGCCCTCCCTGCTGAAGGCCGTGCTGGAGCAGCAGGGCGGCAGCCGCATCATCGTTTTCGCCCGCACCCGTCACCGTGCCGACGCCTGCGCCCGCCGCATTCGCAAGATGGGCCTGAAGGTGGAGGCCATCCACTCCGACCGCACCCAGAACCAGCGCCAGCGCGCCCTGGACGGCTTCGCCAAGGGTCGCGTGAACGTGCTGGTGGCCACCGACGTGCTGGCTCGCGGTATTGACGTGAGCGGCGTGGACTACGTGGTCAACTATGACCTGCCCACCCAGCCTGAAGACTACGTGCACCGCATCGGCCGTACCGGTCGCGCCGGCGCCAAGGGCTTGGCCATCAGCTTCGTCAGCCCGGAAACGGAAAGCTTCCTGACCCAGATCGAAAAGCTGATCAAGCAGGACATCCCCACCATGGAGGTGCCCGGCTTCGACAAGGCGGCCGCCGAGGCCGATGCCGCCGACCGCTCACTGCAGCTGCAGGCCCGCAGGTCCAAGGATCCCGAGGTGGAGGCCGTGGCCAAGGAGCTGGCCGAAAAGCGCCGCAAGAAGAGCAAGGCCCAGGCAAAGGCCATGGCCGCAGCTCTGGATGCCGTTGACGGCCAGGGCCGCCGCAAGCGCACCTCCCCGAAGGGCGCCAACCAGACTGCTCCCGCACCCAAGTCCCGCTCCGGAAAGAAGGGCAAGGGCGGGGCGAAGGCCAAGCCCGCGGGGTCTGCCCGCCACGACCTGGCCAAGGCCCGCGCTCGTCGCAAGCCTGCAGACGCTGCCGAGCAGCCTCGTCGCAATGACGCCCCGGCCAAGGCCAAGGGCAGGGGCGCTGCCGGCAAGCCCAAGGCAGGCGCCGGCAAGGGCGCTGCCAAGCGCGTGAAGCGCCCGGTGAAGCCCGCAGCCTCCAAGGGCGACTTCCGCCCCGGTCGCGCCCATCGCGCAGCCGTTGCAAGCAGCCGTCGCGGCTAACCTGAGCACTCGCCGCCCTTACCGTCCCGCTGACGGAAAGGGCGGCTTCTTGCTTTGGGGGAGGGGTACTCTGTACCTAGGCGTGCGCCGCGTTATTTGCGTTCGCCGGGCACATTGGTCCGGGATGGAAGGAAGGCCATGCGGATAGCAGTTTCCTGTGACGGCCTTGATGTAGCGCGCCGATTCGGCTTTGCAGAAAGCCTCACCGTGTACACCGTTGAGAACGGCATTGTGACGCGCTGCCAGAACATGCCCCATCCTCATGACACCCCCACGCATCTGCTCGAGTTGTTCCAGTCCCTGGGAATCTCCATGCTCATCTGCGGTCTGATCAACGTGGAGGAGGCGCGCCTGTACTGCGCCCTGGGCGTGGAGGTCATTGCCGGTGCCGTAGGTCCCGCCCGTCAGGCCATGGAGGCAGCCCTGACCCGCCATATGCTGGGTCTGGACGAAATGTGCGACGATGACGACGAGGTCACCTGCTGCACCATCTAGGGCGCGTTCTTCGGGAAAATCAAATCTGACTTGATGCATGAAGCCCGTCACGCGGGCTTCATGCGTTCTCTATGCGCGGTGCTCGAGCACCGATGCCAATGCCTCAACCAGCTTCTGAACCTCGATGGGCTTTGCCACGTGGTCGTTCATGCCGCATGCCAGGGCGTTGCTGCGATCCTCTTCGAAGGCGTTCGCCGTCATGGCGATTATGGGGATGGATGCCTTCTGCGGATCTTCCAGGGCCCTGATGCGCCGTGCGGCGCCGTAGCCGTCCAGATGGGGCATTTGGATGTCCATGAGGATCAGGTCGTAATCACCCGGCTGGGACTCCCTCACGGCCTCCACGCAGGCCAGGCCGTTCTCCACGTGGGTGATCTGGAAGCCGCTGCCGCTCAGCAGCGTCACCGCGATCTCGGCATTGAGCTCGTTGTCCTCTGCCAGCAGGATCTTCTTCCCAAGGAACAGGGAGGGATCTATGTCGTCCGGGGCCTCTGACAGGGCCTTGGCCTGGCTATCGTCCGCAATGTCGTGGGTCAGCGTCAGGGTGAAGGTGGTGCCCTTGCCCAGCTCGCTTTCGACCTGGACCGTGCCGCCCATCATGTCCACCAGCTTCTTGACGATGGGCATGCCCAGTCCGGTGCCCACGACCTTGCTTTCCGTGCTGGTGCGCTCGCGGGTGAACTCCTCGAAGATTTCGGGGAGGAACTCCGGCGCCATGCCGATGCCGGTATCGGTCACCACTGTCTGCATGATTGCGCGACCGGGCTCGTCGCAGGGCAGTTCCGTGGTGGTCACGGTGACGGTGCCGTTTTCGGGGGTGTACTTCACGGCGTTGCTCAGGAGGTTCAGGAGCACTTCTCGCAGCTTCGTTTCGTCCACCATGACCGCGTTGTGCTCCACGTCGACGCGGGCGGAAATGGTCAGGTTCTTTTCGACCGCCTGGGCCTCGAACAGGCTGAACAGGTCGTTGCAGAATTCCGGAACGACCACGGGGACCTCGTTCAGGCTCATCTTGCCGCTGTCGATGCGGGCCATCTGAAGCACGTTGTTGATCAACGACATCAGGTAGCCGCAGGACGTCTCGATCTTCTGCAGGTAGCCGGCGGCCCGCTCGGGGTCGTCCAGGCTCTTCTTCAGCAGCTCCGTGAAGCCGGTGATGGCGTTCATGGGGGTGCGGATGTCGTGGCTCATGTTGAACAGGAACGCCGTCTTGGCCGCATTGGCGGTTTCGGCCGCTTCCTTGGCCTCCTGGATCTGACGCTGCTCGTCACGGAAGAACCTGATCAGGAACAGGAAGAACAAGACGAAGACCACCACCAGGACCGCAGTCAGCTGGAACACCAGCGCATTGGAGCGATGCAGGATGCCGTCGCTGGCTTCCTGGGGGAACACCCGCAGCAGGTAGAAGCCGCTTTCGGGGAGCTTCACCAGGCAGCCGCCCACGGCGGAGCCGGGGAAGGGAACGGCGGTGGCCCCTTCGGAGCCCATGGCCTCCATGATGTCGGTGGCTATGCTTTCGTCCCCTTGGCTCAGGTCCGTCAGGTAGATCTCCTGATTGGGGTCGTAGGAGTCGCTGCATGCAATGACGCGCCCTTCGCCCGTTGCCAGGTAGGAGGTTGCGGGATAGCCGAAGAACTTGTCGGTCAGAAGATGGGTGATGCGGTTGGATGCCTGGTACACGCCTACCAGGGAGCCGACGAACTGGTCCTGGTAGTAGATGGGGGAGTAGAACATGAGCAGGGTCTCATGGGTGGCGCGGGAGTTGTAGATGAGCTCCATGCCCGTGTTGCCAGCCTTGGCGTCAAGGTAGTACTTGCGGTCGCGGGCGTCGGACACGCCTCCGGTGATGTTGTGGTCCATGCCGTCGGCGTCAGCGAACTCCATGAAGTCAAAGACCGAGTCGTCTACCAGGTCTCGCAGATCGGCCACGTCGAATTCGGGACCGGTCAGGGAATGGCTCACCAGCGTGGCTGCCGTCTTGATGTTGGAGTAACCGATGCTCAGGTCGCGGTCGAGCTGATCCGCCGACTTCTCGGTATTGTCGGAAAGGTAGACGCGGGTGTGCTCGGTGACGCGAGCGCTGTTTTGGGACGCAAAGAGCGTCAGTGCTCCTGCAAGGAGCAGGGAAACAAGTCCTATGGCCAGAAGGAAGATCTTCCGGGTTCTGTACACGCGCTTTCACCCCCTGCGGGGAGGGCGGCCCAGGTGGGGCCACGAGGTGCTCTGATGCGCTCTATTATACCCGCAAGGGTTACAGGTTATGCGGCGGCAACCTGGCGTTTCCCTTTCGTTACCTCGTATTTTAGGGGCGAAAGGTCTGTTGAGGAGCCTTTCGCCCCCTTGGAGTGCTTCCTAGCAGCGGGCGAAGATGCTGGCGACCTCGCAGTGGTAGGTCTGGGGGAACAGGTCCACGGGCTGGACGCGGGTCAGCTGGTAGCCGTTTTCCTGGAAGCGCACCACGTCGCGGG
This sequence comes from Coriobacteriia bacterium, assembly GCA_030526515.1. GTDB lineage: Bacteria > Actinomycetota > Coriobacteriia > Coriobacteriales > Eggerthellaceae > SUG1186. The sequence goes on from JAUNCQ010000001.1 coordinate 145,025, forward strand.
CCCAGGTCTGGGGGTCGCAGCTGACGTAGGCCACCCGGTCGGGACCGGCGGCGGCAATGCTCTCCACCACGCCGTTGGCCAGGCCTGCGCGGGGCGGGTCCACCACCAGGGCGTCCAGGTGGCCCAGGGCGGGGAGCTCGCGGGCGGTGTCGCCGCCGATGACGTCCACGTACACGCCGGCGTTTTCCGCGTTGCGGCGCAGGTCGCGCACGCTGGCACCGGCGCTTTCCACGGCGGTCACGTCAGCGCCGGCCAGGGCCAGGGGAAGGCCGAAGGTGCCGCCGCCGGAGTACAGGTCGGCTACGCGCAGGTCCTCGAGCAGGTATTCGTCGATGATCTGGTCCACGTCGTCAAGGCCGTTGCCCGGGCCCCGCTCAACGCCGGCGATGCCGCGCATGACCTCGGCGATGAGCTTTTCGGCTTGGGCGGTGTTCACCTGGAAGAAGGCTGGGGCGCTGGTCATGAAGCGGGTGCCGCACAGCTCCTCCTCCCAGAAGCCCTTGCCGGACAGGACCTCAACCTTCTTCACCTTGCGGGCCTTACCGGGGTCGGCCAGGACGCGGACGGTGCTGGTGGGGGAGCAGGCGCTCTGCAGGGTCTTGGCCACGCTTGCGCGGGGGAACGCGCCCGGACTGGTCCACAGGGCCACCTCGGTACTGCGGGTGCGGACGCTGCTGCGCACGCCCACGCGGAAGATGCCCAGGTCGCCAGCGCCCTGGGCGAAGCGCAGGGAGCCGCGCAGGGCCTTGGGGGCCTTCTGGATGGCCTTGACCGCCACGGGGCACAGGTCGGGAGCGGGGGTGGGGTCGCCGCCCTGGGCGTGGAAGCCCAGCTGCAGGCGGCCGGAGGCGTCGTTGAAGCAGGTCAGCTCCAGCTTGTTGCGGTAACCCCACTGGCGCTTGCTGCCCGCCACGGGCCGTACCAGCTCTTCTACCAGCTCGGGGTCCATCTTGGCGGTGCGGGTCAGAGCGCTGACCACGTTGCTGCGCTTTGCTTCCAGCTGCGCTTCGTAGGAGAGGGCCTGCCAGGGGCAGCCGCCGCACAGGGCGCCGTGGGCGCAGGTGCAGGGGACGCGCAGGGGAGATGCCTCAAGGATCTGGTCCACATGGCCGCGGGCAAAGGAGGACTTCTCCTGGTCGATGACCACGCTGACGGTGTCCTGGGGCACCGCGCCGTCCACGAAGACGGTCTTTCCGCTGGAAAGGCGGCCGATTCCCTGGGCGCCGTAGCTCATGCGCTCGATTACAACCTGCTCGGTCATGTGCAACTCCTGTATATATAAATAGTAAACCTGGGGCTCGAAACGAATGTTTCGTGAAGCCGCCATTCGTGAATGTGGCTATTTAGGCAATGATAGCGTATAATCCCGAACATGTGCCCTCGTAGCTCAGGGGATAGAGCGTCTGCCTCCGGAGCAGAAAGTCGTAGGTTCGAATCCTATCGAGGGCACCAGCTTTGTGAATGAGGGACGGCCTGCGGGCCGTCCAATCCTATAAGGAAAAGGAGCCGATTCATGGCACTGTATACCCCCGAATACCAGCCCACGGGCGAAGAGATCGCAGTTGTGACCACCTCCAAGGGCGTCATTCGCGTTCAGCTGCACGGCAAGGACGCCCCCATCCACGTCGGCAACTTCGTCGAGCTGGCAACCAAGGGCTTCTATGACGGCCTGAACTTCCATCGCTACGTGCCGGACTTCGTCATCCAGGGCGGCTGCCCGCTGGGCACCGGCACCGGCAACCCGGGCTACTCCATCAAGGAGGAGTTCTCCACCAACCCCAACAACTCCCATGAGGACGGCACCCTGGCAATGGCTCGTTCCTCCATGCCGGACTCCGCTGGCTGCCAGTTCTACTTCTGCCTCGGCGCCCAGCACTTCCTGGACCCGAACTACACCGTCTTCGGCGACACCATCGAGGGCCTGGACGTCGTCCACTCCCTGCGCAAGGGTGACAAGATCGAGTCCATCGTGATCGAGAACCTGGCCTCCTAATCAGCTCACGTCGCGAAAACGCACATCAAACACGACCAAGACGTAAGGGATTTCGATGAACAACGAGCTTTTCCAGCAAGCGCGCGCACAGTATGCCGCAAAGGACTTTGCCGGTGCCCTCAGCCTGTTCGACCAGTGCCTGCAGGGCCCTCTGGCTCCCGGTGAGACCGGCCAGATCCAGCATCAGCGCGGCAACTGCCTGATCAAGCTGAAGGACGCGGCTTCCGCCGTGGCGGCCTACAGCGCAGCGGCGGAGGATTCCGCCTATCAGGCGGTGGGCACCGTCAACTACAACCTGGGCATGGCCTACGTGGCCCTGCGTGACTTCGATCAGGCTATCGAGTGCTTCGAGGTCGCAGTCAGCGACGCCACCTATGCCACCAAGTACAAGGCCTACTCCAACATGGGCAGCGCCCTGCTGCGCCTGGGCAAGAACGCCGAGGCTGGCGTGGCCTTCCGCGAGGCAGCTCTGGACGAGGCAAACCCGGATCCCACCAAGGCCCTGCTGAACCTGGGCGTGTGCTTCATGGCTCTGGATCGTCCGGCGGACGCCATCGCCTCCTACGAGAGCGCTCTGCAGTTCGACATGAAGCCGGACATGCGCAACAAGATGTGGGCCAGCCTTGGCCAGGCCTACACCGCTACCGGTCAGATGAAGAAGGCCGTGGACGCCTTCGAACTGGCCCTGGCCGACAAGACCTACTTCCTGTCCGACGTTGCCAGCATCGACTACCAGCATGCCATCGCCGCCGTGTCTCAGGGTACCGACCAGCTCCAGCCTACCAAGGTTGACCTGGGCGGCTTCGAGGATCCTGCCGACGTGTCCGGCCTGGACACCCTGGCAGCTGACGGCACCGCAGTGCTCGATCCCATCGTCTACGAGCAGCAGCAGCCGATTGCCGACCCGGTCTACGGCGGCTATGGCGCAGGCTATCCCATGGATCCCAACCCAGCTGCTGAGTCCTTCTTCAACCAGCAGGACCACATGCAGGCTGACTGGACCAAGGACTTCCAGAAGACCAAGCGCAAGGGCTCTATCCTGGGCAAGATCTTCGGCCTGATCATCGTGCTTATCGTGGTTGCGTTCGGCGTGGCCGCCTACGGCTACACCCAGGGCTACGGCTATCCGACCCAGGAATCCGTTGCTGCCGAGCTGTTCGCTGACCCCGATTCCGCAGTGGAGAAGGTCTTCTGCGCCGAGATCGGCTCCGACAAGGCCAAGACCCTGGCCAAGTCCGTCATCAAGTCCGGCGACGTCACCGTCGATGGCATGAGCAAGTCCATGAACGAGTCCACGGTCTACGTGACCGCCAAGACCGAACAGGGCGGCTCCGTCAAGTACAAGCTCACCATGGTTCGCGATATGCTCGGCTGGAAGATCGCCAACGTGGAGCTGTACTACGCCAGCCAGAACAAATAGGAATACGCTGCCCCGCGCAGCTGACTGAATGACAAGCAAGCCATAACGAAAGGAACTGACTCATGGCATTCGAGAAGACTTACAACATGATCAAGCCCGACGGCGTCCGCAACGGCCACATCGGCGAGATCATCGCCCGCATCGAGCGCGTCGGCCTGACCATCGAGCGCATGGAGCTCGGCATGGTCACCATGGAGGAGGCAGAGGCCAACTACGGCGAGCACAAGGGCAAGCCGTTCTACGAGGGCCTGGTCTCCTACATCACCTCCGGCCCCGTCGTCAAGATGGTCGTCGCTGGCGAGAACGCCGTTGCCACCATGCGCAAGCTGATGGGCGCCACCAACCCGGCAGAGGCTGCTCCTGGCACCATGCGCGGCGACTTCGGCCTGACCATCGACGAGAACGTGATCCACGGCTCCGACTCCGTCGAGTCCGCTGAGCGCGAGATCAAGGTCTTCTTCGGCGCATAAGCCAAGCGACTATTTCGCCCTATTTCAGGACCCTGGCTCCCAAAGCCGGGGTCCTGTTGTTTTCAGCATGTGAATTTTTGCAGGTACTCACGGGTTTTCCTGATAGCGGCGCAGCCTGTGATAAACTTTATATTCATCTATGACTGCGTAATTTATGAGGCAAGGGGTTAACCTTTATGTCCATTTTTGATCCGGTAGCGGATTGGCTTTCCAGCCTGACGGGCCAGATGTCTGCTGACCTGGCCATTGACCTGGGCACCGCCAACACCCTGGTGGCGGTCACGGGCGAAGGCATCGTGGTGAACGAGCCTTCCGTCGTGGCCATTGAGAAGAATACCCACCGTGTTCTTGCCGTCGGCCATGAGGCAAAGAACATGATCAACCACACGCCCGACGCGTTTTCCGCCGAGCATCCGCTCAAGGACGGCGTGGTTGCGGACTACGACGTGACCGAGGCAATGCTGTCCGCCTTCATCAACAAGGCGGCTCCTCGTCGCTACCCGTGGCAGGCCAAGCCTCGCATCGTCATCTGCATTCCCTGCGGCGCCACCTCCGTTGAGAAGCGCGCCGTGTTCGAGGCTGCCATCCAGGCAGGCGCACGCCAGGCATACCTGATCGAGGAGCCCATGGCGGCAGCCATGGGTGCCGACCTGCCCGTCACCGAGCCCACCGGCTCCATGGTGGTCGACATCGGCGGCGGCACCACCGAGGTCGCGGTCATTTCCCTGGGCGGCATCGTGACGTCTTCGTCCCTGCGCCTTGCTGGCAATCGCATGGACGAGGCCATTGCCATGCACCTGCGAGACCTGCTGGGCATCAAGATCGGCGAGCGTACCGCTGAGGTCATCAAGATCAAGATCGGCTCCATCCTTCCCTTCGAGGACGGTCGCGAGCGTGACATGATCATCTCCGGCCAGGACGTCATCACCGAACAGCCCAAGGAGGTCACCATCCAGTCAGAGGACGTGCGTGACGCCCTGATCGATCCCTGCGAGGAAATGGTCGTCCACATCAAGGAGACCTTCAAGAAGACCAACCCGGACCTGGCATCCGACATCATCCAGAACGGCATCCTGCTGACGGGCGGTGGCGGCCTGCTTTCCGGCCTTGACCGCTATCTGACGGACAAGCTGGAGATTCCCGTTTGGGTGAGCGAGACCGCGCTGACCAACGTGGTTACCGGCTGCCTGAAGGTTCTGGAGACCCCCAGCGCATTGAAGCAGACGCTCATGCGCTCCAAGTAGGGGAATAGCGCGTCTATGTCCCTCAACTTCCAGGAAAACAACGGAGCACCTCGTCACGGGGTGCTCTCCTTATTGCTCTTCGTCCTCTCCGTGGCGCTGTGCGTGGGCTATGCCGTCGAAGGCGACCAGGGTCCGCTGCACAAGGCGCAGGCGGCTGCTGGTGCCGTGAGCGCACCGGCTTCCAGCGCGGGCGCCAACCTGGGCGCTGGCCTTGACGCTGCCCAGCAGGCGTCTGACGACGCCGCCGCGTCCGAGGGGACCCTTTCGGCGCTGCGCGAGCAGAACGAGCAGCTTCGTGCGCAGGTGGCCCAGCTGGAGGAGTACCGCCAGGAGGTCGGACGCCTGCAGGGCCTGCTGAAGCTGACCGACAGCTACAACATCCAGGGCGTTTCCGCCCACGTGATTGCCCGCAGCGGCGAGGCCTACAGTCAGACGGTGTCCATTGACATGGGCTCGGATTCTGGCATCTGCCCTGGCCAAACCGTTATGGGACCCACCGGCGTGGTAGGCCAGGTGGTTTCCGCCGCACCGACGACGTCGGTTGTGCGACTGCTTTCCGACCCTCAGAGCGGAGCTGCGGTCATGGTGCAGTCCTCCCGTGCCGAAGGCGTGGTTCGCGGCTCCCTTGACGGCACCCTGTATCTGGAGTGCGTCGACGCCGAGGCCAAGGTCAGCGTGGGCGATGCCCTCATCACCTCCGGTCTGGGTGGCAGCTACACCCGCGGTCTGATGGTCGGTACCGTGGCCCGCATCGACGACAGCCAGGGCGGCGCGTCCCGTCAGATCATCGTTGCTCCCAACGAGGAGACCGGCCCCCTGCAGGAGGTCACCGTGGTCCTGGGCCTGAACGGACCGGGTGAAGCAGGTACCCAGGGCGAAGGGGAAGGCCAGGAGGAACCGGGCGAAGGAGGTGACCAGCAGTGAGCTTCACTAAGGAAAACGCGTTCATAATCATCGGTGCCGTGGTGGTGACCCTGCTCCAGCTGGTCGTTGCCCCGTACGTCAAGGTGTTCAACGCCATGCCCAACTTCATGGCGGCATACGCCATCGTGGTGGCGGTGGTTCGCCCCCGCAGCACCCGTACGGTCATCCTGTCCTTTGCCATGGGCCTTCTGTACAACCTGTTCGTGGGCGGCGTGGTCGGATCCCTTTCCGTGGTGCTCATCCTGGTGGCTACGGGAGCGTCCCTTTCCATGCGCACTCTGGCAAACGACACCCACTTCCAGCCCCTGGCCATCATGGCCGTGAGCATGGTCGTGGTGGAGCTGGCGTACCTGGTGGTGCTGCTGGCCAGCGGGCTGGGCCTGGGCTTTGGCCAGGCGCTGCTGTTCCGTGCGCTGCCTTGCGCCGTGTACGACGTGGTCGTGGGAGCCATCCTGTATATGGCCATGTCCCGACTTGCGACGTCGAACGAGCGCCTGCAGCCTAACCACGGCCCCACGTTGCTGAGGTAGGTGCCCTGTGATCGCCGCCATTGTCATAGGCGTGCTCGCAGCCGTGGTCGCGGTGGCCCTGGTGGTTGCGTTCTTCGCCATGAAGAACGCTGCCGATTCCAAGTTCGCCCGCTCCGGCAAGCGCAGCGTGTCCTCCATCTCCAGCGTGGGCGTGTCCGCTTCCATGCCGGGGGGATCCTCCGGCGCGGCTACTCGCGTGCATTCTGATCAGATCAGCTCCCGTACCCCGGCGGAGCGCATGGATTCCCGGTTCAAGGGCATGGGCGTGTTCGCAGGTGCGGTTTTCGCCGTCTTGGGCCTCAAGGCCTTCACCATGCAGGTGCTCAACGGCGGCAGCTACGCTTCCCAGGCGGACAACAACCGCTATTCGACGGTGGCCACTCCGGCACCCCGCGGCTACATCTGCGACCGCGACGGCAAGACGCTGGTGGGCAACCGCTCCAGCCTGACCATCCTGGCGGACCCGGACGTGGTAGATGACCCCAACGTGGTCAAGCGCCTGTCCGTGACCCTGGGCGTGCCCCATAACGTGGTGCGACAGCGCATCCAGGACAGCAGCTCCGGTGCCCAGAGCCAGCGCGTGGTGGCCAGCGATGTGCGCCAGCGTGACGTGGCCTTCATCGCGGAGCACTCCGACGCCTTCAACGGCGTGAGCATCCAGACCCGTACCGTGCGCGAGTACCCCTACGGCGCCCTGGGCGCCCACGTGCTGGGCTACACCGGCACCGCTTCCGAGGACGACCTGAGTGCCGTGCGTGAGGGCCGCACCATCGAAAGCGGCGATGACGTGGGCAAGAGCGGCGTGGAGGCAACCTATGACGACGTCCTGGCCGGCGAGCACGGCCAGCGCGTGGTCATCGCCGACGCCGACGGCAACGTTCGCGAGGTCGTCAGCGAAACCCAGCCCACCAAGGGCTCCGACGTGTTCCTGACCCTTGCCGCGCCCCTGCAGTACCAGGTGGACAAGGCCCTGGCCAAGCTGGTGGCGCCCCAGGACGGCGTCATCGGCACCGGCAAGGGCGTGGCTGCGGCGGCCGTGGTCATGGACGTGCGCGACGGCAGCGTGCTGGCCATGGGCAACTATCCCACGTACTCGCCGGAGACGTTCATCGGCGGCATTCCCCAGGACGTCTGGGACGTCTACAACAGCGTGGACTCCCATTACCCCATGCTCAACCGCGCCATTGCGGGCCAGTACCCCGCAGCATCCACCTTCAAGGCGTTCACGGGCCTGGCCGGCCTGCAGTACGGCTTTGCCACCGACAAGGCAAGCTGGAAGTGCACCGGCAGCTGGGACGGCTTCAACTCCGGCGACGTGCAGAAGTGCTGGGACCATGCCGGCCACGGCGTCCTGGACTTCCACGGCGGCATCGTGAACTCCTGCGACATCGTCTTCTACGACATAGGCAAGAACTTCTGGGACGCCGGCACCAGCCAGGGCGGCAACATCCCGGACACCGCTATGCAGGACGAGATCGCCAAGTACCGTTTCGGCGAGCTGACGGGCATTGACTTGGCGGGCGAAGAGGCCGGCCGCATCCCCAGCGCCAAGTGGAAGGCCGAGCACTACCGCGACGTGCCCGAGGAGGCCGTGTGGCGCGGCGGCGACCTGACCAACATGGCAATCGGCCAGGGCGACGTGTTGATTTCGCCCCTTCAGCTTGCCGTAGCCTACGGCGGCATTGCCACGGGCAAGCTCATGAAGCCCCACCTGCTCAAGGAGGTTCGCAACTCCCAGGGCGACGTGGTGGTCAGCTTCGAGCCCGAGGTGGTGGCCGAGCCCGACGTGCAGGAACAGCACCTGAAGACTGTCCGCGAGGCGCTCCACGGCGTCGCCACGGAAAACGAGGCGGTGGCGGCCCTGTTCAGCCGCTACGGCATCGACGCCGCGGCGAAGACCGGTACCGCTGAGGTCCAGGGCAAGGGCGACTACGCGTGGTTCGCCTGCTATGCTCCCTACGAGGATCCCAAGTACGTGGTGACTTGCGTGGTCGAGCAGGGCGGCGGCGGTTCCGCCGTTGCAGCCCCGCTGGGTTCGAAGATCATGAACTACGCCCTGCAGTACGACAAGGGGAAGCTCAAGGACGTGAAGTCCGTGGCGGCGTCTTCCGGCACCTCCGTTGCCGCCGACCCGTCGTCGAGTTCCGGACGAATGGACTAAGGTGGTGATCGCATGCCTCTTCCGCAGATAGACAACATGGTGCACGCCAGGCCTACCGCGGCGCCTGCGTCGCCCCAGCCGGCCCGGTTCGGCTCCGTCAACGTTCCCTTCGTGGTGGTGACCAGCCTGCTGGTGCTGCTGGGCCTGGTGGTGGTGTATTCCGCTACCAGCACCAACGCGGACTACAGCTTCAGCCGCCAGGCCGGCACCGTGGCCGTGGGCATTGTGGTGATGCTGGCCCTGTGGCGCCTGGACTACCGCCTGCTGTCCGACTTCACGTTCCTGTTCCTGATCATCAACGTGGTGCTGATTCTTTCGCCCCATCTTCCCGTCATAGGCGTGGAGGCGAAGGGCGCCCAGTCCTGGATCAAGATAGGCATTCAGCTGCAGCCCGGAGAATTCGCCAAGGTAACCGTTATCCTGCTGGCCGCCAGCGTCATGTCCCGCTACGGCGGGCGGCTTGATGACCCGCGGGAGTACGTGAAGGCCCTGTTCGTCCTGCTGATCCCGTTCGTGTGCATCATGACCCAGCCTGACCTGGGCACCGGCCTGGTGTACCTGTTCATCGGTGCCACGGCCCTGGTGGCAGGCGGCGCGCGGCCCAAGTTCCTGCTCATAACCCTTGTGGCGGGCATTGCCGCGGTGGCGGCGGTGCTCATGGTGGACGAGTTGCTGAAGGTCCAGGACGAGGACGGCGTGTACCAGTACAAGCTGCTCAAGAACTACCAGCGCAACCGTCTGCTGGTGTTCCTGAATCCCGACGCTGACACCTCCGGCTCCGGCTACAACCTACGTCAGGCGCAGATTGCCATCGGTTCCGGCGGCCTGTTCGGCAAGGGCCTGATGCAGGGCACCCAGGCGTCCCTGAACTTCCTGCCGGAGGCGCCTACCGACTTCATCTTCTGCGTGCTGGCCGAGGAGCTGGGCTTCGTGGGCGTGCTGGTGCTGCTGACCCTGTATGCGCTGCTGGTGACCATCCTGTTCCGCATTGCCCGCGGGGCGTCCGATATGTTCGGCATGCTCATAGTCATGTGCTGTACCGGCATGTGGTTGTTCCAGATCCTGGAGAACATTGGCATGGACCTGGGACTCATGCCCATCACGGGCATCCCGCTGCCGTTCATGAGCTTCGGCTCTTCGTTCATGTTCGTCAACTTCGTCATGTTGGGAATGATCGGGTCGGTGTATGCGCACAACGGCCTGCCCGGAAAGAAGGGGAGCAATGGCTAGGATTCCTTTGGACGTGAAGGCCCTCATCGAGGAAGCGCTGCATGTGTCCGCTGCGGCGAACGAGCCCGTTTCCGTGAGCGTGTATCTGGACGAAACCGCACCCCAGGACGTGGTGGCCCACGTGCGCAACGTGTTCGCCAGCGCTGCGGTGCACGTGCGGGTGACCCTGTCCTACCTGGGCCCCAGCCAGGCGCCCATCGGCGCCTCCGACGACCTTGCGGTGATCGCGGCCGGTCAGGGCACGGGCGTGGGAGCCTTTGCCCAGCAGACCCGGGAGCAGGGCGTGCCGGCCATGGTGGTGACTACCCAGCCGTCCCTGGTGGCGCGCATTGCCGAGCAGTCGGGATTCCCCATCCCGGAGGGGGACGTGATTTCGCCCATTCCCGCTACCGCTGCCTCCGCACCGTTGGTGCAGGCTGTGAACGAGCGCATGGGGGGCGAAGGCGCCGCTGCGCCTGCCGCGTCGGCCGAGCCCGTGGCAGAGCCCATAGCCCTGACCGAGCCCAACGCCCGGGTGCTGAACCAGCGCATGGGCGCCTGGGTCATCGAGGCATGCCGGGACAAGCGCCTGTCCATGGCGCTGGCGTTTCCTTTCGTCCGCCGACCCCTTTCCTTGGAAGCCGTGAACATGACCTCGGTTCAGAACGCGGCCTTTGGCGCCGCGGTGTTCATCCCCGGCGCAAGCATGCCGGTGATCACCATGAACCAGGCCAAGATGCTGCTGCAGATTGCCGCCGCCTATGGGCAGCCCATGAACGGTGAGCGCGTGAAGGAGCTGGCGGCCCTGGTTGCCGGCGGCTTTGCCTTCCGCACGGTGGCTCGCGAGGTCGCCGGCGTGGTGCCGGTGCTGGGCTGGGCCGTCAAGGGCGGCGTTGCCTACGGAGCCACCCTGGCCATGGGTCACGCGGCGGTGGACTACTTCGAGTCGGGTGGCGGCGTTGCCGGCCTGGCGGGCGTGGTCGCCCGCGCCCGTGACGCAGCCATCGCGGCAGCGTCGAAGGGGGAGGAGCCCCAGCCCGTGGAGCCTGAGCAGCAGAAGACCGTTCAGGAGTCCGTGGCCGACGCCGCCCAGGTCTGGGGCGAGCGCGCCGGCAAGGTGGCGGGCGTTGCCAGCCGTACCGCCGGTCCCCTGGTCCGCAGCATGGCCCAGGCGGGACTTGATTCGTTCGTCGCGGGCGCCGGTTCCCTGGCGTCTGCGCTCAAGAAGCACTAGGAGCACTACATGACTGACCTTTGGCCGCGCCTTGAGCCCCTGCTGGCTCAGGTGGAACGACCTGCGCGTTACCTGAACCACGAGTTCGGGTGCGTGTACAAGCCCGATGCCGACTTCCGCTTCTGCATGGTCTACCCGGACACCTACGAGCTGGGCCAGGCGAACCAGGCGGTCCGCATCCTGGTGAACTGCGTCAACGCAGTGGACGGGATGGCCGCCGAGCGCGCCTTCCTGCCGGCGGTGGACATGATCCAGATCATGCGCGATCGCGACATCCCCCTGTTCAGCATTGAAAGCTGCGCGCCCCTGCGCGAGTTCGACGTGGTGGGCATCACGCTGCCCCACGAGCTGGCGGCCTCCAACGTGCTGGAGGTCCTGGACCTGGCGGGCATCCCGCTGCATGCGGCGGACCGCGGTCCGGACGACCCCTTCGTGGCGGCAGGCGGCCCTTGTGCGTTCAACCCGGAGCCCTACGCCCCGTTCTTCGACATCATCCAGATCGGTGAGGGCGAAGAGGCCGTGCCCGAGCTCTGCCAGCTGATTCGCAGCATGAGGGACCAGGGTGCCGACCGTGCGTCCATCCTGCGCGCCGTGGCGGATCTGCCGGGCAACTACGTGCCGTCCCTGTATGGCTGGCGTTCCGAGGCCGACGCCCAGGCCGCGGGCTCCTGGATCGAGCCCCTGGAGCCGGGTCTGCCCGAGCGCATCGACAAGCGCCTGTTCCTGGGTTTTGCCGAAAGCCCCGGTTGGGAGCCCAACGTGGTGCCGTTCACGGAGGTGGTCCACGACCGCCTGAACGTGGAGGTTCTGCGCGGCTGCGCCCGTGGCTGCCGCTTCTGCCAGGCAGGCATGATGTATCGTCCCGTGCGCGAGCGCACTGCGGACAACGTGGTCAAGTCCGTGCTGTGCGGCCTTCAGGCCACCGGCTACGATGAGGTCAGCCTGACGTCTCTTTCGTCCACCGACCATTCCCAGGTGGAGCAGATCCTGACTCAAGTCAACCAGGAATGCGCGGGCAAGGGCATTCGCGTGAGCGTGCCGTCCCAGCGCCTGGACTCCTTCGGAGTGGAGATGGCCCATCTGGTGGCCGGCGCCAAGAAGGGAGGCCTGACCTTTGCCCCTGAGGCGGGCACGCAGCGCCTGCGTGACGTCATCAACAAGAACGTCACCGAGGAGGACCTGTTCGCTGCCCTGGACGCTGCCCTGGAGGCGGGCTGGCGCCGCTGCAAGCTGTACTTCATGATCGGCCTGCCCACGGAAACCGATGAGGACATCAAGGGCATTGCGTCCCTGAGCCAGCGGGTGCTCGACCGCATGCGTGCCGTGGTGCCGCCGGATCAGAAGGGGTCGCTGGCGCTGAGCATATCGTGCGCGGTGTTCGTGCCCAAGGCCCAGACGCCCTTCCAGTGGGACGGTCAGATCACGCCCGAGGAGGCGCTGCGCCGCGTGCAGCTGCTGCGCAACAGCATCAAGTACCGCGCCATCCGCGTGGGCTGGCATGACCCGTCCACCAGCTTCGTGGAAGCGGTCATGAGCCGCGGTGGCCGCGAGTGCGCGGCCTGGGTCGAGGAGGCCTGGAGGCGCGGTGCCCGCTTCGACGCCTGGTCCGAGCTGTTCAACGAGCAGGCCTGGCGTGATGCCGCAGAGGCCGTGGGGCTGGATGTGGATGCGGTTGCCCAGCGCAGCTACGACACGGACTACGTGCTGCCGTGGACTCATGTGACGACGGGTGTTTCGCCCACGTTCCTGGCCCATGAGCGCGCCTTGGCGCAGGCTGAGCAGACCACGCCTGACTGCACCTTCGAGCGCTGCGCTGCCTGCGGCGCCTGCCCGACGCTGGATTCTCGGAACACGCTGGCGCAGCCCCGCGTGTCCGGAGGGTCCAACTCCCATGAGGAGAAGAGCTACGCGGAGCGCACCGGTGGCGCGCCTCTGCCCATGACGGCACAGGAGATGGAGGAGTACCATGGCCGATCCTAACCAGTTCCGCCTGCGCGCGGTGTTCGCCAAGCGCGGTCGCTTGGCCATGCTTTCCCACCTGGAGGTGGCCCATGCCCTGGAGCGCGCGGTGCGCAGGGCCGACCTGCCCTTTGCCATCAGCCAGGGCTTCAGCCCGCACATGAAGATCGCGTTCGGCGCCGCGCTGCCCGTGGGCGTTGGCGGCGATTGCGAGATCTTCGACCTGCAGCTGCTTGAGCGCGTGCCGGAGGCGGAGGCCCTGGAGCGCCTGCAGGCGGCCAGCGTGCCGGATCTGATGGTGCTGGCTGTGCGCTACATCGATCCCCATGCCAAGGCGGCGTCCGTGGCGTATCCGGTGAGCCAGTACACGGCGGTGCTTTCCCATGCGCCGGCAGAGCTGCCGGTGCCGGAGGAGGTCGTGGTGGTGCGCAAGAAGAAGGAGAAGCGCCTGGTGGTGTCTGACTTCCTGGCGGAGCCGCTGCGCCTGGAGGGGCGGAAGCTGACCTTTGCCTTGGAGGCTAAGGCCACGGGCTCCCTTCGTCCAGACAAGCTGCTGGAAGCCTGTCTGCGCCTGTACAACGACCAGCGCGGTGTGGCCAGCCCGCACATTGCCACCGGCGACCAGGACTCTATGATGGGTGTCCGTGGGGCGGCCGTCGACGAGGGGTCTGCGGCTGCGGAGCCCGAGGCGTTTTCTGTGGTGTCCAACGTAGGGGAGGCCGATGCCTCCTGCGGCGATCCGCTGACGGTGGTGACCTGCACCCGTACGGGCCAGCGTTAGGCGCGGTTGCTGTGCGGCGGCTGGCGACAGGTGCGTTGCAGCAGCGTGCGCGTCGCGGTGATGGTTGGCGCCGACTGGCGTTGGGCGTCTGGACGATGAGCGATGAGGGGGCGGAGCGGATGCTTCGCCCCCCTTTGCTTTGGGTGCGATTTGGGACGCCTAAAACTTTTTTGAAAAAGTACTTGCATTCTGATGGGGACCCGCGTATTATATTTTCTTGCAACGCGGGGTGTTAGCTCAGTTGGTTAGAGCGCCGGCCTGTCACGTCGGAGGTCGCGAGTTCAAGTCTCGTACATCCCGCCACTTCGAATTTTACGTCGCTTCTCAGCGGCGTTTTTCTTTTTCTGGGGCATTTGCGCTGGTCGGAGGCGGGGTCACCGGGTTTGTGCCGCGCTCGCTCGGGCTTGTCCGGCCCGGCTGCCTGCCCTGGTTGGGCTGAATGCGCGCGAAATGCTGAGGTCGAGTCACGGGCCCGCAACTCGGACGAAAGTGGCGAAATCCCGGGAAACCCCTGAGTCACGGGCCCATAACTCGAAAAGACGGAAGGGCGATTTCGAAAAGCGGAGTTGCGGGCCCGTAACTCGATGGTCCGAAAATCGACTTGCGAGTTGCGGGCCCGTAGCTCGCGCTTGAACGGCTTGTCTGCGGTTGGCAATCCGCGTTTGCCGGTGAGGTGCGCCGGGGTTGTCGCAGGGTCGGAACGGCGCCAGGGCTAGTGCTTGGGAACGTCGTTGGCGGAGCGGGTCCTCAGGTCCAGCTTCAGACTGGCCGCACGCAGGGCCAGGCAGGTGGCCACGCAGGCCAGGGAGCAGATCAGCTCGGGTGCCTGGGCCATGGCGCACAGGCAGTAGGCCAGGGCGCCGCAACCGCCGGCGATGGCGTAGTAGTCGCTGGACTTGAAGATGCGGGGAGTCTCGGCAATGGCGATGGATGCCAGCGCGCCTCCGCCCACGGCGGTGATGGTTCCCAGCAGCACCGAGTACACGGGACCGACTCCAGCTGCCCACGCCTTGGCAACGCCGGCCAGGGCGAACAGCGCCACGGACAGGGCGTCGGCCACCAGCAGGGATGCATCCAGCTTCTCCAGTCGGCTGGCGCCGAAGAACACCAGCGCCGCCGCGCCGATGCAGCAGATCACCAGGTACGGGTGCTGCATGAAGAAGAAGCCCTGGTCGTGTAGGAGGGTGTCGCGGATCACGCCGCCGCCGAAGCCGGTGAGCAGCGCCATGACGATGGCGCCGATCACGTCAAGGTTGCGCTTGACGGCGAACAACGCGCCCATGACCACTCCCACCACCACGGCGAAGTAGTCGATCAGCACGACCGAGGTGATATGTCCGAGCAGAACCAGGTCCATGCCTGCATCATACCCGAACCAGGGAGAAGGGGAGTTGACGCATTATTCGGCGGGATGTTTCGCGTCGTAAGGGCCGCTGAGCCCCTGCAATAGGGGGAACTTCAAAATCGGACGAAAGGCTGGCCCGTGGCGGAAGCGAAGGAAGAAAAGCAATATGACCCCAACAAGCTTGGGTTCATGCGCGTGCTCATGGTGCTGTGGGTGATCAACATCCTGGCGACCCTCATGAGCCTGGTCATGCTGAAGAAGGGCCAGTGGGACCTGGGCTTCGTCGGATGGCGCAACCTGTTCAACGTGGTGCTCGAGGGCGTCACCCTGTGGCTTCTGTGGCAGCGCAAGGCGATCGCGCGCTATGCCATCATGGCCTTCGCCGGCTTCACCATAGTGGTGGGCACTACCTATACGCTGGTCAGCGGCCACTACACGGTGACCTCCCTGGCGCTGAACTCTGCCTTCGATGTGGTGCTGATCCTGTACTTCGCCCTTTCGCCCCGTGCCAAGGCGGTCCTGAACCAGCCCTTCAGCAGCGAGATAGCCGCTTCCAAGCAGGTGGAGTACGACGAGCTGAACAAGTGGCGGACCTGGCCCTTCTGGCGAAACATGATCATGTACTACTGCGTGTTCTCCGTTGCCGGCCACTGGATGGAGGCGGCGTTCTGCCTGCTGGTCAAGTACGGCATCTTCCCGGGCGTGTACGACCCCACCAGTCAGATCTGGTCGGACTACCTGTATCCGTTCCCGGTCTACGGCGTGGGCTTCTGCTTCTGCGTGCTGCTGTTCCATCCGGTGAAGCAGTGGCTGCGCCGTCGCTTCAAGGGCCTGCTGGCGCCGCTGGTGCTGAGCTACGTGTTCAACGCCGTCGTCTGCGCCCTCATCGAGCTGGCGCTGGGCCTGGCCACCAACATGCCTGCTACCCCCGGCGGCCCGCTGCCCCTGTGGGACTACTCTGACATGCCCTTCAACTTCATGGGCCAGATCTGCCTGCTGTACTCCAGCGCCTTCGGCGTGGCGGCCACCTTCGTCACGTGGGTGGCGTACCCGGCCATCGCCAAGCTGCTGAACCGTGCGCCCAAGGACGGCATGAACGTGATGTTCGCCGGCGTGGCCGTGGGCTACGCTATGCTGATCGCCCTGTACATGGTCAACCCCGAGCTGCCCCAGCTGGGCGGCGATGACGGCGAGCTGGTGTCCTCGGTCGTCTACGTCGAGGTCGGTGCGGATGGCAGCACCTCGACCTACACGGTCCTGAACCCCAGCCAGGAGCTGACCGATGCCGTGAAGGACCAGGCGGGCGTGCCCGTGGTGACGGAAGTGGAACAGGAGTAGCATGGAGCCTTCGAACAACGGGGCGAAAACCACCCCCGAATCCACTCCCCAGCGCCCGGTCCGCCCTCATCCGGACTCGCTGCTGAAGCCCAAGCACCAGTGGATTCCCCGCAGCTGGCCCTTTTGGCGCAACCTGATCCTGTACTTCTGTCTGTTCAGCTGGGTGGGCCACTGGATGGAGATCGGCTACTGCACCATCATGGACAGCCTGTTCCATATTGTGGACCCCAACTCCGGCGTGTGGCAGAGCCCGCTGTTCCCGTTCCCGGTCTACGGCTGCGCGGTGGTGGTCATCGCGTTGGTTATGGAGCCCTTCCGCGGCCATCTGATCCACCGCTGGGCCATCCGCGGCAAGAGCAAGGCGGTTGCCTGCTGGGACTTCTACTGGGCATCCGTGCTGCTGTCCATGTGCATGGAGCTGGCCCAGGGCTTCATCCAGAACCAGCCGGACGAAAACGGCGTCTACCCGCTGTGGGACAACTCCCAGCTGCCCGGCAACATCCTGGGACAGGCCTGGATCGTGAACGACCTGCTGCTGGGCGCTCTGGTGTCCCTTATGACTTGGGTGGTCTACCCGCTGTGCGAGCGCACCCTGGGCAAGGTGCCCGACAAGGTCCTCAACGCTGCGCTCCCCGTGGTGCTGATCCTGTTCGTGGCCTGCCTGGTGCTGTTCCAGTAGGGGGGCAGCTGGGCGGAGCAGAGCCTCCTGGCTGCATTTGTGCGCTGCGTCTTCCTCGGACGAGCCGCCGTAAGGCGGCCGTAACAGCGCTTTCGCCCGACGTTATGACAACTTGTGTAGATTCTGTTGATAGCATTGCTCCAACGTGTGCGCCTTCAGGGGGAAGGCGATTTTTGGAAAGGAGCAGGGTTTGAAGAAGATTTTCACCAGCCTGCCGTTTATTCTGCTCATGGGCGTGGTCGTCGGCATCGTGTTCGGCCTGGTTTCCAACGAAGCCATCATGAACGTGGTCGTGACCGTCAAGCATGTCCTGAGCCAGATCATCATGTTCTGCGTGCCGCTGATCATCATCGGCTTCATCGCGCCGTCCATCACCAAGTTGGGATCGAACGTGTCCCGCATCCTGGGCGTTGCGGTGGTCATCGCGTACATCTCGTCCATCGGCGCGGCGTTCTTCAGCACCGCGTCCGGCTACGCCATCATCCCGAGCCTGTCCATTGCGACCTCGGCTGATGCGCTGAAGGAGCTGCCGGAGGTCATCTTCGAGCTGAACATCCCGCAGATCATGCCGGTCATGAGCGCCCTGGTGCTGTCCATCATGCTGGGCGTTGCCGCGGTGTTCACCAAGGCCAGCACCATGATCAAGCTGCTGGATGAATTCCAGCGCATCGTCCTGGCCGTGGTCACCAAGGTGGTCATCCCGCTGCTGCCCTTCTACATTGCCACCACCTTCTGGTGCCTGACCTATGAGGGCTCCATCACCCAGCAGCTGCCGGTCTTCCTGGTGGTCATCGTCATCGTGATCGTGGGCCATTACATCTGGCTGGCCCTGCTGTACGGCGTTGCCGGCGCGTACTCCGGCAAGAACCCGCTGCAGGTGCTGAAACACTACGGCCCGGCGTACCTGACCGCCATCGGCACCATGAGCTCTGCTGCCACGCTGGCCGTTTCCCTGCGCTGCGCAAACCGCTCCGAGGTCCTGCGCAAGGACATGGTGAACTTCGGCGTGCCGCTGTTCGCCAACATCCACCTGTGCGGCTCCGTCCTGACCGAGGTCTTCTTCTGCATGACCATCAGCCAGATGCTCTACGGCGCCATGCCCGAGGTCTCCACCATGGTCCTGTTCTGCCTGCTGCTGGGCATCTTCGCCATTGGCGCTCCCGGCGTTCCGGGCGGCACCGTCATGGCATCCCTGGGCCTGGTCACCGGCGTCCTGGGCTTCGATGCCACCGGCACCGCGCTGGTGCTGACCATCTTCGCCCTGCAGGACAGCTTCGGCACCGCCTGCAACGTCACCGGCGACGG